>JBDTXM010000185.1:0-7871 GCA_040006215.1 Acidobacteriota bacterium
CGTAGAATGCGTTGATCTGATTACATTCCTTCGTTCGAAGCGTGATGTTTTGGGGTAGGATCAACGCTCTGTTCAAACCATCTGCCGCCTTTTCAAGCAGCCGCTCCTGTCGGACCTGGCGGTCGATCTCAGCGTATTTTGACGTAGTGACATCGATGTGTTCCGCTACGAAGTCGCCTTCGTCCTTTTTCTTCCCGGCCTGATCGCCTATCGGCGCGTCCTTCGTCGACGAATTGGAAGGCTTCTCCTGTCGCGAGTTCGACGGATCGGACGACGAATTTCGCGAATCCCTGTCCGGCTTGCACATGCAGGCGGTGATCAGGAAAAAGACACCTACAACGATCGAAAAATTGACCAGATTTTTGCGCATATCTCTCTTAGTTGGGATGAACTGTCTGGATTAGACAAGATTTGACGTGCCAATGTCAATTATTTGCCAAAAGAAAAGGCCGATAAATCTTAAATCTATCAGCCTTTTCCGGAAAAACATTTCAGGTCGGTCACTATTGCGACTTCTCGACGAGCCGCAGAAGCGTACGAATCGCAACGCCCGTGGGGCCTTTTGCCTGATGGGGCCTTGCTCCGTCAGCCCAGGCCGTACCGGCAATGTCCAGGTGTGCCCACTTTGCTTTATCGATGAATTCCTGAATAAATACGGCACCCATGATCGTTCCCGCCTTTCCGCGAGGGCCGATGTTCTTGATGTCGGCAATATCCGACCTGATCTGTTTGCTGTATTCCTTGCCGACCGGAAGCTGCCAGAAATTCTCGCCAGTTTCCTTGCCGCATGCAATGATCTCGTCAACGAGTCCCTGGTCATTACCCATGATGCCAGTATTCACATCGCCGAGAGCGATGATCACCGCACCTGTCAGGGTAGCCATATCGACGATTCGCGTTGCTCCGTTCCTTTCGGCGTATGCAACCGCGTCGGCCAGCACAAGTCGACCTTCAGCGTCGGTGTTAAGTATTTCGACCGTCTTGCCGTTGCTTGCCGTAACGACGTCGCTGGGCCGCGAAGCTTTGCCATCCGGCATATTCTCGACCGCCGCGATCACGCCCATGACCGGCACGGTCGGTTTCAAGAGGCCGATCGATCGCATTGTTCCGATAACGGTCGCTCCGCCGGACATGTCGTACTTCATCGCATCCATACCCTCGGCCGGTTTGATCGAAATGCCGCCGGTATCAAATGTAATGCCTTTTCCGACAAGCGCGAGCATTTCCCCGGTTGGAGCCGTGCTTTTTGCCGGAGTGTAAGTTAGCACAATGAGTTTAGCCGGCTGCGAAGAACCCAACGATACGCTCAACAGGGAACCCATGCCGAGCTTTTCCATCTTGGCTTCGTCGAGAACCTCGCATTTGATCCCAACCTCCTTAGCCATCTCCTGAGCACGGCGTGCCATTTCGGTTGGATGGAGAATATTCGGTGGCTCATTCGCCAGGTCGCGGGTAAAATTGATCGATTCGCCAATGATCTGGCCTCGATCCAGCCCAGCCTTAATATCCGCAAGCTTTGCTCCCTCGATGCAGATGACAAGGGTATTTACCGTTTTGTCGTTTCGATCTTTGGTCTTGTATTTATCAAGCTCGAACTGGCTCGTGATAAACCCGGAAGCAGCATTTTGGGCGACCTCAACAGCGTCACCGTCAAAACGCGGCAGAAAAGCGAAATTCTTAAGCCCGCGCGAACGAAGGTAACGTGTCGCGGTGCCGGACACGCAGGCGATATCCGAGATTTTGTAGTCTGATCTGTCACCAACACCGATGAGCAGGAGTCGAGAGGCTTTGACCTTACCTTTTGGCGTGAAGCGGATAAGAGCGGTCTGTCCGGCGTCTCCTTTGAACCCCTCGGCCTTCATGAGCCCGGAGACGAGTCCGCCGGTGATCTTGTCAAGATCTTTGAGTGCGGCCGATGCGGCCTTTTCATTTTTGAATACCGGTAGGGCCAAAACGGCCGTGTTCGCTCCGGTGAAATTACCGTTGATTCCAGTGAGTTTCATCAACACCTCAAGCAAAAATATTTATTTATACAACCGAAAAACCTGTTATATCTATAACTTATCTCAACTTTTCTTTCAACTGCTGGCGGGTTTCTTTATCGATCGCTTTACGCATTTCGGTCTCCCGTTTGTCGTAGAGTTTTTTACCCTTAGCGACCCCGACCTCGATCTTGATCCGACCGTTTTTCCAATACATCCGCGTTACGACCAGCGTCATGCCTTTTTGTGTAGTTTCTTTTTCGAGCTTTTCGATCTCTTTTCGGTGAAGCAAGAGTTTTCGGGAGCGCAAGGGCTCGTGATTGTTTAAATTTCCATGTGAATACGGGGAAATATGGGAATTAAGCAGCCAAACCTCGCCGTCTTTTATCGTGACATACGAGTCCTTTAACTGGATCCGGCCGGACATTATGCTCTTAACCTCAGTACCGAGCAAGGCGGCCCCGGCCTCGAACTTATCGAGAATATGATATTCGTGATAGGCCTGCCGGTTATTTAATATTTCTTTGTCCTCGGACATAAACTTATATTCTGCCTATCATTGGGGGTTTACGGCAAGCTCGTCTGAGCTAAAGAGTTGACAGATTTAGGTTTCGCCACGTAGATTATTACATACGCTGGGAGATCGTCTAATGGTAGGACTGCAGTCTCTGGATCTGCCTATCGGGGTTCGAATCCCTGTCTCCCAGCCAATTTACTTCAACAGTCGCGGGCAGCCGACAACTTTTTTATGGACGAATGGTATGAAACCGAAGTCCGGGTCCGCTATGCCGAGACCGATCAGATGGGCATCGCCCATCACTCGAACTATCTAATATGGTTCGAATCGGCCCGGAGCGATTTCTGCCGCGCTCGAGGCTTTTCCTACAAGGACATGGAGGAAAAAGACAATGCTCTCCTTGTGGTCGCCGAAAGCTATTGCCGTTACAAATCACCTGCATTCTATGAAGATCTTTTGAAGGTTCGCACGCGCGTCGGAGAAATTAGAAGCCGGTCGCTGCGTTTTATTTATGAGATCTCCCGGCCGTCCGATAACGCCTTGATCGCCGAGGGCGAGACGCTGCATTTGGTAACGGACGAGAATAAAAAGGTCCGTATCCTTCCGGAGATCTACCGTGCGAAATTGCTGGCGGACCCGTTGCCCGAACTCAATGCTTTTCCCGCTAATCAGGCTCCACACTAGATCGGAACCCATCAAAGTTTTACTAACTCAGACATCAACTTGAATCTTGGGGTGACTGTCTTTAAACTCGAAGTATGCCCGGAGGATCACGTGCCGAGATCTATTTCATCACGGCGATGATGATATTGATCTTCGTCGTCTGTGGAGTCGCAATTTACTTCTTCTTTGTGACCTATAAAAAGGAAATGAGGGAAAAGGAAGAACGGCTGGCAAAAAAGCGTGCCGATGCCGAACGGGATCCAGATTGAGCGTGTAGTTGTATGTTATGCCGCACCCCAAGCTTTTGGACAGCGTAAAGACCGCCCTCGTCGTGATCGACATGCAGGAGGCGTTCCGGTCCTCGATTCCAGATTTCGCTCAAATAGCAGGTTATATTTCGATCGCCATTCGGGGATGCGGGATCTTGGGAATTCCTGTTATTGTCACTGAGCAATACCCGAAAGGCTTGGGAAGCACTGTGGAAGAGGTCCTCTTTGCACTTCCCGACGATTACAAACCGATCGAGAAAACCGCGTTTAGTTCATTCGGGGCACCATCGTTCACTGACACCTTGGCGGCACTCGGAACGCAGCAAGTCGTCGTCTGCGGGATCGAAACCCACGTTTGTGTAAATCAAAGCGCGCATGAACTCCTCGATAGTAGTTTCGAAGTTCACGTGCTTACCGACTGCGTCGGATCGCGTTTTGAGCACGACAAGGTGGCAGGGCTCGCAAAGATGCAGATGAACGGCGTAGTTCCGTCGTCCGCGGAGATGATGCTGTTTGAGTTGATGCGGGACGCAAAGCACGAAAAGTTTAAGGAAATTCAGCAGCTCGTAAAATAGACCGTATTAGATTTTTTTAATAGATGGATATTTTTTCCGCACTAAATCCCGAACAGATCGAGGCCGTCAAAACGACCGAGGGGCCGCTGCTCATTCTCGCCGGTGCGGGTTCGGGCAAGACGCGGGTCATAACCGTTCGCATCGCCTATCTGATCTCCGAAAAGGAAGTTCAGCCGTACAACATTTTGGCGTTGACCTTCACGAACAAGGCTGCCGGAGAGATGCGGTCACGCGTCGTGACTCTTTTTGACGGCGAGAAGCTGAATTCCGCTCCCCTCATCGCGACCTTTCACAGTCTTTGCGTGCGGATGCTCCGGCAGGACATCGAGAAACTCAACGAAGGCCTTTCGAAATCGTTCACCATCTATGACACGGACGATTCTATGAAGGTGATAAAGGCTTGCGTAAAAGACCTCGGCCTCGACGAAAAACAGCTCGCCGCTCGATACGTTCTGTCAGCTATCAGCTCAGCGAAGAACCGCGGCGAAGATGTTGAGATGTTTGCCTCCCGGGTTGAGTACACGGACGAAAAGCGCGCTTCGATCGCCAAAGTTTTCAAGATGTATTCGGAACGCCTATCAAACGCGAACGCTCTCGATTTTGACGACCTTTTGATAAAGACCGTAAAACTGCTGCGAGTGTCCCCTGAGACTCGCGAAAAATACAATAACCGATACAAATATATCCTGGTAGACGAGTATCAGGACACCAACGCACTTCAATTCGCGTTGATAAATTATTTGACCGAAAAGCAGCAGAACATCTGTGTCGTTGGGGACGACGCCCAGAGTATTTACGGTTTCCGGCAAGCAGACATTCGCAACATTCTCGAATTCGAACAGCATTTTCCGACGGCGAAGGTGATCTTTCTTGAGCAGAATTATCGTTCGACGCAGACGATCCTCGACGCGGCTCACTCGATAATCAAGAACAATATAAATCAAAAAAAGAAGAAGCTCTGGACGGCAAACCCCGGCGGCGAGAAACTGTTTTATTTTCAAGCCTATAACGCTGATGCCGAAGCACGTTTTGTCGCGTCAAAGATCGAGGAGCATCAGCGCCGAAGCACCAAAGACAAGATCGCGATCCTGTATCGCACCAATTCGCAGTCCCGCGTTTTTGAGGAATCCCTTCGCCGTTTACGGATCGATTACAACATCGTCGGCGGATTTTCGTTCTACGACCGCGCCGAGGTCAAAGACGTGATCGCTTACCTCAAAGTGGCGTTAAATCCGCGCGACGACATCGCCCTGATGCGAGTGATAAACACGCCGACTCGCGGCCTCGGGAAGACATCGCTTGATGAACTGACGATGCGGGCGAACCAGCTTGGAGGCTCGTTATGGGAGGCGATCGCGGTCCTTACCGATCGAGCGCATTCAGGCGAAGTGAATCTAACCACACGTGCGAAGGACGCGTTAAAAAAATTCAGGCAGACCATCGAGACCCTTCAAACGTTTGCGAACGATTCCGTCGAAGGTCAGAAAACGGTGGCTGAGGTCGTGATAGCGGCGATCGAAGACACCGGTTACGGCGGAGCTTTGCGGGGTGAAAATTCAGACGAAGCTGAGTCGCGTCTCGAGAATTTAGAGGAGCTTGTAAACGCCGCCGCCGATTACGACCAACTTGAATCCGACGGACTTCGTGATTTTATCGATCATGCGGCGTTATCTTCCGACACGGACAAATTCGACCGAAACGCAGCGGTCACAATGATGACCATCCATTCGGCAAAAGGGCTCGAGTTTCCGATCGTGTTCATTGTTGGGATGGAGGATGGCATCTTTCCACATTCGCGATCTTCCAACGATCCAAAAGAGCTTGAAGAAGAGCGCCGGCTCGCCTACGTTGCGATTACGCGGGCTGAAAATATATTGTATGTAACGCATTCGATGCGCCGCCGCGTTTACGGTGAAGAGATCGCTGCTGAGCCATCGCAGTTTCTAAACGAATTGCCGCTCGAAATGATCGAAGACCTCTCACACGGAGCCTCCTGGCTTTCTTTTGCCCGAAGCTCCAACGTAAAGGCGAGCCATGCGGCTGTGTCCGCTCTCCGTGGTGAGGTGCGCCCGGAAAAACCTAAAAATCTGTATAGCGGGAAAACCTACAATAGCTCGGAAGCGATCGCTGAATTTTTTAAAAAGAAAGAGATCGATTCGGCATCCGATGAGCGAACGTCGTTTGTCGGCGGCGATGTCGAAAAGGCGCCTAAAAGTCTGGACCGCTACAAAGAAAAGTCGCCGCTTTCCGCCTATGACCGACTAAAGGCGGCCTCGTCCAAACCTTCGGATGCCCAAAAGCGGGCAGCGGCTGGCGAGGGACCGATCGTTCCGGGTTCGCATGTTATTCATTCCAAATACGGTCAGGGACTGGTTCTTCGTAAGGAAGGTGCGGGCGATAATATCAAACTGACTGTCAGCTTTCCCGGATTTGGTCAAAAGAAGCTGATCGAGAAATTCGCAAACCTGCAAAAGATCTGATCTCTGGCCGTCATTTACAATGGGAGCACTATTTATTAAGCGATCATGAAAAATAAAGAAGTTAGTCTGATACTGGGCCTCATTTTTATCATGGCGGTCCTCGGCTGCAGCCGAATCATTCCAGGCGGAGGCTCGTCAAAATCGACGAGCAACGGCGGGACCACTAGCGACAATAAAACCTTGACCGACAAAGGTTTGGACGTTGCCCTCGGAGACGAAAAAACGGGCGTGCCGGAATGCGATGACGTGGTCGAATTCTTCAACAATGAGATCGATAAGGAAAATCCGGACGAGGATTTTGTGACCAAGGCGGTCAAAAAGACCTTTATCAATGCGTTCAAGTCGCAATTCAGAAAGGCTGTCGAGGACAGCAAATCCGACAAGGTCCAACTTGCCAAAACCTGCAAGGATTTCAGGGCCAATCTCGAAAAATATAAGGCCGAAGAAGACAGCAAGAAATCGAGCAAATAGCCGGGGGCGGGCGGTTTACTGATCGCCCTTCTCTTCCTTCACCATCTTTTGCGTCCATTCGCTTCGCGGATAACGCGATTTTAGGTAGGAGCCGATCTCATCGTGCAACTCGGTATTGTCTGCGCAGCCGTACTTAGACATGCCGTTGGCCTCGTAACCGATAAACAGGCTTTCCGGAATCCTCCGGTCGAGTGGCGAACGCTTGGCCCACGCGAGCACCTTGTCACCAAGATACTTCGGAGCATTGCCGATCGCTTTCAGCTTTACCTGTTCGACCTTAACAGCCTGGACTTGAGGTGGAGTAAGGAAAATTGGATCTGGTGATTGTTTTTTCGGGACATCCGAGTCCGTCTGTTCCGATTCGGAATCGTACGGAGCACACCACCACAGATCATAGCTGAAAAAATAATTCCCCAGCTCTATCTCACCGCCATCATAGTCCTCACGGCTGCGGCCCATCCCGTCCTGGATCTCGGGCGTGAGAATTGGGTTCTTGAGAATAAAATACAAGATTGCGTTTTGCCGCCCGAGTGGGGTTTTGGCATTGGTTATTTGGGCTATCGATTCTCCAAATTCGGGATGGAATTTAAGGAGTTCGGGAGCGATCCTCGCGGCACTAGCGTAGTCTTCGAGCAAAAGTGCACGCGTCCAGATCGCCATCGCAAAACGCTCGCGGAGGTAATCCGGAATGGCTGGTGAACGCTCGACATCGATCAGGACGCTGATCGGAAAATGTTCGTTCATGATCGATATCGTGTCCGTATCGAACATCTGCCGGTCCTGCCACAAAAGCTCGTTCTTGAAACGGTCCTCGACTTCCTGGTCGTACTGCTCGCGCGTTTTGTTGTCACTGTTTTTCGGGTCGTACCATTTCTTTTCTTCGTCGATAAATTGCTGGATCGTTCCGGACTCTC
>JBDTXM010000186.1:0-7826 GCA_040006215.1 Acidobacteriota bacterium
GTGAGAAGTGAGAAGTGAGAAATGAGATATCAGAAATGCAGCCTTCGCGGACTTTGCGAGAGAACGGTTTTCCGCATCGACGCAAACGTGCAAAGGAAGAGAGGCAAGTTGAGGAATAAAACATGAAGCGTACGATCAGTTTTCTCTTTTGCTTACTCCTTTTTGCTTTCTGCCAACTGTCTTGCAGCCTGCCGATCCTGGAATCGCCGGAGTGTTCGGAATCACGGGAGGCGGTGCGGCAGTTTTATTCATTTCATTACGCCAACGATATTGCTCCAACGCCGGATAATGTGAAGGCCCGCGAAAAATATTTGACGCCTGAGCTGTATCAGACCCTGCTCGGTGAAAAGCTGGCGAAAGATTATTTTACGCTTTCCGAGACGCCGCCTAAGGCCTTCAGAGTTGCGGCCTGCACTACGGCCGATCCGAACAAGACAGAACTCGGCGTTCACCTTTTTTGGAAGGACGAGACGAAAACAACGCAGAACGAGATCGAGGTGGAAGCGGTAAAACAAGGCGACAAGTGGCTGGTGAACAAGGTCACGCCGAAATAAATTATGACGATCCGAGCGAACATCGAAAAGACGCTGAACAATGCCGAGCGGCTTAACGAAACATTGAATTCCTTTCTGTCGATCGAGCGTGATAGGTCGATCGAGCGGGCGGCGGCTCTTGACGCGGAGAACGGCGGCGGCGATCTGAAAGGCGTTGCGATCGCGGTCAAGGACAACATCTGCACAAAGGGAATGCGGACCTCCTGCGGGTCGCAGATACTCCACAATTACAAAGCTCAATACGACGCGACCGCGATCAAACGGCTGAACGATGCCGGGGCGATAGTCGTCGGCAAGACGAACATGGACGAGTTCGCGATGGGATCGTCGAACGAAAGCTCGGCGTTCGGGCCGGTCAAGAATCCTTGGGACATTGCGCGCGTTCCGGGCGGGAGCTCGGGCGGATCGGCGGTCGCAGTGGCATCCGGCGTGGTTCGCGTGGCGTTGGGTTCGGAGACCGGAGGCTCGGTGCGGCAGCCGGCATCGCTGTGCGGCATTGTGGGATTCAAGCCGACCTATGGACGCATCTCGCGGTATGGGCTGGTGGCGTTTGCGTCGTCCCTCGATAACATTGGAATTTTCGGCAGAAACTGTCGTGATGTAGCCGGCGTTTTGGGAGCGATCGCCGGACGCGACGAATGCGACGCAACATCGGCGGACGTTTCTGTACCGGATTATCTTTCAACTATCAACTCCGATATCGAAGGCAAGCGGATCGGCGTGCCGCGGGCTTTGTTCGGTGAGGGATTGGACGACGATGTTCGCGAATCGGTGGAAAGCGCGATCGAGGATTATCGCTCGCTTGGTGCCGAGATCGTCGATGTCGAACTGCCGCATGCCAAATATGGGATCGCTGTCTATTATATCATCGCGACGGCCGAAGCCTCGTCAAATCTGGCTCGCTACGACGGTGTTCGATACGGCTTTCGAGCAGAAGAAGCGGAGGAGCTGCGGAAGATGTATTCGAAGACGCGTGAAGAAGGGTTTGGAGCCGAGGTCAAGCGGAGGATCATGCTCGGGACCTATGTGTTGTCGAGCGGATACTACGACGCGTATTATTCGAAAGCTCAACGGGTACGAGCACTTTTGCGACGCGACTACGCGGAGGCGTTCGCGAAGTGCGATGCCATCATCACCCCGACCTCGCCGAGTGTTGCTTTTAAGATAGGCGAGAGGTCGGATGATCCGCTCGCAATGTATCTGAGCGATATCTACACCGTGTCGGCCAATCTCGCCGGCGTGCCTGCGATCAGCGTGCCGTGCGGCTTGTCGAAAGACGGCTTGCCGATCGGCCTGCAGTTGATCGGGAATTACTGGTCCGAAGCGTCACTCCTGAATTTCGGGCACACGTATGAATCCGCTTTCCCGTTGAGCGCAAAGCCGAGTGTGTTTGCTGAATGATCTGAAAAGTTACTGCGCGAACGGCAGGTGTGTGTAATCGCCGTCGCTTGGGAAGATCGGTATCGACGCCTGTGGGGCGATTCCCTGCCAACGATTGTTGTCATCGAGGAGCCGACGTATCTCGGGGGCCGGCAGCGGGCGAGAAAATAGATATCCTTGTCCGAACTCACATCCGAGTATCCGCAACTGATGAAGCTGATGAATACTCTCGATACCCTCGGCAACAACATTGAGATTCAAAGTTTTGGCCAGGGCGATGACCGTGCGGACGATCTCGCCGTTTTCGGAACCGTCTTCCATCGTACTTACAAATGAACGGTCGATCTTTAGAACATCGATCGGGAATTTATGCAGATAACTTAGGCTCGAATATCCCGTACCGAAATCATCGATACTTATACGAACGCCGGTTTCGCGGATCTGATTGAGCGTCAGGATCGCCTGTTCGGCGTTTTCCATTACCGCGCTTTCCGTTACTTCAAGTTTGAGATCGACCGGATCGATCGCTGTCTCGGCAAGTACCGTTTTGATCTGAGCTACAAGATCACCTTCTGAAAAATGCTTGCCGGAAATATTTACGCTCATCGTCAGGCGCTCGTGCCGCGTCGGGCCCTTTTGCCATTCGGCCAGCGTCCGGCAGGCCTGATTTAGGAGCTTGACCGTCATGGGGACGATCAAGCCGGTATCTTCGCTCAATGCGATGAACTCGTCCGGCGGCACGAGCCCACGAGTCGGGTGATTCCATCGAACAAGGGCCTCAAAACCGGCAAGCGTTAAATTGTCGAGACTTACTATCGGCTGATAATAAAGCTCGAGTTCGTCGCGTTCGATCGCATACCGAAGATCGGTTTCCAGTTCGAGCAGCTTTACGGCCCGCATGTGCATCTTCTGGTCGAAGATCACATAGTTTTTCTGGTTCTCCTTCGCGTAGTACATTGCAATGTCGGCATCGCGAAGGATCTCTTCCACCTCAGCGTACTTCGAATTATCAAATGCGATGCCAATACTTACCCCGATGAAAATGTAGCGTTCCTGGATCAGAAAAGGCTCCGCGATGTGCTTAGCAACCTTTTCGGCGAATTGAGTAACCGTATCGGTGTTAGTGGCGTCGTTGAGAATTATCGCGAATTCGTCGCCGCTGAAACGGCCAACCTGATCAGCGGCGCCGATAAGCTCGTACAAACGGTCGGCGACCTGCTTTATGACCGCGTCGCCAAATGAATGCCCCAGGCTGTCATTGATCGTCTTAAACCGGTTGAGGTCGAGGAACAAAACCGCGAATTTACTTCCGCTGCCATTCGACGATTTCGTAATGAGTTTTCGCAAGGTCTCGACAAAAAAATTGCGATTGGGAAGTCCCGTCAGTGCGTCGTGGTATGCGGCGTGTTTGAATTTTTCGCGGCTTTCACGCAGGGCTTCGCCGCTCCGCTCTAATTCGCCTACGTAATGCCGCAATTCCTGAACGTGGGCCTCAGCCTGCTCAGCCCGCTGCCGTTCGGCGTCTTCGGCCTTGGCCGCGGTTTCTTTAACGTCTATGGCATATCGGCGATAAGTGATGTAGACGATCGCGAAGAACGTCATCATCGCCGCAAAGAGCAGCATGTTGATCTGCTGGACCGCTTTTGCGCAAATGCCGGCGACGACCGCACCGCACAGGTACATGGCGAGGGCGTTCAAACAATATTCGTTCCAGACTCGCCACAGCGTGCTCTCGCTCTTGATCGCGACGAACGCCGACACGCACAGCGAATTGACGCAAAACTGCGCCAGAGCCATGACAGCCAGCGTCCATATGAAAGTATTGTTATTTGCCGCGAGGGTCGAGGTATCGGTCGAGCCAAATGTGAGAAAGACAGCGGCCCACGTCACAAAGACGGATATCGCAGTGATCAGGATGTTGATCACGACCGTCTTTAGCCGCATTGGAACGCCCTGGCGACGCAGATTCCACGAGGCGAACGAAGTTTCGAGAACGGCGATGATCAATGCCACTTGGCCGCCGTACATCAGGAGCGATAGGAATATCAGGGCGTCTGAGATGGTGAGATGGATCTTAGTGCGCGGAAGCTGGATCCTTAAGTATGAACTTAAGAATATCGTTACAAAAGCAAGGCCGATCAGTCCGCGGTTGACGTTTTCCAAACGGAATCCCCAACCTGCCCAGAGCATAGCTCCGATGCCTGCGGGCAGAAGCATCCACAGATAAAGATTAGTTGTCCGCTCTTTGCGATCCATCGCTGTCGAATTGGCTTGCAGAATTTTTAGGTGCCGATCAATAGAATTTGTGGAGGAACATTCGCCAGCGAAAGAACTGCTGGAGAGGCTTTGTTATTATATGTTAAATCGAGTTTATTCTCCAAGAAATTTTTCACGATCATGCGAATGCTTTGTAAACTATTGTTTTTACATATGTTAGCGAATTCGGCTTAACGGAATTGGACGTGGGACAAAAAAATGCGGACGCCTTATTCAGGCATCCGCAAAATAAAGGAGGTCCAGGTATCACGGCCTTCCCAACCCGCGATCTTTCAGTTTGGTTCCTTAGTGCATTCTGTTCGTATTGTCGCCCCGGAATATACTTCGTCCCGACTGCGACATCGCCGAATCGCTGATCAGAAGTCCGTCGCTGATCAGAAGTCCGTCGCTGATCAGGAGGCCGTCGGCCAGCGGGCTATTGTCGCCCAGGGTAAAGTTTTCGGAGATCAGCAGGCCCGAAGGTCCTATCGGCTGGCCCCACGTCATTGTCTGGCTGCCGTTCGGATTGCCGTTACCGGCTATCACCACGCTGTCACTGATCAACAGTCCGTCGCTTATTAACAGACCGTCACTGAACAGCAGTCCGTCACTGATGAGCAGGCCATCGCTTATTAACAATCCGTCCGGGAACACCATTCCCTTGTCATAGACGTGCTGGTATTTTGTGATCAGATTGGTGCCGGTAAGAGCTCCGTAGCTAGGCAGGATGCCGCCCGACCATTGGAATTTTGTCCCTGCGATCGTGCTCGCATGGACCGGCAAGGTATTGCTTGTCAGCATTAAGGTCCCCTGCGGCGTTGGGTTAGGCAGGTTCGTCTTGATGGCACGCGTAAGGCGGATGGCTCCTTCGACATTCAACTCACCCGCTCCCTGTTCGAGGGTGTTAAAACCCGCGAGTTTCTGCGCCGTGTATTCGAGGATCATCTTGACCATGTTCGGCGTCAGGTTCGGATTTGTCTGAAGCATCAGTGCTACCGAACCGCTGACGATCGGCGTCGCCATTGAAGTTCCGCTGAGATACATCATCCTGCGTGTCGGATCAGCGGAGCTCTGGACCTGAAGGTCAGGATTTTCCTGTGAGATCTCGTTTCCCTGCGACATCGCTCCGACGATCAAGTTCCCGGGGGCGACGAGATCCGGTTTGATCAGATTGTCGAAATGCTTAACGCCGCCATTATCCGTGTAGTACGAACGAGTTGGCCCGCGCGAACTGTAGGTTGTGACGCCGTCGTCGTTTCGGGCGTCGGTGCCGAACGTATTAGCCGCACCGACCGTGATAACTGACGGGTCATTGCCGGGCGAATGGATCGCACCGTAGATCTTTTGTCCATCCGGCGTCTTGCCGGTATTTCCGGCCGCGGCGACAACAACAATGCCAACTCCCGAAAGTCGGCGTGCCGCCCGGCAGAGCGGATCGGTCCGCCACGATTCGATCGCCGGAGCACCAACGCTGAGGTTAACTATGCGGATATTGTTTGCCGCCCGGTTAGTGTAGATCCAGTTCAAGGCGTTGACCAATGCGGCCGAACTGCCGATACCGTTGTTGTCGAGAACGCGAACATTGATTATCTTTGCACCGGAAGCCACGCCCTCATATCCACTGATGTAGAGGCCGTCACCGACATTTAGGTTGGCACCGCTGCTGCCCGCAGCTAGCGACGCGACGTGGGTACCATGTCCATATTCGTCAACGTTCATGTCGGGAGCAGTCGAAAAATTTACACGCTGGACTACGCGGTTCTGGCCGTTGATGCTGGTGAATGAACGATGGGTTTCGCGAATGCCGGAATCAACGACTGCGATCCCAATACCGGTACCGTCGAGTTCGGAGCTTGTATTAACAACGCCGATACCCAATAGCCCAACGTTGAGGCCCTGTTGGATCGTTCGAATCAGCGAGGTGCCGGTGGTCGTCTCGATATGTCCGAGAACATTCATCTTGCGGTCGAGCGATAGATGCTGTGCACCGCGTGCGTCCGCAACGGCCTGGGCAACCTTGGCCGGCAGATCGAGTACCATCATGTCCAGACCCTCCGCCCGGCTTTCGATCCGAACGCCGTTCGAAGCAAGTACGCGCCGAAGCGAACCGTTGTTGATGTCTTCGGCCTGAAGGATCACCTTAACGCGGCCGTCGGGGTTGCTATTTACGATGTCGCGCAGATCGGGCGAGAGCTTGTCGCCGACAAAGCCATCGTTGTCGGACGCGATCTCGATCTTTTCAAAGATCGAACGCAGCACGGGATCGTTAGTTATCGATGCCGCGAATTGGTCCCTGGTAGCAGCCGTTAGGACGCGCACCTTCGATTTGGCGATCGCGTCATAAAGGCGTTCGGCGACGAGACGGCCGAAGAGCGGATTGGATGTGGAGAATCCGCTGGCGTCATCGAGATACAGAATATTGCCGTTCCGTGGGTTACCGGCAACCTTCAAAATATCATCGATCGCTCGGTTCAAAGCCGTCTCGCTTGCCGCTTGGGAGAGCAGGCCCGCCCAATTGACACGATAAATTGCCTTCAGGTTCACGCTGTCTGCGGTCTCGCCGGCTGCCAGCGATAGAACGCTCTCACGTTCCGCAGTCGTGTCGTCTATCAGCACTCCGTTCTTGCCGCCCGCCGTGGCGGTCAAAACCTTTGCGGCTTTTCGAGCGGCCTGCAAAGCGTCAGGATTTGCCCCTTCGATGGATATGGGGTCCACCTTTATAAGGAATCTTGAGTTCGGCGTCGCTAACGTCTGATCCGTGCCTGGTAATGACAGCGCCGTCGTTTGCGCGAATCCGAGCGGCATCGACACAAGCGTCATCGCGAATAGCAGTGCTGCCGATGATATCTTTTTGATGATCGTCATATTTCAGTAACTTGATTACTCCACGTTCAGGAGTAAAAACGGTCTTCTTCCGCCGTACTCTTTAGCAAAGGGCGTGCCCGGATGTTTAACGAGACCGCTAACTAATTGTAAATATGTGTGTTAGGGAGATTTGTGACGGGTGTCACGATGGGGTCATGACGTGGAACGTTCGGTCAATATCGGTCAGGGTGATTGACCACTAGTTCACCGTGAATGAAAAAAGGCGACCCGCCGTTTGCGGACCGCCTTTGAACTGATCGATCGGATTCGCCTACTTGATTATACCTACCTCGGTGAGAGCGTAAGCATAATCGAACGCGACCTCTTTCAGACGGTCGTAGCGGCCGGACGATCCGCCGTGGCCAGCTCCCATATTTGTCTTAAGCAAGACTGGATTGTTGTCGGTGTTCATCTCGCGGATCTTTGCGGCGAATTTGGCACCTTCCCAATATGGCACCTGGCTGTCGTTGAGCGAGATCTCGATCAGCATGTTCGGGTAGTTCTGCGGTTTGACGTTATCGTACGGCGAATACTGCACCATGTAATCCCAATCGGGCTTCTTATTCGGATTGCCCCATTCGATCCACTCATCGGTCGTGAGCGGCAGAGTTTCGTCGAGCATTGTGTTCATCACATCGACAAACGGGACCTGCGCGATAACGGCGTGAAAAGTGTCGGGCGACATGTTGGTCACGGCACCCATCAACAAACCGCCGGCCGAGCCGCCCTGAATAACGAGGCGATCGTTCGACGTATATTTGTTAGCGATCA
>JBDTXM010000187.1:0-7814 GCA_040006215.1 Acidobacteriota bacterium
TCGTATTGTTGGTGAATACGAAATCCTGCGAGCCGGTTCGTTCGAAAAACTGGGCGAACGTGGTTGTCTGGCCGTAGGCGGTCAGGAACGATGAAAGAAACAGCATGCCAAAAACAACAGCGATACTGGACAGACGGGTAATTTTTGATTTGGTGTTAATAAGGTTCATGAGTAGTTTTCCAGTGGGCCTACCATGCGGAAGGCGTGATTTGATTTAGGATCGAGAGGATTAAGAAAGGTAGGAGGGAAGAACGTAAGCTCTTACACTAATATAATATATGGTCAAAGGCTGGGAGTGTCCAGAAAAATTTTGCATTGTTAAACAGATTTTTGGAATGTCGAAGTATATCTTCGCCCCAGATTCTGTAGTTCCGCACAAAGAGACTCGTAAATCGGGTATATATTTCCTATAAAAAGCGACCCGGTGTTATACTTTCGTCTTATTTATTTGGTCAAAAGGAGATAAATCTTGAGCGTTTTAGTAGACAAGGATACGCGCCTGATCGTTCAGGGGATCACCGGGAAAGAGGGCACGTTTCACATGCTGCAAATGCGTGATTACGGCACCAATGTGGTCGGCGGCGTGACACCTGGTAAAGGCGGAACTACTCACGAAGGTGTACCAGTGTTCAACACAGTTGCCGATGCGGTAAACGAAACGGGTGCAAGTGCGTCCGTAATATATGTGCCGCCGGCGTTCGCCGCTGACGCCATTATGGAAGCCGCCGAAGCAGGTTTGCCGCTTGTTGTCTGCATAACCGAGGGGATTCCCGTTTCCGACATGGTAAAGACGCGCGAGTATCTGCGAGATAAACAAACTCGACTGATCGGGCCCAATTGTCCAGGGATCATCTCACCGGGCAAATGCAAGATCGGCATCATGCCTGGCCATATACATAAGGAAGGCCGTGTGGGAGTTGTTTCGCGCTCAGGAACGCTGACATACGAGGCTGTGGGGCAATTGACCGCTCTCGGACTCGGTCAATCGACGGCGATCGGGATCGGCGGCGACCCGATAATCGGAACTACTCACACAGACGCGCTGAAAATGTTCCAGGCTGACGGCGAAACCGACGCTATCGTAATGATCGGCGAGATCGGTGGTACCGCGGAAGAAGATGCGGCAGCGTACGCAAAGGATAACGTCACGAAGCCGATAGTTGCATTCATCGCCGGACAAACGGCCCCCCCCGGGCGTCGAATGGGCCACGCCGGAGCGATCATCTCCGGTGGCAAAGGAACCGCAGCAGAAAAAATGGCCGCACTGACCGCGGCCGGGATTCGCGTGGTCGAATCGCCCGCAGACATCGGCATTGCCGTGCAGGAACTATTAGGAAATAAAGCCTCAGCCTAGATCCGGCGAATTCTCACGAAATAAAATCGCGAGTCTGGCTAAACTATTTACCGCAAGGAGAAAATAAAATAATGCGTAAACTCACCGTACCAGTATTTTTGGCGTTGCTGCTGCTCGCACTTACATCGTTTGGACAGGTCGATCTTTCAAAACCGATCCCGACCGATCCGAATGTAAGGATCGGGAAACTCCCGAATGGGATGACCTATTACATTCGCAAGAACGCGAAACCTGAGCACAAGGTCGAGCTGCGGCTTGCGGTCAATGCTGGTTCGATCCTGGAACGGGATGATCAACAAGGTCTGGCACATTTCATGGAGCACATGAATTTTAATGGAACGACTCACTTCAAAAAGAACGAGTTGGTTTCATTTCTGCAGTCGATCGGTGTTCGATTTGGTGCTGACCTCAACGCTTACACGAGCTTTGACGAAACGGTCTATATCCTTCCCATCCCGACTGAAAAACCGGAATTGATAGACAAGGGTCTATTGGTGCTTGCCGACTGGGCGTCGGGTGCGACGCTCGATCAGGATGAGATAAATAAAGAGCGCGGCGTCGTCGAAGAAGAACTGCGGTTAGGCCGCGGTGCCGACCAGAGGATGCGAGACCGGTATTTTCCAAAGCTCCTTGCCGGTTCACAATACGCCAATAGAATCCCGATCGGTAAAAAAGAGATCCTCGACAACTTTGACAGAAAATCACTTCTAGATTTTTACGAGACCTGGTATCGGCCCGATCTCGAAGCCGTTATCGTTGTGGGAGATGTTGATGTAAATACGGTCGAAGCCAAGATAAAGGCGCAGTTTTCAGACCTCAAGGCTAAGCGCCCAATCGTCGAACGCACGACTTTTCCGATACCGGATACGAAAGGAACGGTGGTCGATGTCGAAACCGATAAGGAAGCGCAGATCACCTCGGCTCAGGTTCTATACAAGAAACCGGTTGAAAAAGTCGTAACGCAGGACGACCTCAGAAAGGAACTCGTCAAGGAAATTCACGACGGCTTGCTCAATGCGCGTCTCAACGAGATCCGTCAGTCGCCGAACCCTCCATTCATTTTTGCGGGTGGCGGTTTTGGGCCGCTTTTTAGAGGTAAGTCGGCCTATTCGATGTTTGGAGCATCTAGTCCTGAGGATATAAAGGCTACTCTTTCAACTCTTCTGATGGAAGTTCGCCGTGCGCAGGAGTTTGGCTTTACCGATGCTGAATTTGACCGCCAAAAGCAGAGGTATCTCACAGATCTCGAAAACCGCTACAAAGAACGTGACAAGTCGGAATCCGAATTTTTCGCGAGCCAGTATGTGGATAATTTTCTTACTCACGATCCTGAACCCGGGATCGAGTTTGAATTTCAATTCGCAAAGGATGTGCTTAACACTATCGAGCTCGGCGAGATAAATGATATTGCCAAAAGTGCTACGACTAAGGACAATAGGGCGATCATCGTTACGGGACTTGCGAAGGATGACGTTAAGTATCCCACGGAAGCCGAAATTCTCGCCCTCTTAAAGGATTCTGAGACCGCGCAGTTAAAACCGTACACGGAAAACATAAATGCCGAGCCATTGGTCAAAGGCCTTCCGCCCTCGACGGCAAAGATAACCGACGAGAAAGCGGATGCCGCGCTCGGGTTGACCTATTGGACACTGTCGAACGGAATCAAGGTGATACTGAAGCCGACAGACTTCAAGCAGGACCAAATTTTGATGCAGGGCGTGAACGCCGGCGGTACGTCTTTAGTAAGCGATGAAAAAGCGATCTCTGCCAATTCTTTCTCGCAGTTCGTGGGTGAGACGGGTGTCAAGAACCTCTCAAAAGTTGATCTCGATAAAATGCTTTCCGGAAAAAAGGCAGATGTTTTCATCGGGATGAGCGACACGCACGAGTTTGTCGGCGGTGAGACCACGCCGAAAGATCTGGAGACGATGCTTCAGCTCGCTTACCTGAAGTTTACAAATGTGAATTTTGATAAGGCCGAATTCGACTCATTTATATCGAAGCAGAAGATGTTTCTTCCGAATCTATTGAATAATCCGTCGGCGTATTTCAGTAACGAAGTGACGAAGATAATGAGCCAGAATAATCCGCGCGTCTTCGGGCTTCCGACGGTCGAGCAGCTTGGTAAGGTCAAGCTCGAGGATATTCAGTCTATTTACAAGGAACGCTTTGGCGATGCTACCGGGTTTACTTTTGTATTCGTCGGCAATTTCGATAATGAAAAGATGAAGCCCCTCGTGCTGAAGTATTTAGGTAGTCTTCCTACAGGCAATCACGCCGAAACATGGAAGGACCTCGGCATTCGGCCGCCGGCCGGAAAAGTAGATAAAACCATCTACAAAGGCGTCGATCCAAAGAGCCAGGTGCGGATAACGTTTACGGGCGGGGCGAAATACAGTTTGGACGAAAGCCGTGATCTGTCGGCGCTGGGCGAACTTCTCACGATCAAGCTTATCGAGATCTTGCGTGAAGAAAAGAGTGGTGTCTATGGTGTCGGTGCTTCTGGCAGCGTCTCAAAGGTGCCCTGGGAAAGATATACGTTTTCCATCAGCTTCCCGTGTGGCCCTGAGAATGTGAACTCACTGATCGAAGCCGCAATGGCTGAGGTCGCCAAGGTGCGAAACGGCCAGATCGACGATAAGGATATCGCAAAAGTAAAAGAAGCCCGCTCGGTCAAATTAAAGGAAGATATCAAGACCAACAACTGGTGGATGAACTCTGTCGGCAGCAACGTCGCTTTTGGAACGCCGATCTTTTCGCTGGATCAGTCCGAAACTCGTATCGCTGGCATTTCCAAAGAGGCGATCCAAAACGCGGCCAAGAAGTATCTCAATCCCGAGACCCGTATCCAGATCATCCTGATGCCGGAAAAGAAATAGCCGACAAATATTGGTGCAAAACAATTGGAGGCAACGAAAACTATGGCCGAGGAAAAAACCAGTTTTATACACCGTTGGTTCGAAGAGGTTTGGAACAACAGGAGCGAGAAAGCTATAGACGAAATGGTCCATTTCGAAGGCACTGCCCGCAATCTGGGTGGAATGCAGACACTCACGCCGGAAGATTTTAAGAAGTTCCATCGGACATTTGTCGGGGCTTTTCCCGACCTCAACGTCACGGTGGAGGACGTAATTGTTGATGGCGACAAGATAGCCGCACGGTGCCGTGTAAAGGGAACCCATCTTGGCGACGATCTCGGTTTACCGCCTACAGGCAAGCCAGTAGATTTCAGCGGCATGACGATCGTCCGCGTTGTCGATGACAAGATCGTTGATGCCTGGAATGAATTCGATTTTGCAGGCCTCTACGGCCAACTGGGGGAGACTGAACGAAATAAGGCGATCGTTCGGGAGTGGTTCGATCAGGTGTGGAATGCCAAAGATCCCGCCCTCATCGATACCGTAATGACCGAAAAAACTGTTCACAACGGCATCTTTGGAGCGCCTGACGGAAAACTAACCGGGCCGACGGAATTCCGTGAATTTTGGGAAATGATGACAAAAGCCTTCCCCGAAATTCGTTTCGACGTTAAGGATGTCTTTGCCGAGGGCGACAAGGTCTGCGTCCGTTATGTGGCGAGAGGAACACAGACGGAAACGCTGCCAGGCGTCAAAGGAATCACAAACAAAAAAACCGAATTCACTGGTGGCGGCATGTGTACGATGAAGGACGGTAAATTCGTTGAAGTCTGGAACGAGATCGATTTCTCCAAGTTGCAGTATGACCTGGATCCAAACACGCCCGACATCGAATGACTTTTTCGCACTCGTTCAACGTAGCGGCCGACGACATAGACGAACAGGGACATGTAAATAATGTCGCGTATCTTCGCTGGATACAGGACGTGGCCGTCGCGCATTGGCGACACGCAGCGACCGAGAAAATGATCGCGAAATATTCGTGGATCACAGTTCGCCACGAGATCGATTACAAGAAGCAAGCATTCGTCGAGGAGAAGATCACCGCAACGACCTGGGTAGGCGAATGGACGAAGGTCACTTGCGAAAGATTTACCGAGATTCATCGCGGTGAGGATCTTCTGGTAAAATCCAGAACAGTTTGGTGCATGATTGATCGGGAAACAAGTCGGCCGACAAGAATAATGGGGGATCTCGTCAGTCTATTCATCTGAGGTCTATGAAAGTGTTGACGCTTATATTTTTATTCGAAGCTTTACTCCCTGCCAAGTTCTTTTCACAGCAAGTGACGGGGACAGTTTCGGATATTGAAGGGGCTTCGATAAGTAATGTTTCGGTCGTTTTTACAGCAGTAGACAAGAATATTTATTCTGTTCAGACTAATAGCGACGGTCATTTCCAAGTGATGCTTACTCCGGGCGTTTACTCAATCGATTTCAGTGTTAGAGGCTTCGTCACAACTAGGATGACTAATTTTCATGTGGGACGTCGCAAAATGACGCTGGATATTTTTCTGGACGCCGACATGGATGGCGTCGAAGCAATATATTCGGAGTTTATTTGCGACAAATCTGGCAAATGCGATTATGTCTCGCGTCTGGGCACGGGCTCTACTAAGCCGACAGTTATTGACACACGGACCATTAAAAATAGGAAGATAAAAGAAAGAATTAATGAGCACATTAACATTCGGAATTATTAAGCCGGACGCTGTTGCGGCTGGGAATCATGGGAAGATAGTTGACCGCATTTTGGGTGCGGGCTTTAATATTCGCGGGATGAAGCTCGTTCATCAGTCGAAAAAGGTCGCGGAGGGTTTTTATGCCGTTCATGCCGGAAAGGGCTTTTACGAGGAGCTAACTGAGTTCATGTCGAGCGGGCCTTGCGTCGTGCTTGCACTCGAAAAGGAGAATGCCGTAAAGTCGTGGCGCGATCTGATGGGAGCGACCAACCCGGCCGAGGCAGCGGAAGGCACGCTCCGAAAGGACTTTGCCGCATCGATCGGCGAAAATGCCGTTCACGGCTCCGATTCGGACGAAAATGCCGCGATCGAGATCAGTTATTTCTTTAGTAAACTTGAATTGGTCTAGCATTTAAGGGTATAAAAGTTTCAGAGTTTCAGACAGTTGCGGAGAAAAGGTCGAAGCTATCGATGAAGTTTTGGTCCGCAAGATTTGGCTGAGGCTTCCTGCGATTTAGACAACGATCCTAAGGACGATCACTTATGAAAAAATGCCCGACTTGCGATAAGACCTATGAGGATTCGATGCGCTTTTGCCAGACGGACGGAAGCCCGCTGGTAGAAGAGGCTGAGGTGGTCGATCCTTATAAGACTATGGTCGCCGGCAAGGACGATCTTGCGGCTGCTCTGCAGAGCATAAATAGGCAGTCCGAGCCGGAAGCGGTCAAAGCCCCTGCCGAGGATGAAGAGGTGCTGCAGATCCCCGAAGCATCCGATCCGATGAAGACGCAGTTTGTATCGGAGGCGGAGCTAAGGCGCGAAATGGAGGCCAATAGGGCTTCGGACGAACCGGTGATGGAGATACCTCCAGCCTCGGCTACCCCGACCCCACCCGCGTTTATCGATCCCGACCTTAATCCGGTGACGGTCGCTCCGCCCGCTGCGTTTGTCGAGCCGGAGGAGCCGCCTACCGTGACCGCGCCGTCTTATTCGTCAGGAGCGTCGACCCCATTGCCCACTTCGCCGAGCAACATGATGACGACGCCCCCTATTCCGTCTCCCTTCAGTTCGCCGGGTGCGAACGCATCGGACGTTTCGCCAATGGTTCCGCAGTTCCGAGAGCCGGAACTCGAGCCGAAACCGGAAGCAGAGCCAGAACTAGTTAGTGAACCGGCTGTCGTGCCGGTATCGAGTAAACCTTTTGAGCCCGCCGTTCCAAGCAGTCCCTTCGCGTCGGATGCCTCAAGCAACCCTTTTAACGAGCCGCCCGTTATACAATCATCGGCGAGCACACCACAGGACCAACAAATGGCACAAACAGATTGGACGCCACCGCCAGCGGGCGGGGCAGGTTATCAGCAGGGCGGCAAACCACCGGCAGCGGCCGGGGGACAGAGCAGCACACTCTCGATCGTTTCGCTTGTTTGCGGAATTCTTGGCATGACGCTCTGCTGCGGAACCTTCATCGTTCCGCTGATCGGCCTGATTCTAGGTTTCATGGCTCGAGGGAAGACCAAATCTGATCCTACTCACTACGGCGGAGCGGGTCTAGCTATGGGCGGAATTATTACTGGCGCTTTGGGACTAGTCGGAGGCGTCATAGTATGGATAGTTTACATATTCTACTTCGCCGCGATAATGAGCCAAATGAGGTAGTTCCTAAGGATCGGTTATTAAGAAATGTCAATTGTCACCGACGTTCTTCAATCGACAATGGCGGTTTTGAAAGGTATGAAGCGTACCCTTTCAGAAATTCCGCGAGAAAAATGGACCGTGCAGTATCCGGATGTTCCGATTACGGTTCAACCGCGTTATCGCGGGCAGCACCTGCTTCACGTTGATGAGAACGGCAAGGAAAAGT
>JBDTXM010000188.1:0-7797 GCA_040006215.1 Acidobacteriota bacterium
ACCTTCTCATCGATCCCAAACTGAAACATCACCGGCACCGTGATCAACGAATTACTGCCTGTAACCACACCAACGCCGGAAGTGCCCGCAAACAGGAATATAAGAATGAGAAGTTGAATCGGCGACATGTTGTTGGAACCCCATTCTCTTCAAAAATTATGTTCGTGTAAACTAGCCATCGACCGAAATAAAAAGGCGACGCTCGAAAAAGCGCCGCCGAGAGTTTCTTTAGGAGCGGGCGTTAGAAATTGAATCTGACCATCAAGTCGATGAGTCGGCCGCCCGGATCGTTTGTAGTCGAAACATCCTGGTAAGCCGATCCGCTTCCCATTTGTCCAAATGCCGCACCACCCGGAGTGATCGCGACTGTGTCTGCCGTCCATCCGCCTACACGAAAGTTTGGCATGTTCAGAACATCAAGAAACGTACCGCGTATCTCAATGTTCGCCTTCTCAGTGATCCGGAATTTCTTAGCCAGACTCGAATCAAGCTTAAAGTAACCCGGGCCGTAGACGATCAAGTTATTAAAGCCACACTGGCCGGTGAAACTCGCGACGCAGTTGCCGAAACCTGCAGGGGCGATAAATCGTCCCGTCGGAGCTCCGCCGAACTGCGTCCCGTATCCGTTAGCATTTCCGACATTAACATCAAATGCTCTTCGCGTATTCTCGATGATATCCAACGGAAGATAGGTGACCACCTGCTGCGATGCAGCTCCGGTCGTCACGACCGTGTTCTTGTAAACGCCGATCTCCTTTTGAAGATCCTTTTTGCTCATGCCGACAAGCTGCACATTTCCGAAACTAAACGGTGTTCCACTCTGCCACCTTACGGTCGGCGAAAGCGTCCACCCGCCAAGCAACGCGTCAACGAAACGATTTGTATTTGACAGGTAAGCTCTTCCTCGGCCAAAAGGAATATCATATGTGGCATCAACCTTGAATTGATGGCGAATATCGAAAACAGCGACATTCTTTGCCAATTCCAAACCAACCTCGCGATGCGAGAAATTAGCGAAGTTGTCCGAATTGGACTGGAAAGAATTCGACTGTGCCTTTGACCAAACATAGCTGCCCTGAACTCTTAGCCCCTGTGATAGACGTCGCCTGACCTCGATAACCCCAGAGTCATACCAGCTCTTCGCACTGTTGTCCAGAACGAATGCACCGCCGACGTTGGAGGTTGGATTCACGTAGAAGAAATTCAACGGAAGACCGTTGGCTTGAGCATTTGTCCGGCGCGCTGCCGAATTTTCGACGTTGGTCGCAAATGCTATCAAAGCCGGATTATTCTGCGACAACTGCGCGATCAGCGTCGAATTGGTGAACAGCGTGCTATTATAACGAGCCGGATTCGTCGGATCATATGTCGCCGCCGTGTTGAAGTACGCCAAGGTCAATGGCAACTGAAACGTATTGGTTCCAGGGCCGAAATAAGCGTAGGTCTGCCCACGTCCAGCAGCAATATTTGCATACAGATTTGCCTGGGCCAACTTGTACTCGGCACCGTAGCCATTTTCAACCGTGTTGAGCTCGTTTATATTGTGCTGGCGAAATAGGTTATATCCGCGGTTTCCAACGTAACGAACTTCAACGACCGTATCCCTATCAATTTCGCGTTGATATCCGAAACTGAACGAATTTACATAGCCTGTCCTGAGGCTCGGATCAAATGCGTTTGCAGAACTTCCGGCTGGTAGAGCGAACGGATAGGCCGGGCT
This sequence comes from Acidobacteriota bacterium, assembly GCA_040006215.1. Classification (GTDB taxonomy): domain Bacteria; phylum Acidobacteriota; class Blastocatellia; order Pyrinomonadales; family Pyrinomonadaceae; genus OLB17. Next base: position 1,721 of record JBDTXM010000188.1, read on the forward strand.
GACGGGGAAAGCTCCTGCTGTGAGATTCGGGTTATTAGAATCGCGGAGATTACTTCCAACGGTTAGGTTTCCAAGCGAAAGATTGCGAGTTGCCGAAAGACTGCCGCCGGGATTTGCTCCGAGCAAGCTACCGATCAGGGCCGTACCTTCGCGTACATAGGAAACAGCAAATCCGCCGCGAAGAACACTCTTTCCGGGTGCACCAAAAGCCGTTTTCAAAAAGTGGTTATGAGATTCCGGGCTCCATACTACGCCGACGGTCGGGGCAAAATTATTCTTGTCGTCGTCGTACGCTTTTTCCCCGGCTTTCATTCCCGTCACGGTTGGGATCGTTCCGGTCAAAGTACCCGGTTTAAAGATATTCCCGAGACCTGACAGGCCATACAAGTCCGCGAAACTGCTAAGGCGAGCGTAGTTTTCCGTCAGGATCGTATATGCGCCCTGCGGCTGCCAGCGAACACCGAAGTTAACGGTGAGATTCGACCGTAGCTTCCAGCTATCCTGGGCAAAAAGTCCGTAGGTATCCTGACGAGCGTTCTGCGACTGCAGGGAGTTGATCTTGTACGTACCGTCACCGGTCAGATATGCCGTTGTGGCAAACTGCGTGATACGTCCGATCAAAACGGCGTACAAGCTCCGGGCCTCTGCGAGTTGCGTCGCTGACGCACCCGGCATCGCGGTCGTATTGAAGATGCCGTTTGCAGTATCTGTAGCGTCGATTCCGAAACTGACCGACGGAACAATACGCGGAATAGCATTCTGCAAAAGTTTGATCCGCTTGTATTGCCCGCCAAATGTAAGGGTGTGATTTCCGCGCAGCCAGGTGAGCGAGTCATCGATCGCGTAAGTAGGTGAATTACGATCGCTATATGAGTTTCGCGCCGTAGCTGTTGTGAGCGCCGTTCCCGCGAACGAGGCTCCGCTGATCAAAAGGTCATATCCACCTTCAAATCCATAGTCGGCAGGTGCAATACCTTCGCTGAACGCCGATCGTCCCGTCGAAATCGTGTATCGGCCATAGTTGATCAGGCTTTTGGTCAACGTCGAGCGAACCGCAAACGAATATGCGTCCCGGTCGGAGCCTTGCGTGTAGAAGGGCAATCCCGGAAATCGCTCGTCCTGACTATTCAAAAAATCTTTTGACGGGACGAATTTATCCTTGTTGACGACAAATTCTATGCTGTGTTTCTTCGTGACGTTAATGTCGAATCGCAAAGCTAGGAATTTCCGTATATCAGAACCCGACGGTGAAAAATTAAAGACCTCAAGGTTTGGTGAACCCGCGAATGGAGTCACCGAGCCCGTGGTGGCAGTTGAGGCGCGGATCTGTGTCAGGAGAGCTCCGATTGTCGGATCGGGTGTTGAAAGCTGTCCGGCATTTGCTGCGATCGTATAAATGCTCCGCTGACATTGCATCTGAGTGCCGCTGACGGAAGCGCATCCGGCAGGAAGCCCTGTCCCCGGGATGGCGGCATTGTACGTGTACGTACCCGCCTGCGCCGTCGGAGACAGTATATTGCGGGTTCTTGCCTGCGAATTCGGAAGCCGATATTGCTCATAATTCACGAAAAAAAATGCAGTTTCCTTTCCCGATTTGAATAGAGGCCCGCCTCCGTCGCCAAGTCCGAGGAATGGGATCGGTCCCCCAAAGTGAACGCCATATTGGTTCAAACGAAGCTTTTGGCGAAATGCCTTACCCTCGGTGTCCCTAGCTCCATCGCGGTTCAGGTACCAGTAATTCGCATTTAGGGATTCATCGCGATGCTGGTAGAAAACTCCGCCTCGATAATTGTTAGTTCCGCGTCGCGTACGAAATGTGATCTGGACCGCTCCGTCACCGGAGGCTTCGGCACCAGGAACTGCCGATGAGACTGTTACCTCTTCTATTGCGTCAACCCTCGGGCGAACATAGGTAAAGTATCCGTCACTTGAGCGAAGAAGATTGTCCTGTACATCCACACCATCGAGCGTGATGCTCAGGGAACCCTTTGGAAGACCGTTGATCGATGCCTGACGCGGGCGTCCGACCGTTGCGGTCCCAGGCAGCAGGCCGATCAAGTCGAGAGCATCTCTTGACGGAATCGGTGTTTCCAGTATCTGGCGGCCGGTGATCGTCGAACCGACGGTTGCTGTTTGGGTTTGCAGAACTTCCCCCCCGCTCGTTATCTCGACGATCTCGCCAACACTTCCAAGTTCCAGTTTGACGTCAACCGTGGCGGGGGCGCTAACGTCAACCTTTACATTGCTGATCGATGTAGTCTTAAATCCCTTGGCTGTGATCGTTACAGTGTAAAGCCCGTTCTGAACGGCGGGTATCTTGAAGTTTCCCGTGTCGTTGCTGACGGTCGTAAAATCTTGTCCTCCATTTCCCTTTACCTGGATAGTAGCACCAGGGATCAGGGCTCCGTTTTGGTCGGTCACAGTTCCTGCGATCGATCCCGTAGTTTGAGCCTGAACAATGGCTTGCGTTACGAAAAGTAACAGAACCACTGTCAGACCCATAAACAGCTTTCTCATAATCCTTCCTCCAAAAAGTAAAATACGGTCCACTTGAAATAAGTGCGTATTGCATTAAAAAAAGCGTTTTGCGCGCAACCCAAAATACTTCTATTTCTTTGGGGGAATACCTAATGATTCTCAAGGTCCGCCGTTTCGGCAAGCTCCCATGGAAAACACTACTTATGATTAATTATCGTATGAAGAAGGTCTTTGCGAAATGACCGCAACAAATATACCACGATTGCAAGTTTGTGACCCAATTCTCGGTAAGTCACCGAATTTAGGAACGAAGCATTTTCTCGTGATGATCCGGATAGGGCAAGTTTTGAATGGGAGGAGCCCGCCATTTTTTGTGAATATTCAGATTTACTTCAATATTTTGGATGTTTAGCTCGGATGTGGCAACTTGGCGCGCGGTCAAATGAAAAAAGGCATCGTCCGGAGACGATGCCTTTATACATCTAATTCTTGAATAAGATTAGAAGCTAAGACGTCCAGCAAACTGGACCACACGTGCCCCAACCGAAACGCCGGTCACCTTACCAAAGTTCGTGTTGTTAATGTCGAACGAGGTGCCGAACTGAGTCGGAGCGAAGTACGGGGTATTAAGGAAGTTGAACATCTCGCCACGTACTTGGAACGTAATGCGTTCTCTGAACTTGAAGTTCTTGATTATTGACAAATCAGCACTCGAGAGCACAGGACCATTGAAAAAAGCACGACGCAGTCCACTTGTCTGTCCAGGTCCGTTATTGAAGAAGACCTGATTCGGTCCCCACGCACCAATGCCGAATCCGCTTGCACCCGCTCCTCCGACCGATGTCGTCGTCGCGGTCGACCCAAGGATGCTCACGGTAGGAACACCCGAGGTGACGGCCGAGCAGTTGCCTGCCGCTAAAGCAGCCTGATTGATGTTAAGGTACTGGGGATTGATCCAGTAGACACCGCATGGAGTTTTGAAAACACCAACCGCTTTTCTAAGTTGCTGTTCCGTGAGGCTCGTAAGTGCGGTTTGCCTTGCCGAACGTCCAGTGCGGTTCAAGGTGCCACGTGCATCGGTGATCGTCAGTGGGGCCCCCGAAGCGAGACGCCAAACAACACCGACCTGCCATCCTCCGATAGCGTAATCAAGCCAACTATTCTCATTAAGGAAACGACGCCCCTTGCCGAACGGAAGCTCATAGATCGCATTCACGTTGAAGACGTGGGTCTGGTCGTAATCAGCTCGGGTGTAATCCAGCTTCTGGTTAGCATTATCGAGGAACGGCTCAACGCGCGTCTGTCCTGTACCGATCGCGTCAGTTAGTTCCTTTGAGAATGTATAGTTAGCCTGCAGGTACAAACCCTGACTGAACTGTCGCCGCAGCTCAACTACTCCGGCGTTATACAGGTAGTGGCCGCCGTTTCCAAGCACGTTCGCCACACCCGTATTCGGATTAGGAAGAAACTGTGATCTCAGAGCTCCAGCGGGAACTGGCGAAACGTTGGGGTTGGGAATGTTTGCCGCCAGAAGCTGCTGCCAGATAAGCTCCGCCATCTGACCCTGGAGAGTAAGTGTTCCTAAGGTGTTCGTTGTCAGGTTCGTCCCGCTAAGTGAGCCCGTAACGCCACCGAAACCGACCATCGAGTTGAACAGGGGCGCTCCATTTGCACAAGCCTGCGCAGAACCAACGAGACCGCCGTTGGCTGCAGGACAGCCGGCCAGCACGTTCGCCCGAACAGTGTTGAAATCAGCTTTATACTGGGTCGGGACCATCACCTGGTTGTAGTCGATCGTCCGAAGCATGTTGTGGCTGAATCCGCCGACATATCGAACCTCGGCCACCCACCTACCAAAGCGGCGCTGTATGCCAAAGCTATAGTCATTCTGATCCGGCGTCTGCAGCTTTGGATCGATCGTGAATACCGTACCCGCGTTTCCCGCGACAGCCGGCGTGTTATTGGTAGTGTAAGCACGAGTCGAGACAAAAGCCGGAGTATTGATCACCGACTGATGAGCCGCACCGAACCGGTCATCAATAAGCGTCGTGTTCGGTGTGCAGCCAACGGTGAAGCAGCTCAGCGCGTTACCGTTCGTGGCACCCAGACCGGCATTACCCGCGAAAGCGTTCTGCGGGGCTCGGACCAATTCGTCGTTGACATAGCTCCTGCGATAGCCGCCGCGAATAACGAAATCGTCTCCCGTTAGCTTGTGCAGAAATCCTTTTTCGAGCCTGGGAGCCCAAGCAACTCCGAGCGAAGGGGCCCAGTTGTTCAGATCACGTTTGTAGAACCATCCCTTGTGTCCGGCATTTCCACCAATGATTTGATAACTTCCGGCCGGATCAAGCGTTGCAGCGACCGGGTCACCATTTACGACGGGCTCGAAGAACAGCTGGTTCTCCGACTCGAGTGGCGTTTGATAATCCCATCGCAGACCGAGGTTCAGTGTTAAGTCAGGTCTTATCTTCCATTGGTCGACGGCATAGGGCGCGATCATCGAGTACTTGAAGAGCGCACGCGATGTCGCCCCATTGACAAAACCCGACGTCGAATCGGTCGGATTGAAGGTCAGAGAGCCTCCCGAAAGTACGCCGCCCAACACGGCAAATAGCGCTTTTGCGTTCGTTTGAAGGGTCGCGGACAGGGGACAAGTAGCAGCGCTTCCGCAAGCATTTACTGCAAGAGCCGTTGGCTGGATAACTGGGCCGTTAGCACTCAAGCCAAACCCATAAGTGGGCAAGTTGCCCGCATCATTGAAAGAGTCGATGTGGACGTACTGGTATTGAGCTCCAAACCGGAACGCATGATTGCCCGTCAGCCAGGACACCGTGTCCTGAATGTTCCAGTTCTTCGCGACACGTCCCTGGTTTCGGAAGATCGCGGCTCCATTGAGTGGGTCGACATTTGTGAAAAGCGGCACGGTCTCCCACTCGGATCTAATTATGTCGCTCAAAAAGACCGGGGCGCTGTAAAACCGTCCAACACGGAGTTCATTGCTGATATTCGCCGATGGACTGAACCGCCACCCGCCCGAATAGACAATAGGTTTTGCAGGCTGGTGCACCTTTGGAATGAGGTTGACCGTATCTAGATCCCCACGGAGATTGTTCTCGAACTGGTAATCAAGAACAGCATTAATATTGTTCTTCGAATTAAGATCGTAGTCTACGCGCGACGTGAAACTCTTGCGGGTCTGATCGTTATGCTGCGAGAAACGATATCCCATCGTATTTAGGAGATCGCCGGTCTCGCTCGAGTTGCCCGCCGGCAAAGCCGCAAGGATCTGAGAGTTAACAAGCGAGCTGATGCCGGTCGGGACTGCGTTGCCGCTAGCCCCAACAGTGAAACCGCCCGCGGTGAATAAATTCGCACCGTAAGTGACACCGCCAACAGTATATCTAAAGGTACCCAGTCGTGCCGTCGGCGTGAGAACGGTGACGAGTTTGCTGGCCGTCACGATGTCATTCAGTTTTTCCGCGTAAACGAAAAAGAAGAGCCTATTCTTAAGGATCGGGCCTCCCACCTTGAAACCGTACTGGTTACGGTTACGGTAAGGACGTGCGGTTCCCGCGGCGTTACTAAACCAGCTATTAGCT
>JBDTXM010000189.1:0-7718 GCA_040006215.1 Acidobacteriota bacterium
ATCTCGTAGGTCATTTTCTAGAGTATTCCCAGACCCTGCAGATCGGCGACGGGTTCGTCGAAGGAGCAGGAGCCGAATGAGGTGATGCCGGCGATACGGAGCTGCTGGATGTCAAAGATATCTAGGACGTTGTCTTCGCGCCAGGTGATCCGCGGCTCTTCGAAGCGAAATACCTCGTCAAACTCGTCTTCCATAAGTTCTTCCAGGCGCCGCTTTTTGTAGCTCTTGCGGGCAAAACCCGTCATCAGAAAAAGGTTAAGGAAACCGTGCATTGTTCCCTTTGGTCCGGTCGGTGAATAGGTCAGTGGGCGAAAGCAGCGGATCGGGTGATGTAGTCCGGCTGTTGCTTTAAACGGCACGTTCGCGGCAACGCAGGCCCGGACAAATTTGATAACCTCGGACGATTTTGGAAAATCTTCGGGCACGACGCCGCCGGTCCTGATCTTGGCCCGCTGATTGCGAAGTGCGAGCGTCGATACCAAATCGAGAAAATTCTCGCCAATTCCAATCTCAAAAAATGTGGTGAGTCCGGGCGGTAAAATGGCCACGGTATTCTCGATCTTGGAAACGGTATTGGCCTTGACCTCAAGCGAATCGATCACTACGTTCGGGGCATTCTGCTCGTTGAAATTGACGACTTGGCGGATCGTTTCGTTCACGCTCTCGCCGGCCAGTACGCTCAGATGCCAGCCGCGTTGCCCGGCATGTGCAAAATAGTGGCTCCCGATATCTAGAAATTCGCTCAGACGTGCGACGGGCAGAACAAACCTCCCGAGCATCCAGTTGTGCTGGCCTGAGCGGTTAAGTGCGTAGTTTACCACCGCCTCTGACATCGAGAGCTGTGACGGCGGAAACAGCCCGGCGTAATCGATGGCACCCGTCAGCAGGCTGCGGACCGATTCCATCACCGTCGCATTTTGTTCCATTACACCCATTAAAAAAAGCCCTTCAATACAAGCTCGGAGCTTGCTCAACCAGAGCAGTTACCCATTTTCGCAAATTATCGGCGGAAATGGAAAACCGACTTGCTTTTCGCGAAAAACATCGGTTATCTTTTGTTGATTTAGGCGTTTAGAGCAGTCAATTAATGCGCGTTTTAGGTATCGATCCGGGCAGCGAAACGCTCGGCTGGGGAGTCGTCGAGGGCAGCGGATCGAAATATTCGCTGGTCGATTTTGGCACCGTAAAGTCGAGCCCGCGGGTGCTTTTTTCAAAACGAATTTTGAAGGCCTACGAGGGCGTGGCAGAGATCATCGACCGCTTCCAGCCCGACGCGATGTCGATCGAAGAGGCTTTTTACGCGGTAAACGTCGCGGTGGCGATGAAGCTGGGTCAAATTCGCGGGTCGATGCTGCTGCTCGCTGAGCAAAAAGGCCTCGAGATCGCCGAATATAGCCCGCGTCTAATTAAACAGACGGTCGTCGGCTACGGGAATGCTCAAAAGCATCAGGTGCAGGAAATGGTGCGGCTTCTGTTGGCGTTGAAAACAGTTCCGGAACCGCATGATGCCGCCGATGCCTTGGCGATCGCGATCTGTCATTTTCACCATTCCGGCGTCACGGCGAAATTAAAGGCCCAGTCGCGGAAAGCAAAATAAAACTACTTTCGGGAATATTGCACCTATGCGGATCTCTCATCTGATCACGATCCTCGGCGTCGTTTCACTCGCCGCCGCTATTAGCAACGCTCAAAAACGTAGCAACCTCGTTCCGCGGTCCAGGGCCAGACCTTCCGCGGCGCAAAGATCGTCGGAAATAGGCAGCCAGGCCGTCGTGATCGATGAGACGCTGTCCGTGCTCCGGCAAAAACCGAGCCTGTTTGCTGAGCCGATTCAGCGAATGCGTCGAGGCCGAAAGGTGACCGTGCTGGGAGTCGCCGAGGCCGACGGTGTTAAATTTTACAAGGTCACCGCACCTCCATCCAATTTTGGCTGGGTACAGGCCGATGCCGTATTCGGCAAATTTCGAGCAAACGACGAGGAGCGCCTCGCGCGGCTGGTGCAGGCGTCGGACGGGTTTGATCAGATCGAGAACGCGAACGAATTCTTTACGCTCTATCCCGCTTCTAAATTTCGCCCTTCCATCCTGCTTCTCTATGGAGATCTGCTCGAAGAAGTCGCCGTAAAACTTTCCAGGGACGCCAACAGCCGGCTTCACCGAAGCGAGATGGCCGCAACCGCAGCTCCGATGCACAGCTATTTTCTCAATTTCGTCAGTCTCGACCGCTATCGAAAACAAGGCGTCGTATTTCTTTTTAATCCTACGACTCGAGTTTTTCACTACGACGGCGCAAGCTGGAAAGAGCTAGTTAAGAATTTCCCGGCATCACCCGAAGCCGTCGAAGCGCAGAAAAGATTGACATCGCTTGTCGAAAAGATGGAAGCGAAAATAAGAAGTTAGAGTGGACGAATAGGTTTCCCGCAAAGACGCACAGGAAGGAGCCCGAGTGAGAATGTGAATTGAGAGATGAGAAGTGAAGATGGAAAAAATGAGGCTGAAAAGATCACGGTTCCGCTTTTCACCCACTATCATTTGAACCTTCACCCACCTTTCTCCTTCTCCATTTCTCACTTCTCATCTCACTTCTCATGTCTCACTTCTTCTTCCCGTTTCATATTTTGCTATCAGTAGGTCGTTTTGCTATCAGTAGGTCGCTATGTCATTTGCGATCTGGGCGGCAACGCGAGCGTTGTTTTCGAGAAGGGCGATGTTTGTGGTTGTAGTTTGGCCGCCGCTTTTCTCAGACATTTCGTTGAGAAGAAACGGCGTGAGTTCTTTCCCGGTTATCTTCTTTTCGACAGCGGCTGCCAGAGATTCCTCTAATATTTCTTCGAGCCTGTCTGAAGCGATCTCGTGTTCTTCTGGAACCGGAACGCAGACCAAGACGGAACCCTTCAGCCCGAGTTCGTCGCGTTCGTAGGCGATCCGTGCGACGTCCGCGGCACACTCGACCTGCTGATCAATAGTGAGGCCGCTTGAGCGCGAATAGAATGCAGGAAATTCGTCACACTGCCACCCGAGAACCGTGACGCCGTAAGTCTCGAGCCACTCGCGGGTCGCTGGCAGGTCGAGGACTATCTTTGCTCCGGAACACACCACAACGATCGGTGTTTGCGCCAATTCCGGGAGATCGGCCGAGACATCTGTCCGGTCGCCGCGATGAATGCCGCCGATCCCGCCCGTGGCAAAGACCTTTATCCCCGCACGATGAGCAAGAAACGCAGTCGACGCAACGGTGGTCGCACAGTCCTCTTTTCTCGCAGCCGCAATGGCGAGATCACGGCGGGAGATCTTGCGAATTCGTCGCGAGTTAGCCAAATGCTCAAGCTGTTTGGCGTTGAGGCCGACGCAGAATTCCCCGCCGAATGCGGCGATCGTCGCTGGTATCGCACCACCGTCCCGGACTATCTTTTCGAGGCTTTTGGCGGTCTCAATATTTTTTGGATATGGCAGTCCGTGAGATATAACGGTCGATTCGAGCGCAACGATACCGCGGCTTACGACCAAAGCGGTCGAGACGTCGTCGCTTAACAATAGTTTCATCTCGAGATCTACCTTACCAGCGTGCCGATGCGGCTAAGGCGCGGATGCGTGACGCACCCGAAAAGATCGCCATTCGACGCAGCCCGGTCGCATGACCAGTAAACGAACATGGCGCGGCCGATGATCAACCCCCGCGGAACAAATCCCCAATATCGGCTGTCCTCGCTCTTGTCGCGGCTATCGCCCATTACGAAGAAACTGTCGGGCGGAACGATCATCGTTTTATTAGCAAACCCGAATTCATATCCTGCCGTTCGCTGACGTATCAGATGTCCCGTTTTCGCTTCGTCCAGTGAATCCTGGCTGTAGTAGACGCTCCATTTTTGGTCAGCCGTCTTTTCCTCGAACTCCTTTGTCTGAAGTGCGGATTGGTCATCGTCAGCATCGCCGAGGATCCGATGTTCAGGTAAAAGATTTCCGTTTACAAAGACCTGATCGTTTCGAAATTCGATCGTCTCACCCGGCAGTCCAATGACGCGTTTCACATAATTGACCTTATAGGGTGTCGCCGAAGCCCCGTGCATACGGTCCATCTCCGGGTGAAGCTTATTGCCCGGATATTTGAATACGATGACGTCTCCGCGCTGTATCTCTCGCTGCGGCAGGAAAGGGAGCGAGCCGCCGCCGGGCGTAAAGATAAATTTGTTGACCAAAAGATAGTCACCGACCAGGATCGTGTTCTGCATCGAACCCGTCGGAACAGTGACCGCCTGTAGGATGAACGTCATGCCGAAGATCGCCATGATCAAGGTCACGACAAACGACTCGAAATATTCGCGGACGACCGTTTTTGGCGGACCGAGCGGTTTTTGCTCTACTTTGGCGTCTGCCTTTTTATTCTCTTCACTACTCATAAATACCTGTAAATAATACGCCAAAACTACTTCGCCCGTTTCATCGCCCCGACGGAATTTTCACCAAGAGTTTTCAGCGCTTCGCTGGCCGCGATCATTTCCGCAGACTTGATCGAATTCCCTTCTCCCCGCGCAGTACCGCTTTCCCACGACGCTTCGACCAGAAACGTGCGCTCGTGCGGCTTGCCCTCCGTCATGACGAGCCGGTAAACAGGGGCGGTGAGCTTTTGGGACTGCAGCAATTCCTGCAGCATTGTCTTGTAATCCAGTGAACCCTTGGGAGTTGCTCCGCGGATCTCGGCGGCGAGCGACCTGACTACGAACGCCCGTGCGTTAACGTATCCCCCATCCAGAAAAACAGCCGCTATCACCGCTTCGAGCGTGTTTGCCAGCAACGCCTGCTTTTTTCGGCCGCCGGTCTTTTCTTCGCCCCGCCCGACCCTGATAAAGTCGCCCAAACCCAGCCGTTCGGCCGCAATGGCGAGCGTTCCCGTGCTGACGAGGTGATGCTTCATCAGCGTCAGCTCGCCCTCGCTAAAATCGGGATGGCGTCTGAAAAGCTCTTCCGCCACCGCCAGCCCCAGTACCGAATCGCCGACGAACTCCATCGATTCGTTTTCAGCATCGCGCACCCGCAATTCGTCAGCTCCCGGCAGATTCTCATACGCCCAGGAGCGGTGCGTAACGGCACGTTCGAGAAGCTTGATGTCGGCGAAATTGTGTCCCAGCAGGTTTTCAAGCGTTCCGAGCGGCTTCGACATCGTTGCTAAATTTTAGGGAGAATGGCGGAAAAAATAAAGCCGGACGCATGTTTAAATGCATCCGGCGGATTTTTAGATCGTCGTCAATCGAATTATCGAACACCCTTTTTTGCGGCGACCGGGGCGGTAACGCTACTCGAACCACCGGGTTTCGCGCCGGCCGGTTTGGTGGGCATCGAGGTTGAGGCAGGCACTGTTGAGGTCGTAGTGGTCTTTACCGGCTCAGGATCAGCGATCGGGGTCACGGGGCTCGTCGGATCCTCAAACGGCTTAGCCGTAGCCGAAGCTACAAAATCATCTACCTTGACGTCCTTCGTCTCCGGATGGCGGGCCAAATACAGATCTTTGATCTTTGTCGAAAGGCTGTCGCGATACGGCTTGGTCGCCGCATCGGTCTTGGCGACCTTGTAGGCACGAGCGTATGCGTCCATCGCACGTTCGGCATTCCCATTTACAAGGGCCACTGCGGCCTTGATAGCGGCCACCTTCTGGGCTGCAACCTCAGGGGTATCGTCCACCTTCTGATCCTCCACCTTAGCCTTGACATCCGCCGATAACTTTACCGTCTCGGCCAGAAAGTAACGGCCGATCGTTTCGTAGACCGCTGGATTCTTCGGCGTCTCGGGGCCATTTAACGTGGCCTGATAGAGATACGGCAACGCGCCCTTCTTATCGTCTTTACCGTTGTAAAGGATGTAGCCCGCGATAAAGTTCATCCAGCCGATAGCATTGTCTTTCGTGTTATAGACATAACCGAACAAGCCATATTTTTCGGACGGTGCACCAGCGGAGATCTTTTGAAGTGCCTGCTTGGCATAATTCAGCGAATCGTCGTTATACTTGGTATTCTTCTTGGCCGCCTGATCAAACCCTATCGAAGCAAGAACGATCATTACGTCCACTTTGTCCGGCTCCTTGGCGAGGATCTCTTTGCCGGCGGCAAAAACGTCATCCCAATTCTGCGCCTTGAACGACGCGTCGAAACGCTCGTAACGCTTCCCTTTCGCAATTCCGTCCCGAAGTATCGGCACGTTGCCTTCCCAGATCGGAACCTTAGGCTTCATCCAGTCGACTTGAGGTTTCGCAGCCTCACACGCACCATATTTCTCGAGAAACTCTTTTCCCGCGTCAACCGCTTTCTGTAGCGTGTCTGGATCAGTGGTCTTATAATTCTTTAAGACGTCCTGGTACTTCGCATTTTGTGCATCAACGTCCGCACAGGGATCCTGCGCAAACGTTGCGGCGGCACCGAGCGCAAACATCGCTGCCAAAACCGTGCCTATCCCGACAAATCTAAAAATCTTGTTCATTAATAGTCTCTCCCAACCCGAAGGTAAATTAAGCTTTTTCCTCTACTGAACCCTGCGACTTTTTGCCCGGGTTTAGCGTCAATTCAGATGAATCAGTGCAAAAGAAAGTTGCTAATATTATTAATAAGAAGCCCCTACATCAGGACCGAAATTCGGCGCCTGTCTGAATGATGCGGAAAGGTAAATAATCACGTAAAGACGTGCTTTGTGTCAAGCAAAAACAAAGGCGGGCGCTAAAAAACGCCGAACCTTGTCGTTTAGTGCAAGGTCCGGCGTCACGGAAAGTTGAATTAGGCCAGTATCTAAGGATTTTTGACGATTCGCGGACGCTGCGTGGCCGGGGCCGGGCTGTCGTCGTCAGTGTCCTTTTTATAAGTGATAACAACGGGTGGAAACGAAGTTTTTCCCTGCGAGATCTTGTTAGCGGCTGGTTTGTTGTCGGGTGCGGGAAACGCCGGTTTAACTTCAGCGGGCTTTACAGGCTGCGGATTGATGGGCTTGCTGTCGACCGTGCGCTTGATGAGCGGCTTGCCCACGATGACCTCGTCACCCGATCGTTTTGCTGGCGGGATCCACGTTGAGCGGCCGTCGGAAGTGTTGTCGCCATCAGCCGAATCCGAATCATCCTCGTCTTCATCTTTCATTGCTGTGCTCGCTCGCGAATCCACGCCGGTCTTCGGCCGCAGATCGAGGATAGCCTGATAGCGTGCCGGATCGCGTTTCAACTGCGGGCTCAGCGCGTCGTAGATCTTTCCCGCGACGGCGGCGGCGTATTTGCCGCGTTCGCCCTGGCCGCGCGTAATGACGACGACCGCATATTTTGGATTCTCGACCGGAGCGACCGATGCGAACAGGCCGACCCACGAACCTTTCCCGATGCACGAACCGGTCTTGCCTGCGATACCGAGTCCAGCGTTGACGCCTCGATGAGCGGTGCCATACTGAGCGGCCCCGATCATGCCCGGCAACATTCCGTCAAAATCACGCTGTGGTAGAGCGACCGACGGACGGTATTTGCCGTGAAAATTCGTGTATTCGCTGCGGCCCCTAACGATCTGCGGAACGACCTTTTTTCCGTTGTTCGAAATTTCCGAAACGAGAACGGCAAGCTGCAGCGGCGTTACTTCAAAATCATCGCCGTGCGAATATATTCTTGGGTTGTTATTGCCGTTCGGCACGCGGCCGGCAAATTCGCCGTCGGCGTTGATGCCGGTCGGCTCTCCGAGACCGAGCGTCCGCGCATACGATGTC
>JBDTXM010000190.1:0-7515 GCA_040006215.1 Acidobacteriota bacterium
AAGGGATCGGTGCTGACAGCGTTGTTCCGTATGAAGCGCCCAACGAGGGACCTGCAGAATACGATTCGGGGTTTGAAGACTATTCGGCTGAAATGCCTGGCGAAAATGGCTCCTCAGAGAAGTCTCTCTCAGAATCTGAATCCTCCGAGGATTCGCTCCCCGAAAACTCCGATTCCTTTGAGGAGATCGATTATGGCAGGGAATTTCAGGATTATCTCGATCCAGGGTATAGAACGCAGGAGATCGAATACAAAGAGGACGCCCCGAGTTTCGAGCAGTTCCTGACACACTCGCCTTCGCTGATCGAGCATCTCGAGTGGCAGCTTGGGATGTTGGATATCAGTGACAGCCTCGACAACGCCGCGCGGCTCGTTGTCGGAAATCTCGACGAGGACGGACGTCTGGTAACCAGCATCGAGGAGGTAGCAGAAGGCACAGATCTGACGATCGAATGTGTCGATAAAGCCCGCAGGATCGTTATGGGCCTCGACCCTGTCGGCTGCGGTGCCTTGGACGTAAAGGATTGCCTTCTCGCCCAGATCGAGGCGAACGGACATGGCGACACGCTCGCCGCTGACCTTGTCAGAAATCATCTCGAAGACCTTCAGCCGCACCGCCTGCAGCATCTGGCCAAGGACACGCGAATAGATATTCACGTTCTCCACGAAGAAATAAAGAAGATCAAAACGCTCGATCCGTATCCGGGACGGCGATATTCGAGTGAAGAACCGATGTTTGTTGCTCCGGAAGTTTATATCGAAAAGCTTGAGGGGGATTATGTCGTCTATTTTGCCGACGACGGAAGCCCTCGCTTGCGGATCAGCCCTACCTACCATCAGCTTCTCGACCAGAACAACACCTCGAAGGAAACGAAGGATTTCATCAAGGAAAAGGTGCGGTCCGCCGTGGACCTTCTTCGCAATATCGAGCATCGCCGACAAACGATCTACCGCGTGGTTGAATGCATTGTCGACCGTCAGCGTGACTTCCTCGACAAAGGGGTTGAATTTATTAAACCGATGATGCTGAAGGATGTTGCCGAGGATATCGGGATGCATTTGTCTACTATTTCGCGCGTGGTTAATCGCAAGTACGCCCACACACCCCAAGGTGTCATCGAGCTTCGCCGGTTCTTCAGTGAAGGTATGATGAACGAAGAAGGCGAAGAAGTTTCGACCAGGATCCTGAAACTTAGGATCAAGAAAATGGTCGAGGAAGAGAACACCAAGAAACCGCTGACCGACGAACAGATCGCCAAGATACTGAGTAACGAAGGCGTCAAACTATCGCGCAGAACCGTCGCAAAATATCGCGACCAAATGCAGATCCCCGGTTCGAGGGAACGCAAAACCGTTGTTTAGTTTCCGTAATTGATCGTTGGGGTACCAAAGATCGGGAGCATATATGAAATATGAATACACGGGTCGCCACATTGACGTGACGCCTGCTCTTCGTTCTCACGTAGAAGAACATTTTGGAAGGCTTAGCCACCTCTTTAACGGCGGAGCCACAAAAGCCCACGTAATTATCGAGGTCGAACGTGGACGCCACCGTTCCGAGATAGTCCTCAATTGGCGCAACGAAGTCCTGACCGCTGCCACGAGCTTGTCGGATATGTACAAATCGCTTTCCGAGACGATCAACAAGCTCGAGAAGCAGGCGTTGCGGATCAAGAACAAGGTAATTGACAAGCACCACAAAGCGAAAAAAGTTGGGGCAGTCACCGCCGCGGAAGTAAAGCCCGCCCCCGCAAACCCCAGAATAATCAACGCCCGCCGCTATGCCGTCAAACCGATGACGGCTGAAGAGGCCGCTATGTCGCTCGACGATCAAGAGGACCAGTTTCTTGTTTTTCGTAATGCGGATAACGATCGGGTAGCGGTTCTTTACAAAAGAAAAGACGGGAATTTTGGCTTGATCCAGCCATAACAAATGGAGCCCAGCGGTCCGACAAAGAATTCGCGAATATCGGTTGCGGAATTGATAAAGACCGCTCCGGCAGGGTTTGACCTCGAGGTTTTGGAAGGAGGCGAACATCTTGGCTCCCGATTCGTCGAATCAGAGAGGATCCAGAAACTCGGGCTCGCGTTGACCGGTTTTACTGAGTATCTCCGCCAAGCACGCATAAAGATAGTCGGGATGAGCGAGATCTCGTACTTGTCCAGGCTTAAGGATACCGAGCGATCTGCGGCCTTTGAAAAATTAGACCCTGAACTGATTCCCTGTGTCCTTGTTACGAATGGTCTCGACGTTCCGGCGTCGCTTTACAGTTTTGCCTCAGACAATTGCCTACCGCTATTGAAAACCGGCCTTCCGAGCTCACGTGCGATCGGTCTCATCACGGATTTCCTTCAGGAACGCCTCGCGCCGCATACTACAATTCAC
Organism: Acidobacteriota bacterium; assembly: GCA_040006215.1. Classification (GTDB taxonomy): domain Bacteria; phylum Acidobacteriota; class Blastocatellia; order Pyrinomonadales; family Pyrinomonadaceae; genus OLB17. The sequence continues at coordinate 2,386 of JBDTXM010000190.1, forward strand.
GGAGTTCTTATGGAGATCTCCGGGCTGGGCGTTTTGCTCCTTGGAGAATCCGGCATCGGAAAATCGGAATGTGCGCTCGACCTGTTATCGCGGGGCCATGCTCTAATTTCGGACGACTCTGTTTCCATTAAAAAGATCGGGAAACGGCTGATCGGCGATTCTGTCGAACTGACGCGGGGGCATCTTGAAATACGAGGACTTGGGATAATCAACACCAGTGAGCTGTTCGGCATCTCGTCCGTCGGCAAGAAGGCCCAGATCGATCTCGCTATTGAATTGCGGGCGTGGAACGACGTAAAAAACGTCGACCGCCTTGGCCTAGAGGTCGAGAGTCAGGAGATCTTCGGCGTAAAGATACCGTCATTCGTTTTGCCGGTGTCGCCCGCCAGGAATCTCGCTATTCTCGTTGAAACGGCGGTCCGGGTATTTATGCTTAAAAGGTCTGGCTCCGATACGTTAAATCAGCTTATTCAAAAACATAATTCGATGGTAGCCGGAGGTTCTCTCTCGTAACGATCATGCCCACCGAGACTCCGCCAAAAAAGATCCAGCCGCCATTCGTGATAGTTACCGGCCTGAGCGGGTCAGGAATGAGTTCCGCGACGAATGCGTTCGAGGATCTGAGCTATTTCTGCGTCGATAATTTACCGCTGACCATGCTCTCGACCTTCGCCCGGCTCTTGATACCTAATGCCGAAGAGATAACCGCGATCGAAAAGGCTGCGCTCGTGATCAACATTCGCGAACGGCATTTTCTTTCCGAGTTTCCGCATGAGCTTATGAAGCTTCGAAAAAAGATCCTCGAACCGTTCGTCGTGTTTTTCGAGGCCTCGGACGAGGTTCTTCAACGGCGGTTCTCAGAAACACGGCGTCCACATCCTGCCGACGTCGGTAAAGGGTTGCTAGCGTCGATAAGGGCTGAAAGGCGCGCTATGAAACATATCCGGCCATTGGCGGATCTTGTTATTGATACATCGGACCACACGGTCCACACCCTGCGGCGCTTGATCACGGAAACTTTCGGTGCAAAGGCGGCAGGCACGCCATTGAAAATACAGCTCGTAAGTTTTGGTCACAAATTCGGAACGCCGCGCGATCTCGATCTGCTGTTCGACGTTCGTCATCTGCCCAATCCTTATTTTCATAAGGACCTCAGAGCGTTGACCGGCGATAGCCCGAAGATCGTGCGATTTCTTGAGAAGCAGGAGGAGGTTCGCGAGACGGTCGCTCGCTTTTTGGACCTCCTAAAGTATCTGCTTCCGTTCTATCAGCGAGAGGGCAAATCGTACCTGAATATCGGTATCGGATGCACTGGCGGCCGGCACCGGTCGGTCATGGTGGCCAATAAGCTCCGCGACCTGTTGAAAAAGGAAAGCTTCACGATCTCGTCCACGCATCGGGATCTTCAAAAGTAGACCCGTGCTCTTGTTTGGTTATAATCAATCACTATGAAAAGAATTGGCGGCGTCATTATTTCACACGGCCAGGTTGCAACTGAACTGCTTGCCGCGGCCGAAACGGTGGTCGGCGAGCTTGATCATATCGCGGCCGTATCTATCGGCTGGCACGATGATGTAGATGTCGCCAAAGATGAGATCGAACGGGCAATAAAGAAAGTATCGCAGGGAAACGGCGTGCTCGTTATGACTGACATGTTCGGCGGTACTCCTACAAATATTGCTGCGATGTTTATAAAAGAGAACGAGGTCGAGATCGTGACCGGAGTCAATCTGCCGATGGTCCTCAAAGTCGCCTCATATAATCGCGAAACGACACTGTCAGAATTGGCGAAGGAGGTCGAGGACCAAGGCAAACAGTCGATCTACCGAACCAGTGCTCTTCTTGAGCCTCAGAAGATGAAGAAAGATGCTTGAGGCGGCGGTCGAGGTGCGGAATCAACTTGGCCTTCACGCGAGAGCGGCGGCCCAACTTGTCCGTCTCGCGAACGAATTCAAAAGCACGATCATCGTGAGCCGCGAGGACACTAACTCATTCGCCAATGCCAAGTCGATCCTCAGCATATTGACGCTCGCTGCCTCTATGGGCACTAAGCTACTAGTCACGGCCGAGGGCGACGACGAGGAGCAAGCGTTGGCCTCGATCAAATCTCTCTTTCTTACCGGGTTTGGCGAGGTCTGACGATACGATATGGACATAAAAAAAGCAGGCTCGGGAAAGGTCGGGATCCTCGGTATTCCTTTGGGCTTCGGTGCCGGACGAACCGGCAGTGAACTCGGCGTCGATGCGATGCGCCTTTCTCTGGTGCGCGGCAGATCACTCTCCGATCACATTTCGGACCTTGGCTATCAGGTAGTCGATCACGGCAACGCCGAGATCATAAAACCGGATCCAGCAGCTCCTACGAACGACAATCCAAAACATCTTCGCGAAATGATCGCCTCCTGCAGGAATATTTCGGCGTCCCTGGGAAAACTGCTCGCGAGGGATGAACTCCCGATCATCCTCGGCGGCGATCATTCGATCGCTATCGGAACGTTTTCGGCTCTTTCGGCTCATTCGCGGAAAAAGGACGAAGAGTTAGGGCTGATCTGGTTTGACGCCCATGCTGATATCAACACGCCGTTCAGCTCACCGTCCGGGAATATCCACGGTATGCCGCTGGCTGTACTTTTGGGCGAGGGCGATCCTGACCTCGTCGGCCTCGAGGGATTTTCGCCGAAACTGAACAAGCAATATTTCGCTCACGTCGGTGCTCGCGATGTCGATTCGGGTGAACGCGCCGAGATCTTCCGCAACGGCTTGCGTGAAAATTTCTTCACGATGAGCGACATCGACAAACGCGGCATGCTTTCATGCGTGTTGGACGCGATAGACATCGCGTCTAAGGCTCCCGGTGGATTTGCGGTCACGTTCGACATCGACATGATCGACCCGCGATTTGCGCCTGGGTCCGGGACGCTTGTCCGCGGCGGCACGACTTATCGAGAGGCTCATCTTGCCCTCGAAATTATCGCCGAACAGGGCGGAATGCGTTCGTTCGAGATCGTCGAGGTAAATCCACTTCTCGATCAGAGCAATATTACCGTCGAACTCGCCTGCGAGCTGATCCTTTCGGCACTCGGAAAGACGATTCTGTGATACCTTTTTGGTAATGGGTGGATTTTATTAACCCCATTTAGCCGAAGCCTGGCTTTGGCACCTGAGTCCAGACAAAATCAAATAATGGCGACTATGAAAACCCGAATCGGAATAGTTTTTGGCGGACGTTCGGGCGAGCACGAGATCTCGATCCGTTCCGCGAAGTCCGTTATTGAACAGATCGACAAAGAAAAGTACAGCGTGGTCCCGATCTTCATAACTCCGGACGGCTATTGGTTAGGGCCGCATGCATCGTTGAGGCGCCTGCCCGAATCAACGCGGGATCTTATCTCGGGTGATTTTTCTTCCGGCGATGACCACGGAGTTGGGATCGTTAACCAGGCGACGCGAAATGGGTTTGTAACGCTCGACAGCTCGGGAGCTATCCAGGGTGTTCTCGAAGTCGACGTAGTATTTCCCGTCCTCCACGGCACATTCGGCGAGGACGGCACCATTCAGGGAATGTTTGAGATGGCGGGCCTTCCTTACGTGGGTTGTGGCGTCCTAGGGTCTGCATGCGGCATGGACAAGGTCGTCATGAAGACATTGTTTCACGCAGCGGGCCTTCCGATATGTAAATATGTGTGGTTCCTTAGGAGCGAATGGGAAAACGACCCTGGAGACGTCGCCGAACAGGTTGAAAAAACCATCGGTTATCCGTGTTTCGTTAAACCCGCAAACCTCGGGTCCTCGGTCGGCGTTTCGTGTGCCGAAAGTGAAGAATCTCTCGGCAACGCCATTCAGCTCGCCGCGGAATACGACCGCAAGATCGTAGTCGAAGAATGCTTGGACATGCGTGAGATAGAATGTGCGGTCCTGGGAAACGACCAGCCGGAAGCGAGCTTGCCGGGCGAATATATTATCCGCGACGATACCAAGGCCTTTCTTGATTACACGGAAAAATACTCGGGAACTGGCAATAACGAATTCGTCGTACCGTCGCCGATCTCCAATGAGTTGGTAAAACGTGTTCGGGAACTCGCGGTAAAGGCGTTTCGTGCGATCGATGCGTCGGGACTCGCTCGTGTGGATTTCTTTCTGCGTAAAGACACGGGAGCACTGCTGGTGAATGAGATCAACACGATGCCGGGACTGACAGACGCCTCAGGATTTCCAAAAATGTGGCAAGGTACCGGTGTCGAGTTTAGAAACGTGATAGACGAGCTCGTCCATCATGCTCTCGAAAGGCACGCGGACCGGGCGCGAAACCAGACGCGTTTTCATGTCGGCTAAGGGAGTTTTGTTTTTATGTCAGTAGCAAAAAATATCGAGATCACGTCCACGTCGTCAGTAAGCTTTGACGATGCCGTCAAAAAGGGGATAGAACGCGCGTCGAAAACGATCGACAACATTCGCGGTGCGTGGATCAAGGAACAAAAGGTCCAGATCGCGGACGGTAAGATCACTGAATATGTTGTGATGATGATCCTTACATTCGTGCTTACCGACGAATGATCTACGGCTTCGGTTTGTCGGGCATAGAATTGTACCCTTTCCTCGTGCGGATAGTCAGATTCGGACGAGCTACTCGGAGCTCAATTGTGTGCCATTTTCCGTCTTTGTTATTGGCAGGCGGTTGATAGGCTACCGTGTACTGCGTCCCTAGTTCATTCACAATTCTCGTAAAAGCGTCACGCATCGCCGTTCCACCCGGCGTCGCTAGAAAGAATCCCCCTGTTTTTTCTGCAAAATTCTTTAGTACTGTTTGATTCTGTCCTCGACGGGATACACCGGTGTCCGTCGACGACATGTCCACCGAGTAGATCGTAGCGTTTGCCGCAAGAGCAGCTTTTAACACTTTGTCGCCCGATCGCTTACTCTGCGTGTCCTGACCATCGGAGAGAACGATGATCGCGCGGCGTTTCTCGGGCCGTTTCGATAGTTCAGCTGCCGCGAAAAAGATCGCGTCGTTCAGTACCGTCATACCGTTGGCCTTCAGATCAAAAAGTCGGTCGGTAACATCTTTTTGATTAGAGAAGTCCTGAACCTGATTGATCTTTGAATCAAAAGTATAGATCGCGCTATTGTCTT
>JBDTXM010000191.1:0-7495 GCA_040006215.1 Acidobacteriota bacterium
GATCCAGCGGGATTACTCGGACGGCAATCTTTACAGCTATTACACGAAAGGCGGTGTTTCTACGGACGGTGAGGAGCCGGTCGTCACGCCGAAAGGCCCTAAGAGCCTGACTGATTCGGGCCGCGCGGTTTACGGCGGGGCCGGTATTACACCGGACGTAGCAATGAAACCGCAAACAATTCCCATCGAGACGGCAAGGTTTCAGGCAAAACTCGCCAATCCGATTTTCGGGTTTGCTTTGGACCTTTCACAAGGGAAGGTGAAGGGATTTGAAACATTGAAGATCGATAAGCCGATCGCCTTCGATTACGATCTAAAGCCGGCGGATTACGCGGTGACCGATACTATTTTTCAGGCGTTCAAGGTATACGCGGCGCAGAAATATAAATATGCGCCGGCACAGATCGACAAGGAGCGTGAGTTTGTTGAGCGACTGCTTCGCTCGGAGTTGGTTACTGCGGCGTACGGTTCGACAACTTCGTTTCAGGTGTTCAACGAATACGACAATCAACTGTTAAAAGCAATCGAACTTCTACCGCAGGCAAAACAGCTCGCTATGGAAGGAGCGAAATCCCGTGCGAATGCTGGCAGACGTGATGCGATGAACAAATAGATAACAATCTAATATCAAATAAAAAAGGCGTCCTCGATTCGGACGCCTTTTCGATTGCACGATATTTCATTACACAAGCCAGCGTATCAAATAGTAGATACCGACTCCTGCAGCGATAACCAGAAGGCTGAGCACAAAGATCGCCGCACCGACCATGATCTTGAAATTCCGGTAACGATTCGGATCCGGCGGCGACAACTGATTCTGTGGAAAATACGGCGGCGGTCTATTCATAAATACAGTTTAAATTTAATAACTAAAAACTAAAAATGAATAAGTAAAAATGTCTGCATCCAGATTATTCACTTTTTACGTTTCACTTTTAGATTTCCTACCTAGGCAGCGGTTGCTGCAAATTTGCCAATCCGTAGGCCAGAACGGCGACGACAGCTCCATTTTCCGCCATTTCCTCCGGGATTATCTTATCGAACGTGTCAGCGGCAGTGTGGTGATAGAGAAAGTACGTCCGTTGATCGAAATAGGGTGCGAACGAGGGGACACCCTTCTGCGTGAGCTGCCCAACATCGGAACCAACATTCGCCTGCACCTGAACAATACCGGCACCTTGTTTCTGGAGCACACTCAAAATTGGAGTGAAAAACGGAACGGCCTCCTCTTTGCCGGCAAACAGAAATCCGACCGGGTGTGATGCTCCGAGATCTGCCTCGATCGCTCCGAAATGGTTGGCCATGTTGTTCTTTTGATCTTCCGCGTAACCCGCAGAACCGCGTCCGCCGTTCTCTTCGTTCATCCACGCGATAAATCGGATAGTGCGCTTTGGCCGGAGCCCGAGCTGTTTCAGGATGAACGGTGTTTCCATCGACATCGCGACGCCTGCGCCGTCGTCGATCGCTCCGCGCCCAAGGTCCCACGAATCGAGGTGTCCCGATACGATCACGATCTCGCCCGGTTTCTCGCTTCCCTTTAGATCGGCGATCACGTTATAGCTCGGAGCATCGGGAAGGGTCTGCGGAGTAAGCAGAACGCGGATCTTGACGGGACCTTGCGAGGCAAGATAGGCGATGGTGTCCGCGTCCTCGTAAGACACAGCGGCGGTTGGGATCTTGGTCACGCCGTCCTGATACCCCATCGCACCGGTATGAGCAAGTCTGTTCTGCGAAGCGCCGGCTGACCGAACCAAAGCGGCGATAGCACCGAACCGGGCAGCAGCAGCGGCACCGCCAAAGCGATAGGCTACAGCCTGACCGTACGCCGCCCCGCCGAAGCCGCTTGCAGCCATCTCGCGGTCGAACTTGTTGTTGAACAAAACGATCTTACCGGCGATCCGGTCGCGGCCGAGTTTTTTTAATTCGTCAAAGCTGTTAACAACAACGATCTCGGCCGTCAAACCGTCGGCAGGCGTGGCGATGCTTCCTCCCAGAGCAGCAAGGACGACTTTCTGCGTCGTGCCAGGCGCCATTCCTTTCCACTGCACAAGCTCGGCTTTTTCTTCGCCGCGCACCCAATGCGGCACCATGACCTTTTGCAGCCGAACCTCGAGGCCAAGTTTGCGCATCTCGGCGGCAACATACTGAACGGCTTGTTCTGCTTGCGGCGAACCCGTCAGCCGCGGCCCAATGTTGTTCGAAAGATACTCAACCTGCCGGAGACCGTAGTCGCTTACGAGCGCTGCCTGCTGAATTTTGACGAGTTCATCCAATGTCTGGGTCGAATAGAGTTCCGGCGTGACCGCGGGTTGCTGAGCGGACGCGGAAACGCAAAAAATAAAGACGCACAAGAAAAAATATTGGAATTTCATGGGGATAATCTTAGCCGAACCGGTTGAAGTTGCAAAGTTCTGTGAGATAATGCGTTAGCTAAACACACCTACACTGTCGAAACTAAAAATATGAAACGCCTTCTCGTTACATTTGTTCTGGCTCTCTCCGTAATTTTTGTCGCCCATGCCCAAACGCAATTTACGATCAACGACTTGCTCAGCGTAAAACGTGTGGGTGATCCACAGTTGTCACCAGACGGACGAACCGTTCTTTACACGATCGGGGTAGTCGATAAAGCGAACAATCGCGTGCTGACGCAGATCTACAGTGTTCCCGTCAGCGGCGGCGAACCTCGCCGCGTCACCAGTGGAGACAAATCAAGCAACGGCCCGCGATGGTCGCCGGACGGAAAGCATGTCGCGTTCACGACCGGCGGACAGATCTGGACGATGGAGGCCGACGGCGACCACGCCAAGAAGGTCACGTCGATCTCGACCGGAGCCGGAAACCCTGTCTGGTCACCGGACGGAAAATGGATAGCATTCAACTCCGACGTATATCCCGAATGCCACGATGATACCTGCAATAAAGCTGAGGACGAAAAAGCCGACGGCAGCAAGGTACAGGCAAAAGTTGCGGACCGGCTTCTCTATCGCCACTGGGTGGAATGGCGAAATCGAAAACGCGCTCACGTATTTCTCGTTTCGTCCGCTGGCGGTCTCGCTACCGATATAACGCCCGGCGATTTTGATTCGCCGCCGTATGCAGCGTCGACCGGTGTCGATTACGCTTTTGCTCCTGATTCAAAAGAGATCGCCTTCTTGCGCAATCCGGACAAGATCGAAGCGATATCGACAAACAGCGATATATACATTCGCTCCGTAACAGGTTCTTCGCCGCCCGCGAAAAATATTACTGAATCCAATCACGGTTATGACGCCTCGCCCGTTTACACTCCCGACGGCCAGTATCTGATCTACCGTTCGCAGGCCACGCCCGGTTTTGAATCTGACCGCTGGCGGATCATGCGTTATAACCGTGCGACCGGAGAGAGCGTCGAGCTGACTCGCGGCTTCGATCAACAGGCGGGCGAGACGGTCATAACGGCGGACAGCAAGACGATCTATTTCACAGCCGAACACCACGGGCATTCGCCGATATTTTCGGTGCCGGTCGAGCCCGACTTTCGCCTGCGCATTGCGACTTTCGTGAAGGAGGTCGTGGATGGCGTGTACGCCGGCGGGCTTAATATTTCCAACAATGGCAAAACTCTGGTGTTCGCATCGAGCGCTGCCTCGACTCCTGGCGAGATCATGAAAGCCAGTACCGATGGCGGCGGGGCAACAGCGTTGACCAAGACGAACGAATCGTTCATGAACTCGTTCGGCTTGAAGAAGGCGGAGGACGTTAAGTGGATTGGTGCGGGTCGGACGCCGATACACGGATTTCTTGTAAAGCCGGCGAATTTCGACCCGTCGAAGAAATATCCACTCCTTGTTATCATTCACGGCGGACCTCAAGGTTCCCTGAGTGATAACTGGGGAAATCGCTGGAATTATCAGGTATTCGCAAATGCTGGTTACGTTGTGTTCCTGCCGAATCCACGCGGTTCGACAGGATATGGCCAGCAACTGACCAACGAGGTCTCAACCGATTGGGGTGGGCGAGCTTACATCGACGTAATGAACGGCGTGGCCGAAGTGATCAAGAATCCGTTCGTTGATAAGAATCGCATCGGGGCTGCAGGTGCGAGCTACGGTGGCTACATGGTTGACTGGATCCTCGGGCACAACACCGATCCGCGGTTTAAGTTCAAAGCTCTGGCCTCGCATGCGGGCGTTTATAACCTCGAGAGTATGGCGGGTGGGACCGAGGAGTTGTGGTTCGTGAACTGGGAATTCAAGGGAATGCCCTGGCAGAATCGCACGAACTACGACAAGTGGTCGCCGAACAAGTTCGTGAATAATTTCAATACGCCGACACTGGTTAGCTGCGGCGAGCTGGATTTTCGCGTTCCTACGGACCAAAGCTTTCAGCTATTCACGGCCTTGCAACTCAAGGGGATCGATTCGAAACTGATCGTCTTTCCGGACGAAGGCCACTGGATCCTCAAGCCGCAGAACTCCGAATTTTGGTACACCAACGAACTCCATTGGTTCGGCAAGTATCTAAAGCCTTAGCCGTTCTATAACATATGAATTTAAGCAACAGCCGCGGCCTGATCGTTCTCGCCGCGGCAATTCTTCTCATAAACCTCACCGCTGCCGCCCAAACCACCCGGCCTAATTTTGACCGCGCGCGAACCTTCGACGCCCAGAATTACATAATTCGCGTAAGTTTTGACCGGGGGGCAAAAAAGGTATTCGGCGATACGACGGTTCAACTAACGCCGCTCGCAGCCGGGTTCCGGACACTCGAACTCGACGCCGTGGGAATGAAATTCGAATCAGTGAAACTCGAAAGCGTTGGCCTCGCTCTTGAATCGCAGATCGATCCGCCGATCAACCAAGATCTTAAATACCGGACAACGAGTGACAAGATAGTCATTACGCTGAACCGCGCTTATAACCCGCAGGAGGTAATTTCCGTCCGCCTCAAATATTCGACGATTCCCGAGAAGGGCGTATATTTTGTCGACGAGTTAGATGAACAGGGAACCAAATTGGACGCACAGATCTGGTCGCAGGGCGAGGCCGAAGAAAACCGATACTGGTTCCCTTCGTTCGACTTCCCAAGTGACAAGGCAACAACTGAAGAATTCATCACAGCCGAAAAAGGGCTGACGATAATCGGAAACGGAGTTCGGCTCGACGACATTCAGAACAAAGATGGCACGGTTACCGCTCACTACAAAATGCCGGTACCGCATTCGACATACCTTACTTCGTTCGTTATTGGAAAGTATGTTCGGGTCGAAGACAAATATGGCGAGATCCCCCTCGGGTTTTACGTGTATCCGGGTAAGGAAGCCATAGCACCGATCGCTTTTGGCAAGACGAAGAAGATGATCCAGAACTACGAGGAGCTGACAGGCGTCAAATTTCCCTACAACAAATACGACCAAACGATCGTCCGTAATTTCCAGTTTGGCGGGATGGAGAACATAACGGCGACGACACACGCCGATACCGAGGTTTTCATGGCCAATTTCGGTTTTGGGCAGGCGACGGTCGAGGATCTTGTCTCTCACGAACTGGCCCATTCGTGGTTCGGTGACCTGGTCACATGCAAGAATTGGTCGGAGCTCTGGCTGAACGAGAGCTTTGCGGATTTCATGGAAGCAGCGTCGCGTGAAAAACTCTACGGACACGACAGCTACATCCGCAAGCTGCGGTCCGATGCGGAGCAGGCGATAGCCGACGACGCGGTCAGCCGGCATCGACACGGCCTTTACAACGTTCTGGCTGATCCGAAGGACATGGGACTTTTTGATATTACGACCTATCAAAAGGGCGGAACCGTCGTTCACATGTTGCGCGAGCAGGTCGGAACGGAGATTTTTTGGAAGGCGATCAATGCTTACCTGAATAAGCACAAATTAGACAACGTGACGACTCCCGACCTGCAAAAGGCGATGGAAGAAGCATCCGGACAGAATCTAAAGTGGTTTTTCGATCAATGGGTTTACGGCGCCGGATTGCCGCAGATGCGTGTAACTCAGGCTTACAACGCGGCAACTAACAGATACACGCTCACAGTGTCGCAAACGCAGAAATTGGACAAGATCACGAATGGCGCGTTTCGGCTGCCGATGGAGATCGAGTTTAACGTCGCGGGAATCAAACGAACCGAAAGGATCGACATTACGAGACGGATTCAATCGTTCACATTCAAAGCGAATAGCAGACCGTCGGGCCTAAAGATCGATCCGGCCGAAAAGATAATTCTAAAGACCGTTAAGATCAGTCCGATCGTGAAATAAAGAAATGTCAGAAACGTTTTTCGATCTAGGCCTGCCCATTAGTTGCAGCGAGGTCCTGAGTCGGCTCCGAGACCCTTTCAACCTCGGAGACGACTGCCTCCGCAGTGGCGGGAACAGAAGGTTTCACAACAGTTGCACGTTTCTTAAGCGGTGATCTCTTACGAATTGGCTTTCGAACCGGAGCACTTTTCGCCTGAGCGGCGGCAACTGCAACGGGCTTTTTGACCTGTCTTTTAACTGATTCGAGTTCGGACAGAGTTTCGGCCAACCTTGATCTTGCCTTTACAAGTTTTTTTTTCGTTTTGTCGAGTTTTGCTTTAATCGCTTTCTTTTTCATTGGATACGATGCCTGAATATCGTTCTGAATCATAGTTTACGACAGCTGGCTGCACGTTAATGTTACGTAAATCTTAACTTTTTAAGCTATTTGTAATCTTCTCGACTATCGCGGAAACGATCTTTCGGCAAAAAAAAGGATTTTAGTCCATCTTCTATTGCGCGGGCTCAGCGTGGATATCTTATGAAGGCATTTCTGATCATACTTCTGGTAGTTGGTTCTTGTGGGTTGATGCGGTCGGACGCCTCGAATATTAAAGGCGTCTTGCTGCAAAGCGGGTATAACCATAATGGCGGTAAAGGCGAGTATCACACCGTCAGCCTGTGGCCCACCGGATCTGCTAGTAAAGAAGACGAAACATTCGAGAGCAACTTTCCGAAGACCGGCGTTGTAAAACACAGATACGAGGCACACATCTCGCCGGCGGATTTTGAATCACTCGCCAAAAAGATCGCCGACCTCGGGTTTTATTCAAAGGCAGTGAGTGATGAACCGGATGTTTTCGAAGATCTGATCGTCATCGACGCGGTTAAAGGCCAAAAAGCGATTTCCGTTGTCGAAAGCCAGGACCGCGATGTCATCGCGATGGCGAACGCCGTGCGCGAGCTGACGAAGGACCTTCAATGGAAGGAAATGCCCGCAAATTGAGATGACCACCCGGTATCCGAACAGGTGCCGACGAACGGGGCCGTCTAGACGATTATACCCGCGATGCCTGTTCAGATCTTTCTCGTACATTGGAATTTAAGGCTTTTGCCCTTTAGGATCCGTACGATCGCATGTATTCCCGGCGGAACATCACGAATTACCGACAATCGTAATATCCTGCGAACAAGTAGACCAAAAACAAAAAAGTTCCGCCGATTGCTCGACGGAACTCTTTCTCTTTGAGAAGACCGGAT
>JBDTXM010000192.1:0-7461 GCA_040006215.1 Acidobacteriota bacterium
AAAATTCAAATACGCTGCCGGCCGGCCATCCAGATATCGCCAATACAAACGGTGCTCCCGCCGGAGGAATGCAGCCTGAGGTCCAGGCTGCGATCGAAACCGCCAAGAATAAGCCAAACGATTTTGACGCCCAACTGAAGGCCGCAGAATTCTTTTATCAGATACAGCGTTTCGACGGCGCGATCGAATACTTGAAAAAGGCGAATGCCTTGCAGCCGGACAATTACGAAGTGGTCGTGCACCTGGGCAACGCAAATTTTGACGGCGACCATTATCAGGAAGCGGAGAAGTGGTACACGGCGGCACTGACCAAAAAGCCGGACGACATCAATGTTCGCACCGATCTGGGTTTGACGTTCATCTTTCGCGAACCGCCAAACTATGACCGAGCCATTCAGGAATTTCAGCGTTCGCTCCAAAACGATCCGAATCATATACAGACGCTGCAAAACCTGACCGTTGCGTACACAAAGAAAGGCGATGCGGCAAAAGCAAACGCGACGCTCGACAAACTGGCGGGCGTTGACACCAACAACGAAGCGATACCAAAGCTCCGCGAGGACATCAAGAATATCGGTGTCAAGTAGTTCTCGTTCACCCGTAATTGGTCATTCCCACCAATAAACAGCAAGAGATGCTCGCATTCCAAAGGCAGCATCGGTGGGAAGAATATGACAACCAAAAAAGAAAAGATCTTGGTGGTCGACGACGACCGGTTCGTGCGGATGGCACTCGGCGAAGCATTGAAGACCTGGGAATACGAGGTCTTTGAAGCGCCGACTATCGCTAAGGCACGCGCCGCATTCACCGAGAACGAGCCGGGCATAGTTTTGCTCGATATCGACCTTCCGGATGGTTCCGGCCTCGACCTGCTTCGCGAAATCAAAGATACGTCGTCGGACACGATCGTCGTCATGATAACCGGCAGCGTGGACGTCAGCAATACGATCGCGGCCCTCCGCGGTGGAGCTTATGATTTCATCGGCAAACCAGTAAGACTCGAAGAACTGCGCGTTACCTTGCGAAACGCGGCCGAGACAAAAGACCTGAGGCGTGAGGTTACGCAGGCTCGAAAAGAGCGTTCGCAGGGCTTTAGTTTTTCGGAGATCATCGGCGAATCGGCCGCGATCAAGAACAGCAAGGAGCTCGCATTGCGCGTAGCGTCGTCCGACGTTTCCTCGATCCTTCTCGACGGCGAGACAGGCACGGGAAAAGATCTGTTTGCGAGAGCGATCCATTACGCGTCCGAACGGGCATCAAAACCCTATCTTGCTATCAACTGCGCGGCCCTGCCGGCAAACCTGATCGAATCGGAACTTTTCGGCCACGAAAAAGGAGCGTTCACCGATGCTAAGCAAAAAAAGGAAGGCCTATTCGAACAGGCCCACGGCGGGACGATCTTTTTGGATGAAATCGGGGAAATGGAGCTCGGCCTTCAGGCAAAGCTGCTGCGGGTCCTGGAAGAAGGGGCTTTTCGCCGCGTTGGCGGTCTGAAGGATATCTCCCTTAATGCCCGTATTATTGCCGCCTCAAACAGAAATCTTAAAGAGTCGGGTGAAGCAGGGTATTTTCGCCTCGACCTATTTTTTAGACTCTCGATAATTCAGATAAATATTCCCCCATTGCGCGAACGGGGCGATGATGTGCTGCTCCTGGCCCAGCACTATATCGAACTCGCAAATCTAAAACGGCGCCGCACAGCGCTTCGGGGGTTGTCGCCGGAAGTAGCACGCATCTTTAAGAACTACGAATGGCTGGGGAACGTGCGGGAGCTGCGAAATGTGATCGAGCGTGCCTCCATCCTCGAAGACGGCGACACCGTGACTGCAACATACCTGCCGGCGGACCTTCTACAACGAAGCGGATCTGTCTCAGCCGATAGGACAGCCGTCGTCAGGCTTCCCGCCGAAGGTATCCCTCTCGACGAGGTTGAGGCCGAGCTTGCCCGCCAAGCCATCGAGCGAACCGGCGGCAATTTGACGCAGGCCGCAAGGCTCCTGAGTATCTCCCGCGACCAATTACGGTATAAACTAAAAAAATGCGGGGATTACGCGAAACTCGCCGTCTAAACTGACAATGCCTATGGAAGATCCGGTTGGAACTAAAGAAGCTCCAATGATTGTAGAGCGCGATCTCCTCAAGGAGCTCGCCGACCTCAAATTCGCCCTGGATGAGTCCGCGATTGTTGCGATCACCGATCAACGCGGGAGCATAACCTATGTCAACGACAAGTTCTGTGAGATCTCAAAATATTCCCGCGACGAGCTGATCGGGCAGGATCATAGAATAATCAATTCCAGTTATCACCCCAAGAGCTTCATCCGCAACGTCTGGACGACCATAGCCAACGGCAAAGTTTGGCAGGGCGAGCTGCGAAATCGTGCCAAGGATGGTTCGATCTATTGGGTCGACACGACCATTGTCCCTTTTCTGGACGCTGACAAAAAACCGTTTCAATATATCGCGATCCGATTTGAGATCACCGAGAGAAAACTCGCCGAAGAACGAATCCGCCAGCAGGCCTCACTTCTCGACAAGGCTCAGGATGCGATCCTCGTTTGCGACCTTAACTATCAGGTCCTCTACTGGAACAAAAGCGCTGAGCGTATTTACGGCTGGGATGCGGCTGATGTCCTGGGGAAAAATATCTTCGACATTCTGACCCACGGCGACACGGCTGTCGGCGAGCGGACTCGAAATGCCTTGAATAAGGCAGGCGAACTCAAGGCAGAGGAACGACACTTCACAAAGGAAGGCGTAAGGATCTTTGCCGAAAGCCGCTGGACGCTGGTCAAAACCGACAGCGGCGAGCCCGATTACATTCTCGTTACGATCACCGATGTGACCGATCAAAAAAGGACGGAAGAACATCTCTTTCGTGCACAGCGGATGGAATCGATCGGAACACTAGCGGGCGGCATTGCACACGACCTCAACAACATGTTGACGCCGATCCTTATGTCGGTCGAGATGCTGCAGCTCAATGAGCAGACCGACAAAACGCGTCGATGGCTGGAGGTCATCCGCGAAAACGCGGAACGCGGGGCCGACCTTGTTAAACAGGTCCTGACCTTTGCACGGGGCATGGATGGCGAAAGGATCGCTCTCCAAACAAAACACATCCTGAAAGATCTTGTCGTCGTGTTAAAGGAAACGCTTCCGAAATCGATTCGGGTGAGGTTCGAGATCGATCCCGCTCTCTGGACCATTACCGGCGATCCCACCCAGATACATCAGGTCGTGATGAATCTTTGCATCAACGCACGTGACGCTATGCCAGAGGGCGGCACGGTTTCGTTGACCGCAAATAATGTTTGGCTCGACGAGACCTACGCACTCCCGGGTATCGAGATCAAGCCAGGCCGTTACATACGCATAAATGTCTCGGATACGGGAATAGGAATGGCCGATGACGTCAAGCAGCGGATATTCGACCCTTTTTTCACGACCAAAGAGATCGGCAAAGGTACGGGCCTCGGGTTGTCGACGGCGTTGACGATCGTCCGGAGCCACGGCGGTTTTATCGACGTTTACAGCGAGCCAGGTATGGGCTCACGATTTTCGTTCTACCTTCCGTCCGCCGAAACTGGCGATGCGCAGGAACGCCTCACCGCTGTTGCAGAAATTCCGCAAGGACATGATGAAATGATCCTCGTTGTCGATGACGAAAGCAGCATTCGCGAAATTACTCGCGCAACCCTTGAACGATTCGGTTATCGAGTAATTACCGCCGAAGATGGGGCCGAAGGCTTGGCTGTCTATACGGAACGGAAGACGGAGATAGCCCTTGTGGTGACCGACATGGCGATGCCTAACGTGGATGGATTTGCCCTGATCCGGTCTATCCGGGAAATTGATACCGATGCAAAAATAATCGGGATGAGCGGACTGATGAACTTTCAGCAGACCGCCGATCTTCAGCACCTAAATATTGACACGGTCCTTCCAAAACCGTTCAGTTCTGAAAACCTTCTCGCGGCGATAGCCGAAAGAATTAACGCCACCGATAAGTAAACGGCGTTTATTCAGTGCTCTCCTCGAACAACCAGGACCGAACAAGCTGCGTGATGGACCACGCCGTCCGAGACCGAGCCAAGCATCCTGCCCCAGAATCCGCGCCCATGCGAACCGACCACGATCAGATCGGCACCCCAGTCCTCGGCCTCGTCGATGATCATCGGAGCCGGTGCTCCGCGCAAAACCGCCGTGGTTAGTTTAAGTTTTCCATTCGGAAATCTCTCCTTTACGCATTTCGCGGCGTCGTTCAAAAATCCTTCGGCCTCCTTTTGCGAAGCTTCGGTCATCTCCTGATAGTACTCTGCCGAGATCGCAAACGGTTCGGCGGCGACAGGGAAAGCATCGTCAAACGCCGATACGAGCCTCATCTCGGTCTCGCCGGGACGAACAAAGTTTGCGCATGCTTCGTCCAGCGCGCGTTCGCCGTATTCTGATCCGTCGATCGCAACCATTATTTTCATTGACAACCTCCTTGTCGATTTCGGATATTTCCCAGTAACCCGACCTCGCTTCCGTCAATATCACAATACGCAACGGGCGTACCGGAGCTGCAGATCCTGCAAGTCCCCCCGCCGTGACTCTTAGCGGCGAATCGTCGGAAATATGAATGCGAAAAAACACGCGCTCAAAAGCGGCAGCGTGAATCCATCCACACCGTCTAAGCGCATGCTTGAGAAAATATGAGATTCTCGCTACACGCCCCTTGCGATTCTCCCCCCGGCATAGGCGGCGTTAGAAAGTGGCGTTCACCTCTGTTCGGTCGGTTTTTTGCGCTTTAAAACCGATCTTGTTTGCACACCTAACTTACCAATCTTCCAATTCCCCCGTTACTTGCGGTATAACGTATAGAGAAGCAAAGAGAGGACTTATGCCGAAGAATCTGATTCTTTCATTGGACGGGAACGAGTTTGAGGTCGTGTTGACCAAGATCGACCGCGAAGATCTTTACGGAAACGTCGAGATCGAGGCCTTTGATGAAAAGGGCAAACCCGCCGTGCTAAAGGTGCTTGCCGCCGACGGTAAAACGTTGATAGAAAAGGGTGGAACGGCCCTCGCGGCGGTAAACGAGAAAGGCGACTCGATCGATCGGACCGCTCTGACCGCTGTTGATCTCGACGGGAATAAAATCGAGCGGGTCGAATCTTCATTCAATCAGGTCAATAAGCTTAAGAAAGCAGATGTCGATGCGTACCTGGGCCTGGTCGTGAAATCCGTTTACGTTCTCGACGCAGCGGAGGACCGTGACATCGACTTCCTGCAGCAGCATCTCTCGTCAAAGCAGATGTTCTCCTTTCCGTTCAGCTACCGCGGCGGACTTGATTATGATGCGGCGTATATCCTCGGCGGCGAAGGCAATGACGCGTTCATGGTGGTTGGTAAGGACAGTGATCTGCAGTATATGAAACTAAATCAGGCTGGCGTTTTGTCGTCGAACGAGGAGCAAGACATCTCAGCGGACGATATCAGCTTCGATCTTCTGTAAAAGGTAATGGCAATAAACATCAGCAATTCACAAAACAGGGACGCGGTCGTGGCGGTCGAGGGCCTTTTAAGCAAGCAGGAGATCCGCTACGTCGACGGAAAGGGGCACCCGACAGGCAATCGAAGGATCCTGAAAGCCGACTCAGAGCACGAGCTTCCAGTTCTGATGAAAAAGCAAAAGAAACTCGAAAAGGTAGCCAGGATGCTGATCGACGGCGATCCGGAAGTAGATATCGAGTTGACCGGAATGTTTCTCACGGACACTTCGAAGGTCTACGTTTCGCCAAACGGAATCGTCCATCTTGTAGAGGAATACGAGCTGGTTTACAAGCCGGACGGCGAGCTGCGTGAGCGGCGACTTCGCGAAAAGACAGCCCAGAATATGAATTCCGACGTGCCGGTAAAATGGACCGGTAAGTTCATCAAGAAAGACGAAGCCGTCCGGCGATTTGTCTTTACAAATACAAAGCAGGTCGTGCATATCAATGGCCTCACGTTCGACTTTCTTTATCAAATGGCCGAAGACCTCGATAAGAAAAATTCGCTTCTGCTGCTTCGCGGCGGCGAAAAGGCGGACGAGCCTATCGTAATGAACCGCGGCGGCAAACCATACAATGCGTTTCTCGAGGGCCGCGTTAAAGGCGACAGCTACGCTCTGCTTCTCCATCTCTCAAACATGGAGTTGAAACGTCCTCAGGGGGTCGCACCGAATGGACGCTAGTTTCGACAAGAAAAAATTCAAATGTAAGTTCGATTACTGTGTCGGTAAAGCGACGGACATCGCCGATCCGAAACTACAGGCAAAGGCGCAGGATTATAAACGCAGGTTGAGTGCGGCCTTTCGCGCGATCTCCGGCCAGGACATTGGGCGCGTGCCTGCGGGTAAGGGAACTTTCGTCTCACGCAAATACGATGGCGAGTTTGCATACGTCGTTTTTGACGGAACGAATGCGATCTCCCTGCATCCCAGCGGAACGGTCCGTTCGGGTTTGCCGTGTTTGAATGAAGCCGAAACAAACCTAAAAAAGGCTAAAGTCGGATCGTGCATTCTTGCCGCCGAATATTACCTGCTCGATACCGCTGCGGAAAGCCGTTCGCTCGAACAGGTACTTGGTGTATTGCGGAATCCGAAATCGAAGAAAGAGCTTGACCGTCTAGCCCTTGCGGTTTTCGATGTCGTCGAACTAGAAGGCAAGCCGCTCAAGGCCACAGCGGTATTTGCAGCTCTCGACAAATGGTTCGGCAAGGGCAAAAATGTCCATCCGGTCGAGCACAAACCCGCCAACAAGAGCGAGACGATAATGGAAACCTATGTCGATTGGGTCATCGGCGAGGGGGCGGAAGGTATCGTCGTTCGCAATGACAAGGGAGATTATTACAAGGTAAAACTTCGCCACAATCTCGATGTTGCCGTGATCGGTTTTTCCGAGGGAACTGAGAATCGAAAAGGCATGTTGCACGATCTGTTGGTCGCGGTCGTTCGGCCTGACGGAACCTTTCAGGAATTGACGCGTGTCGGCGGCGGCTTTAGCGAATTAGACCGCAAGGAATTCCTGAAAGAATTCAAAAAGAGCGTTGTCCCTTCTGAGTACGTTGCTGTCAATAACGATTACGTCGCTTACGACATGATCAAACCCGGTCCCGTTATCGAGATGTCGTGTCTCGACATGATCGCCGAGCGGTCAAAAGGCGGCCCGGTCAACAGGATGGTGCTCGAGTGGACCGGCAAAAAATACGCTGCACTGTCGCGAATGCCGTTGGTCAGCGTGATCTCGCCGCAGTTTATTCGCCTCCGCGACGACAAGGAAGCCGGTGTCGAGGAAACGAGCATCAGCCAAGTGACCGACCAGGTAAAAATCGAGGATGCGGGGAAATCTGCGGATACCAACAAGCTAAAACCAAGCAAACTGATCGAGCGCACCGTCTATACAAAGGTAATGAAGGAAAACACGATGGTGCGAA
>JBDTXM010000193.1:0-7396 GCA_040006215.1 Acidobacteriota bacterium
AGAAGCAGATGGACAAGCATCAGCGTGAGTATTATCTCAACGAGCAGATCAAGGCCATCCATAAAGAACTCGGCCGCAAAGATGAAAAGGCCGAGCTCGATGAGCTTCGCGCAAAGATCGAGAACGCTGGAATGACCGAAGAGGCAAAGGAGAAAGCTCTGGTCGAGTTTTCGCGTCTCGAAGCAATGCCGCCGATGTCTGCGGAAAGCACCGTTTCGCGCACCTATCTCGACTGGCTGATCAACGTGCCCTGGAAACACCGTTCGGACGAGATCGAAGACCTTGTCGAAGCTGAAAAGACGTTGAACGAAGATCACTACGGACTCGAAAAGGTCAAGGAACGCATTCTTGAGTTCCTGGCGGTTCGGCAGCTTGTAAGAAATCCAAAAGGAACGATCCTTTGTTTTGTAGGAGCGCCGGGCGTCGGTAAGACGAGCCTTGGCAAATCGATCGCGAATGCGACGGGAAGAAAATTTGTTCGCCTGGCTCTCGGCGGGGTCCACGACGAAGCTGAAATTCGCGGTCATCGACGTACTTACATCGGTGCGTTACCTGGCCAGATAGTTCAGTTAATGAAACGGGCGGGAACGATCAACCCGGTCATTCTGCTCGACGAAGTTGATAAGCTCGGTCGCGATTTTCGCGGAGACCCGAGTGCCGCCCTTCTCGAGGTTCTTGACCCGGAACAGAACAACACGTTTCGCGACCATTATCTCGATGTGGATTACGACCTCTCGCACGTTTTCTTTATCGCGACATCGAACGTGCTGCATACGATACCGCCGGCACTGCAGGATCGTCTCGAAGTCCTTCACCTATCGGGCTACACCGAACGTGAAAAGGCTGAGATAGCCAAGCGACACCTGATCCCGAAACAATGTGAGAACACTGGTCTCGATCCCGAGAAGATTAAATTTACGGATGACGGAATTCTTGAAACGATCCGTCATTACACACGCGAGGCCGGCGTCCGCAATCTCGAACGCGAGATCGGTTCGTGCCTGCGAAAGATCGCGCGTAAATTCGTCCTCTCGGAAGCTAAGGACGATTTTCGAGTTGTCATCGACGCAGAAAAGGTCCAGGAACTTCTCGGCACAATTCGATACCGCAAGCAAGACATCGCACGCAAGAGCGAGATCGGCTTGGTCAACGGCCTGGCCTGGACGGAAGTCGGCGGCGATGTACTTCAGGTCGAAGCGACTCTAGTGAAGGGCAAAGGCGAGTTGACCTTGACGGGTAAGCTCGGTGAGGTCATGCAGGAATCGGCTCGTGCTGCTCTAACGTGTGTCAGAACACGTGCCGAAAAACTCGGTATCGATCCGGACAAGTTTAGTCAGATGGACCTTCACATTCATGTTCCAGAAGGAGCAATCCCGAAGGATGGCCCTAGCGCGGGTATCACGATTGCAACCGCGATGGTTTCCGCGCTGACCAAAACTGCGGCACGCCATGACGTCGCCATGACTGGCGAGATCACTCTGCGCGGCAAGGTGCTTCCGATCGGCGGCGTCAAGGAAAAACTTCTTGCCGCACATCGTTTCGGCTTAAGGACGATAATCATGTCCAAAGAGAATGAAAAGGACCTGGCCGATATTCCCGACGAAGTCCGTGAAGAATTGACGATACATACCGTCGATATGATCGACGAAGTTCTGCGATTTGCTTTAGAGGGTGGCAAGGACGACGATCAGATCCCGGACACTCCGGCGATCTGGACATCGGATGCCTCGTCCGCCGCCGACATCTCGCCGTCGGTCGAATAGGAAACGGTAAAACACTTCGTGAAGATCGCCTCGTCCGAATTCGTCAAAAGCGCCTTTTCACGAGAACATTGGGTAAACGGCGGCCTCCCGGAGGTCGCGTTTCTCGGCCGGTCCAACGTCGGAAAATCGTCCCTTATAAATTCACTCCTTCACCGCAAGGGTCTCGCACGCACGTCGAACACACCGGGCAGAACTCAGAGCATCAATTTCTTTTTGATAAATAGCGTCTTTCATTTTGTCGATCTTCCCGGATACGGTTACGCTCGGGTTTCCAAGGTGATGAAGCAGGATTGGGGCAAGATGGCCGAGGAATATCTCTCTCAGCGTGATGAGCTGACCCTTTCGATCCAACTGGTAGACGCGCGTCACGAACCGACCCCGCTCGATCGACAGCTAAACGAATGGCTTGTCTTCAACGATAAAAGACATTTCGTCGTCGCGACCAAATCCGACAAGCTCTCGAACAACGAACTCGCCAAACGTATTCGAGACATGAAGGCCGAGTTCGGCAAAAGCGAGATCGTTGCATATTCTGCTACCACCGGCCGCGGCCGCGACGACCTCCTCGATAAAATTCGATCCGCCGTCGAAAAATCTTGAGTTTTTAGTTGATTTCTCACCCGGAATGGTGTAAAAATTGAGTCATCTCTAAAACTCGAGAGTACTTGAGTGGGCCGTAAATGGCTTTAACACAAGGTTTTACTACATTCTATCCATACTTTTTCTCCACCTAAGCAATCATAGCTAGTTTGCGACAAGTGCATATTATTATTACGAAAAGTTGAATCTCCTAAAGTGTTGACCAAACACTAGCACTTCCTAAGTCAAACGGAACAACAAATGGCAACCAAAACTACACGAAAACCCAAGTCTGCGAATCCCGACGGTGATGCCGAAGAACCGGTTGTCGACGGAACCGAACCCACAGTAGACGAACCGAAGGAACGGCGGCCCGCATCGAACGGCGGCGAACCCGACATGCTGAACCTCGCCACGCTGAAGGACATGTCGATCAGCGAATTGACCCATATCGCAAAACAGATGGGTATCGAAGGCGCGACCGGACTCCGCAAGCAGGAACTGATATTCAAGGTGCTTGCCGCCCAGACAGAGAAAAGTGGATTGATCTTTTCTGAAGGCGTTCTGGAAACGCTGCCCGACGGATTCGGATTTCTGCGGGCACCGGAATACAACTATCTGCCCGGTCCTGACGATATTTACGTCAGCCCGTCGCAGATACGCAAATTCGATCTCCGTACCGGCGACACGGTTTCCGGACAGATTCGTCCGCCGAAAGAAGGCGAGCGATATTTCGCCCTCATTAAGGTCGAGGCGATAAATTTCGAAGCACCGGAACAGTCACGCGAAAAAGTTTTCTTTGACAACCTGACGCCGCTTTATCCTGACGAACAACTCACAATGGAGGTCACGACCGATAATATTTCGGCTCGTGTCATGGACCTCGTCACGCCTATTGGTAAGGGCCAGCGTGCTGTTATCGTCGCTCCCCCGCGGACGGGTAAAACCATGCTGCTCCAGACGATCGCTAACTCAGTGACCCAAAATCATCCCGAGGTCACGCTCATTGTTCTTTTAATTGACGAGCGGCCTGAAGAAGTCACCGACATGCAGCGGACCGTTAAGGGCGAAGTCATATCATCCACGTTTGACGAACCGCCAACGCGCCACGTTCAGGTCGCCGACATGGTGATCGAAAAAGCTAAGCGTTTGGTCGAACACAAACGCGATGTTGTCATTTTACTTGACTCGATCACGCGTCTTGCTCGTGCGCACAACGCCGTGGTTCCGCCATCCGGCAAGATCCTTTCAGGCGGTATTGATTCCAACGCCCTCCAGCGTCCGAAGCGTTTTTTCGGTGCGGCTCGCAACATCGAAGAAGGCGGCAGTTTGACGATCATTGCGACGGCCTTGATCGATACCGGTTCGCGTATGGACGATGTGATCTTTGAAGAATTCAAGGGAACCGGCAACTCGGAGATCTATCTGGACCGCAGATTGTCCGACAAGCGCCTCTACCCCGCGATCGACCTGCAGCGGTCGGGAACCAGAAAGGAAGAGTTGCTCATCGACAAAGAAAATCTCAACCGTATCTGGGTCATGCGACGAGTGCTAAATCCGCTGTCGCCCGTCGAACAAATGGAAGTCGTACTCGAACGCCTCTCTAAGACGAAGACAAACGCCGAATTCCTGGCATCAATGCAGTCCTGATCGGCAATCGTGAATCATAGATCGTGAATAGTGGAAGCCGTTTGACGATTCCCGCTATTCACGATTTACTATTTACGATTCACTTCTTATGCGAGTTGCCGTAATTTCAGCCGAAGCGGTTCCATACTCCAAGACCGGCGGTCTTGGAGATGTGGCGGGCGCTTTGCCGAAGGCCCTCAAGCAGGTCGGCGTCGACTCGCTACTGATCACGCCCAGCTATTGGCAAACTAAGGCTGAGTATCTTTGGAACATCGCTTTCGATGACCTTTGGGTAAATTGGCGAGAAGCGACGTATCATGCCAAAGCCTTCTACAGTGAAGCCAACGGTTCTCCGACATTTCTCATCGATGCGCCATCGATCTTTCACCGAGATTCGATCTACGGCTACCGCGAAGACTACGAGCGTTTCGCGTTCTTCAATCACGCCGCATTGACGCTGCTCCAACGCCTCGGCCCGGCGCCTGACATCGTTCATCTCAATGACTGGCACTGCGGTTTCGCGGCCGTCGAGATCGCGTCGGCTCGGCATTTCGATGCCTACTGGCAAAACACCAGGACGGTTTTTTCGATCCATAACATGGCCTACCAGGGTGGCTTTGATGATAGCGAGTTGTGGAACTTAGGTTTCGGCAGCCACTTCGCTCGAAATGCCTTCGCCTTTAACGGCTACGCCTCGGCGTTGAAGGCAGGCTTGGAAGTGTCGGATACGTTGTCAACAGTTTCCCGCCGCTACGCTCTCGAGATTCAAACCGCCGAAAACGGTTACGGCCTCGATTGGCTCACGCGAAAACGCTCTGACCGCTTGATCGGGATCACGAATGGTGTTGACTATGAGATTTGGGATCCGTCGACCGACAGCGAGCTTCCCGCGCATTTCGATCGCGAGAATCTCGACGGGAAAGAGCGGTGCAAGCGATCGCTTCTCGAAGAATTTCACCTGCCTGTGGATATTGATCGGCCTATCATCGCGAACATCTCGCGTCTGACCGCGCAGAAGGGCGTGGATCTTATGATGCAGGTCGCGGGCGAAATACTCGCGGTAGGTGCTTACATTGTTTCGCTTGGATCGGGCGAATCGCAGTACGAAGATTTTTGGCAGCGGCTCCGCGATCATGCGCCGCGGCAGGTCGGCATCTATCGCGGCTACAGCGAGTCTCTCGCTCACCGCATCGAAGCCGGCGCTGATATCTTCATGATGCCGTCAAAATTCGAACCCTGCGGATTGAACCAAATGTACAGCCTTCGCTACGGCACGGTTCCCATCGTACGGGCCGTCGGCGGTTTGGATGACACTGTTGAGAACTTCGATGCGGTGAACGGGCCCGGCAACGGTTTCAAGTTTGGCCCATACGACGCCGGAAAATTTCTTGAACGCATCTACGAAGCCATCTTCGCCTACGCCGATCGCGACACCTGGGCCAAGATCCAACGAAACGGAATGTCTGAAGACAATTCCTGGGAAAACGCCGCTCGGAAATACGAGGAGTTATACAAGTGGACCCTGTCTATTTAAGATAATGATAATTGTAATAATCGGTGCCCAGTGGGGCGATGAAGGGAAGGGAAAGGTCGTCGATCTGCTCGCGGATCGTTTCGATATCGTTGCGCGTTATCAGGGCGGCCATAACGCCGGCCATAGTGTCTATGTCGGTGACAAAGCCTTCGTGTTGCGTCTGCTCCCATCAGGGATTATTCACGAGGACAAAACCTGTGTGCTGGGAAACGGCATGGTGATCGACCCGAAGGCGTTTTTTGAAGAGATCGATCAGATGGAATCGCAAGGGATCAGTGTGTCTCCCGAACGCCTCAAAGTATCGAGTCGTGCTCACCTCATAATGCCGTATCACCGGGCGCTCGATCACACGTCGGAGGAGCGGCTTGGCAACGAAAAGATCGGCACGACGCTTCGTGGAATCGGCCCGGCGTACGAAGATAAGGCCGGCCGCCGGGGCATTCGCGTGGCAGATGCGCTTTCGCCCGATCTGCTAAAACTTCGCATCGAGCGCAACCTTGAAGAAGCGAATCGCATCATCGTCCTGTTCGGCAACCAACCGCTGCGGGCGGACGAGATCGTCCGGGAGATCACGCCGCTCGTCGAGCGACTACGGCCGTTTGTTACCGAAACTTCGCATTTCCTGGCCGTGGCCCGCAAAGCCGATAAAAAGATCCTGCTCGAAGGTGCCCAAGCAACGTTGCTCGACGTCGATCATGGGACTTATCCGTACGTAACCTCGTCTAACCCAACGGCCGGAGGAGCATCTGTCGGTGCGGGAATTCCGCCGCATCATATCACGAGCGTGCTCGGCATTGTTCGTACCTACGCCACCCGCGTCGGCGAAGGCCCGTTTCCAACCGAGATGATCGACGCTGAAGAGGACATGGCGAATCTCATCCGTCAACGCGGCAACGAATACGGCTCCGTCACGAAACGCCCGCGCCGCTGTGGATGGTTTGACGCCGTCGCAACTCGTTATGCCGCCGAGCTTAACGGCTTCGATTCCGTGGCGCTCACCAAGCTCGATGTCCTCGACGCTTTGCCAGAGATCAACGTCTGTGTTGGCTACGAGATCGACGGAAAACGTGTCGATACTTTTCCGGCCGTGGCGCATGACCTTCGCCAGATCAAACCGATCTACGAAACTCTAGCCGGCTGGGAAAGCGAAACTGTTGGCATCACCGATTTTGCCAAGCTTCCTGACAAAGCCCGCGAATATGTCGAATTTCTCTCCACTCAGATCAGCGTCGAGATCGGCCTTATTTCCACGGGCCCGGAACGCGATCAGACGATCATTTTAAAAGACTCGGTGATGGAAGGCTGGTTTAGATGACGGGATCGTTAAAATGAAAGAGAGAACGGATGTTCAGATCATCGAATTTCAGGAACGCTACGCAAAAGTTTTCGCTGACTTGAATTACGAGTGGATCGAAAAGGCCTACACAGTCGAAGAACATGATCGCGAGGTTCTTGATCATCCCATCGAGCAGATAATTCAGCCGGGAGGGCAGATCTTTTTTGCATTGCTCGACGATAATGTCGGCGGCACGGTTGCCCTTGTGAATTCCGGCGATGACGAATTTGAGCTGGCGAAAATGGCGGTCTCACCTGATTTTCGCGGCCTTGGGATCGGCAACAGTCTGATGGCCGCTTGCCTCGAATATTCCCGGAAGCAGGGCATGAAACGTGTCATTCTCGAATCCAATACAAAACAGGTCGCGGCGATCCGGCTTTATCGAAAGTTCGGCTTTCAAGAGACGCCGCTCGATCCTAACTCGCTGTTTCGGCGGGCGAATATCCGCATGGAACTTGCGATAAAAGCTTCGGATAGGTAAAATCCTTTATTCGGCCTTTACGGCCGGCGTGGTCCGATAGCTCAGTCGGTAGAGCAAATGGCTTTTAACCATTG
>JBDTXM010000194.1:0-7377 GCA_040006215.1 Acidobacteriota bacterium
GACGCCAAAATGCAGGAGCTCGCCGGTCATATCGCCGACGGAGCAATGGCATTTCTAAAAGCGGAATGGAAAATACTTAGCATATTCGTTTTATTCACCGCCGTTTTATTAGCTTATTCGGGCACGATCCACACTGTAAACGGGAAAGAGATCCACTCAAGCTGGTTGATCTGTATCGCATTCATCGTTGGAGCGGTATTTTCAGCTACTGCCGGGTACATCGGCATGAGTGTTGCGACCAAAGCAAATGTTCGCACTACCCAGGCGGCCCGAACGAGCCTCAAGCAGGCACTCAAAGTTTCGTTCACCGGCGGAACGGTCATGGGCCTCGGTGTGGCAGGTTTGGCGGTGTTGGGACTCGGAGGTTTGTTCATTGTGTTCCTCGCGATCTTTGCCGGGATGGGTGCGAACCAGGTAAGGACGGCGATAGAAGTTCTGACGGGATTTTCGCTCGGCGCTGAGTCTATTGCGCTGTTCGCCCGCGTCGGTGGCGGAATCTATACCAAGGCGGCGGACGTCGGTGCGGATCTTGTCGGCAAGGTCGAGGCGGGCATTCCGGAAGACGACGTGCGCAACCCTGCAACGATCGCCGATAACGTCGGCGACAACGTCGGTGATGTCGCCGGGATGGGAGCCGACCTTTTCGGGTCATATGTAGCGACGATCCTGGCGACGATGGTTCTCGGGCAGGAGATCTCAGCGAAAGGAGACGGTTTCGGCGGAATGTCGCCGATACTGCTGCCGATGGTCATTTGCGGCCTGGGAATTCTTTACTCGATAGCCGGGACCTTTTTCGTAACTATCAAGGATGAAAAATCCAGCGTACAAAGCGCTCTGAATTTGGGTAACTGGGTGTCAATGCTGCTGAGCGTCGTATCGGCTTATTTCGTAGTTCAATTGCTGCTGCCAGACGGCCAGATCAGCCTTCGGGGTATCAGCTTTACCAAAAACGGCGTGTTTGCCGCGATCGTCGTCGGTACTATAGTCGGCGCGATCATGAGCTTCGTCACGGAATACTACACCGCGATGGGCAAGCCTCCGGTGCTCTCGATCATTCGGCAATCCGCAACCGGTCACGCGACCAACATTATCGGCGGCCTGGCGGTGGGAATGAAATCGACCGTCATTCCGATCCTGACGCTGGCCGCAGGTATCGTGGCTTCGTATTATTTCGCGGGTTTGTATGGTGTGGCGATCGCGGCGGCCGGCATGATGTCGACGACCGCTATGCAGTTGGCGATCGACGCCTTCGGGCCGATCGCGGACAATGCAGGCGGCATCGCAGAGATGAGCCAACTACCACCCGAGGTTCGTGAACGGACCGATAATCTCGATGCTGTCGGTAACACGACTGCCGCGACCGGTAAAGG
This sequence comes from Acidobacteriota bacterium, assembly GCA_040006215.1. GTDB lineage: Bacteria > Acidobacteriota > Blastocatellia > Pyrinomonadales > Pyrinomonadaceae > OLB17. Next base: position 1,371 of record JBDTXM010000194.1, read on the forward strand.
ATTTGCGATCGCCTCGGCGGCTCTAACGTCGCTGGCATTGTTCGCGGCATTTGTCGGGATAGCCGGTATCGATCGGATCGATATTTACAAGGCAAATGTGCTGGCGGGTCTGTTCGTCGGCGGAATGATACCGTTCATCTTCTCGGCGTTGTGCATTCAGGCGGTTGGAAAGGCAGCGATGGACATGGTGAATGAAGTTCGCCGACAGTTTCGCGAAATTCCGGGCATTATGGACTACACCGCACAGCCCGAATACGAAAAATGCGTCGCGATCTCGACCAACGCTTCGATCCGCGAAATGATCTTGCCCGGTGCGATAGCCCTGATCACGCCGGTAATTGTCGGTTTCACCTTCGGCCCGGAAGTTTTGGGCGGTTTGCTGGCTGGCGTAACAGTGTCCGGCGTCCTAATGGGAATCTTCCAGTCGAACGCCGGCGGTGCGTGGGATAACGCCAAGAAGTCATTCGAAAAAGGCGTCCTGATCGATGGTGAGATGGTCTACAAAGGGTCAGAGCCGCACAAGGCATCGGTGACCGGCGATACTGTCGGCGACCCGTTCAAAGATACTTCAGGCCCGTCGATGAACATTCTGATCAAGCTGATGTCGATCGTATCGCTGGTAATAGCACCTTATATCGCAGGGATCAGTCGGTAAGGTCAGGGAAAATCGCGTTTTAGTAAGGGCGTTGCCGGCTGCGTGGCCTGCAACGCCCTTGATTACCTACGAGCTTTTGCATCCCGGTCTCTAGTTCTTCATTAGTTCGATAAATCGTTCAAACAGATATTCGGAATCGTGCGGACCTGGAGCGGATTCCGGGTGATATTGCACGGAGAAAACGGGCAGTGTTTTGTGGCGAAGGCCGGCGACGGTGTCGTCGTTGAGATTGACGTGCGTCACCTCGACCTCGGCTGGCAGACTTTCCCGGTCAACCGCAAAACCGTGATTGTGCGAAGTGATCTCGATCTTGCCGGTCCTTAGGTCTTTGATCGGCTGATTGCCACCGCGATGGCCGAATTTTAGTTTGTACGTCGATCCGCCAAAGGCTTGGCCGATCAACTGGTGGCCGAGACAGATACCAAAGATGGGCACCTGTTTTTCGGCGAGCGACTTGATCTGTTCAACGACCGCTTTCATCGAGGCAGGATCGCCGGGGCCGTTGGACAGAAAAATGCCATCCGGTTTAAGAGCCATCACCTGATCGGCCGATGTGTTTTCAGGCACGACAGTGATCTGGCAGCCGAATCGCGAGAATTCACGGAGGCTGTTGGTCTTAACGCCAAAGTCGTAGCAGACGACGTGAAATTTGGCATCTGTGCACGCCGGGTAGTCATATGCGTCTTCAACCGAAACAACGCTGGCTAATTCGCGGGCATTCATCTCGGGCGTTGCGAGGATCTTTTCGAGCAAACTCTTTTCGTCGAGATCTACCGTCGAGATCGCAGACCGCATGGCGCCTTTGTCGCGGATATGTCGAACCAGGGCTCGCGTATCGATGTGTTCGAGCCCGACGATATTGTTTCGCTTGAGATAGGCATCGAGCGTCTCGGTTGAGCGCCAGTTCGATGCGATCGGGCTTGCTTCGCGCACGATAAAGCCTTCGACCCACGGTCGCCGCGATTCTACGTCCTCCTCGTTAACCCCGTAGTTGCCGATCAGCGGGTAGGTCATACATACGATCTGGCCCGCGTAGCTCGGGTCGGTCAGGATCTCCTGATAACCCGACATCGACGTATTAAAGACCATCTCGCCAAAGGCCTCGCCCACCGCGCCAAAAGACGCACCCTTGAAAGTGCGTCCGTCTTCGAGAACCAATATCGCAGGATTGGAAAGATTCATTTAGAGAAATAATACCTATTCATCCTTGTCGGCGCGAATATCGTTGTTAATAACATCTGTTTCCGGCACGTTATAGGCGCCGTGCTCGATAAAGCCTATCTCAGATGGTTTCCAGTAGCGGAAAAACGCCTTGCCGTAGACGTATTTTTCGGGAACGAGTCCCCAGTAGCGCGAGTCGGACGAATTATCGCGGTTGTCGCCCATCACGAAATAGTAGTGCTCATCGACCTTTCGCGCCGGAAAACTCGGCAGCGCCTGATTGTGCTCGTAATCGAGATACCCCTCGTTCAGCTCTTGGCCGTCGATGATGACCTTGCCGTTCCTTACCTCTACGGTTTCGCCGGGTAGGCCGATCACACGTTTTACGTAGCTTTTATCCGGCTCCTTCGGATACCAAAATACGACAATGTCGCCGCGGGAGATGTGGCCCCAGCTTACGCTCCTTATCTTGTAGTAAACGAGCTTGTTGACCAGGAGCCGTTCGCCGTCGTGCAGCTCAGGGACCATCGACGTTCCCTCGACCACGACCGGTTGGACGACAAAGACTCCAAATAGCACGAAGACTACCAGTATCAGAAAGATATCGCGAAACAGCCGGAGACTCTCGGTAAACAGGCCGTTGCGGGATTCGCGGGCAACGCGTGAGACCTCAATGTCCGCATCGTCGCCAGGCGAGACGAGGCCGAATTCGAACTGATACTTTTTGCGGAAATCGAACATTTACAATTGTTTAGATGCCGGGCGCGTTTCACTCCGTTTGCCTGATACAACGGTCATTTCAATAATCAGGCTTTCGGGGAGTGTTTGTCAAAGGAATTTTAGCGCGCGATCCGTGTTCGAGCGTTCAGGTGTTCGCAAGCGTTCGAGGCGTTCGTGCGTTCATTGGCGTTCACTGGTGTTCAACTTTGTTCGAGGTGTTCAGTTTGAACCGCTATCACGAATCTGTGTATAGTGCCTTAGACCTTTATGAAAACACGGCTAATAACGGCGGCCATTGCGTTGCCGGTCCTGATCGCGTCCATCGTGCTCCCCATTTATTTTCCCGTTGCGGTTTGGTTATTCGTAATCATCGCGGCGTTTGGATTGGCGGCCGGGATGTTCGAATTTTACTCGCTGACCAAGACGCTTGGGCTCAAGGCGGACGCGGCCATGGGTTATATGGGCTCGGTACTGCTGTTCTTCTTTTTCGTGGTCGATGCACCGGCTAAGGCTCCGGATTTTCTGCTGGCGTCGCTCGCGCTGATCGTGATCGGAACGCTTATCGCGCAGACGTTCCGATTTCAAAAGGATTTTTCGAAAATGCTGACCGGCGTCGGGGTCACACTGCTGGGTGTGTTTTACGTGGCATTTTTAGGCGGATTTCTCGTCGCGACGCGGACTGGGTTTGAAAATCACCCAAATCTTTCGACACATCTGCTAGGCTTCTTTTTTCTCGTCATTTTTGGCTCCGATGCCGGAGCATATTTTGCCGGCAAAGCTCTCGGCCAACATAAGCTCGTTCCCGCGATCTCGCCTGGCAAGACAGTCGAGGGCCTGATCGGAGGGATCGCCGCCGCCGCCGCATTCGCCGCAGTATCTACATTCTGGTTCTTTCCCGAGTTACCCTATCAATTCTCGATCCCGCTCGCCGTCGTCATGGCCATCGTCGGCGTGTTCGGCGACCTCGCCGAAAGCGCTATGAAACGCGGCTCCGGCGCCAAAGACGCCGCCACCATACTCCCCGGCCACGGCGGCCTGCTGGACAGATTGGACAGTCTGCTCTTCAACGCGCCTATTCTTTACTACTTTGCGAAATTTTACTTTGGAGGCTAATACCATGACTTCCACGAAGCATTCTCCGGTGATATTCCTCATGCTAATTGTTCTTTTTGCAGGATCTTCAGTTGCCCAGATCCGGACGCTAACACTTCCCAAGCCAGCTCAGCCGACTCCTCCATCTCCACGCGGCAATATTAAGCTGCTTGACGGTTATGTGTATGGCGAGCGCAAAGGTATTGATGCAGCTGTAGGATCATTCAACCGAGACGACGGGTTCAAAATTACATATTTAATAGGATCAAATGTTGGTGATCTTGGTCCTTATCACAGGAATGTCGATAGAGGCACCGTTCTTTGGCGAAAGACCTTGCGGTTAAGTGGCGACCTAGTTACCGTTATGTATTTCGAAGACGGGAGAATAAATGCGTTCTTTACGGAGGCCCGTGCGAATTTTGACGCCGACACAAAGACGGCCGAAGATATTTCTGATTTCCTACTCATGGTGACGCAGTATTCGCCGACACACACTGACCCTAAGACTCTGCAGAAAAAAACATAGGCCGTACCAAATAAACAAACACCATCCGTCTAAACCTACCTCCTAAACTTTTAGTTGACAACCCGCCCTCGTCTGTATTACTCTCCTAAATGTTTAGGAGATATTTATGTCTGATAAGAAAACAGATCAATTGACGCCGCTCGAGCTAGAGGTGATGGATGTGCTGTGGGAAACGGGGCCGGCGAATGTGCAGACTGTGCTGGGCGGGATGAAGCGCAAGCTGGCTTACACGACTGTGCAGACGATGCTGAATATTCTGCATAAGAAAAAAAAGGTGAACCGGACATTGAAGGAGCGGGCATATTTTTATCGTCCGACAGTGAGCCGCGGACAGGTTGTGAAAAATTCGGTCAACGAGATCATTCAAAAGATGTTTGGCGGCTCGGCGGAAGAGCTGGTGATGAATCTGGTCGAGACAAAACATATCACGCCGGAAAAACTCGCCAGCCTGCACGCGCTCATAACCGCACACGAGGAGAAGAACGATGGAAGCAATAAATAATTGGTTCGTGTTCGTCCTCATAAATTCGGTTTGGCAGATGACGGCCGTTGTCCTGGCTGCGCTCTTTTGCGATCGGCTGCTGCGCGGAACGCGGGCCGCGTTTCGTCAAGTGTTATGGGTGACGACGCTGGTGTTGTGTTTCGGCCTGCCGCTATTTACCAGCATCGATCTCGGCGGTTTTAGAAATTCAAAAGCGGAAACAGTGATTCCGGCGATGAGTCAGATCAAGGGACCTGAAAGCGAAGTTGTCGAGATATTCACCACTCTCGAATCGAACGCATCCTGGAAATCACTCTCGGTAAGCGAACCGATCGTGATCGTCCTATTCGCGGCGTATCTGATGCTGATCGGCTATAGGTCAATCAAGCTGCTCGCGGCGTTTCGGCGGGCACGCTCGATTCGACGGGATTCATTTGCCCACGACTGGAGCAAATCCGAGACAACACTGATCGAGGATTGTAAAAGGAAAATTCACGTCGGGAATGTCGAGATACTTTGTTCGGCGAGCGTGTCGTCGCCGATCACGATCGGTGCGGTGCAGCCGGTGATAGTTTTGCCGGAAAACTTAGTTCAAGAAACCGATCGCACCATTCTGATCTCCGCACTCGGCCATGAGCTGAATCACGTTCGACGGCGAGACTATTCAAAGAATCTGTTATACGAACTAATTTATCTTCCAATATCCTTTCACCCGGCAGCGGCGCTGGTGAAACGCCGGATCAGAGAAACGCGCGAGCTTGTGTGCGACGAGTATGTGACCGAGACCATGGTCGAACCCGCCGTCTACGCCCGCTCGCTCGTCTCGATCGCAGGTATGGCAATGGATCTGGGCCGCACAGCAAGCATTACCATCGGCATTTTGGATGACGATGTGTTGGAGAAACGAATCATGAAAATTTTGAACAGACCAAAGATCACGGCGTCACGCAGAAACATTTTGCTAGGCTCGGCGACTCTAGCTTTTGTACTCGCAATTTTAGCAGCGATGTCCTTTAGCTTCAGGCCGGTTGTCGCACAGCAGAAAGAAACTCCGGATAGCGAGGCTGCAACGAAAAGGGTCTCGCAGGTCGAAGACGCTCTGAAAAAGGCGAAACAGGAAGCTGAACGTCGCCAATTATCTGAAGGCACCGGCACCTCGACCAATGAGGGCGTTTCAAGGGCCGGCGAGGTGGAGGAACTTGTTGCCAAACGTGCGGCCGAGCGCAACGCGGAGGTCATGAATCAGGTGGATCTCGAAACTCCGAAGATCAAACTAGCTATGGCCGACGCGATAAAGATCGCAACCGATGAAAAGCCGGGACCGGTCGTCGAATCATTTCTTGTATTTGAGAAGAACGGAGGCGAGGAAAGC
>JBDTXM010000195.1:0-7297 GCA_040006215.1 Acidobacteriota bacterium
CGATCGGGTCTGTTCGCTCGGCAAAAATGGGAGTACTGCAGATAACGCCGGCCGACTCAACCGAAGTTTCAGACAGCGGAATGTACGACACTTCGACGATCGATAAGGATATGACAGCGGTCGTAAACATCAGCTTCGCCGTGAATTGACTTTCGTTCCACGTAAGGTCCTCACTACCCGCCGTCTGGGATCGCAAGATCTTCGGGCGGCATTTTTCCGTATCCCGCTTTATATTTTGCGTTGATGAACAACTGTGGTATTTCTTGCGTATTACATCCTGCTTTTTCAGATTTTCGCCTTAAGTAAAAAATATACATGCTTCTGAATAGAAACCGTTTGTCTGGCGTCCTCTCGCTTTTCGTAATTACCTTTTTTGTCGGTGTCGCAGCGAATTTCGCACAAGGTTCGGCCGCCTATATGACCGACCCATCGATCTCACCCGACCGCAAGGAGATCGCCTTTGTTTCCGGTGGAGATATCTGGACGGTGCCTGCTGCCGGCGGGGCGGCGCAGCTTTTGATCTCGCATCCGGCGACAGAGTCTCGGCCCATGTATTCGCCGGACGGAACACGCCTGGCATTTGTCTCGACGCGAACAGGAAATGGCGATATCTACGTGCTGAACCTCCAGTCCGGCGATCTGAAGCGCATTACATTCGACGACGGGGCCGATATTCTCGACGGTTGGTCGCGCGACGGTAAGTGGCTGTACTTTTCGTCGAGCGCACGAGACATCGCCGGAATGAGCGATGTGCTCCGCGTCGCGGCAACCGGCGGCACCCCGATGCAGGTTTCGGCAGACCGCTACACAAGCGAATTTTTCTCTGCTCCCTCGCCTGACGGCAGCTCAGTCGCATTCTCGGCGCGAGGGATCGCGAACGGACAGTGGTGGCGTAAGGGCCGGAGCCACATCGACGAGACTGAGATCTGGCTGAAGAAGGGCGACGTTTATCAAAAGATCACCGACGGTGGTGCGAAACAGCTTTGGCCGATGTGGAGCTCGGACGGGTCGCGGATCTTTTTTGTCTCTGATCGATCCGGACAGCAGAATATTTGGACGCAACCGATCGGCGGCGAAGCAAAACAGCTAACGAACTTCAACGACGGCCGCGTACTGTGGGCGAATATTTCGTACGACGGCAAGCAGATCGTATTCGAACGAAACTTCAAGATCTGGCAGATGGGCACTGACGGCGGCAAGCCGAGCGAGGTTGCGATCACACTGCGGGGGACGGCGGCCGGGCCACTCGTCGACCGCGTCAACCTTTCATCGCAGATCCGTGAGTTTGCGGTCGCTCCCGACGGCAAGAAGTTGGCTTTAATAGCGCGGGGCGAGGTGTTCGCGGGATCGGCGACCGACGATGGTGATGCATTTCGCGTGACCGATACACCCGCGGGCGAATCGTTCGTTGCTTGGTCGTCGGACAGTAAGTCGGTCGTCTATACATCCGAACGGAATGAGAAGCTGCAGCTTTTCCAATACGACTTCCCAACTCGCACCGAAAAGCAGTTAACTACTGCAGGTGACGACTACGCCGCCCTGTTTTCGCCGGACGGCAAAAACATCGCTTTTATCCGCAGCGGCAATTCTCTAATGGTCTACGATACGCTCACGAAACAAGAACGTGAGCTTTGCAAGCTCTACGTTGACGCGCCACCGATCGTCGGCAAAGGCCAGCTTGCGTGGTCGCCGGACAGCAAATGGGTCGCGTTTTTGACCAATTCGCCCGAAACTCGTTCTTACACGAATGTCTCCGTCGTGCCCGTGAACGGTGGTCCTGCCAGACCGATCAGTTTTCTCGCGAATTCGAACAGCGGTTCGCTCTCGTGGAGTTCCGATGGTTCTTTCATCATCTTCGATACTAGCCAGCGGACCGAAGATACCGACGTCGCCCGGATAGATCTTAAACTTCGAACCCCAAAATTCCGGGAGGACCAATTCCGCGATCTCTTTAAAGAAGAAAACCCAAAACAAAAACCGCAGATGCCGACAACTACGCCGACACCTGCACCGCAGCCTTCGCCCGTCGTTTCGCCGACACCGGCTGCAAAGGAAGATGAGAGCAAAAAGACCGAGATCGTTTTTGATGACATTCGCGAACGGCTTGCTCTGCTGCCTATCGGCCTAAACGTGGGCTCGCAGACTATCAGTCCGGACGGAAAGACCTTGTTGGTGACGGCCTCTGCCGTGGGAGCTTTCAACCTCTACACAATAAATCTAGACCCGCTGGCGACCGATACGTCCGCGAAACAAATAACCTCGACGAATGGTTTCAAGACCGACGCTCAGTTCTCACCGGATTCGAAGAACGTCTACTACATCGAGAACGGCCGGATCAATGTGGTAGATCTCGACAAACGCAGTCCGCATCCGGTGTCGATAGCGGTGGACATGAATGTCGATTTCGCCCGCGAGAAAATGGAGGTTTTCAGGCAGGGCTGGCGTTACCAGCGAGACAATTATTACGACGATAAATACCACGGTGCCGACTGGAACACCGTCGAAACAATATATGAACCGTTGATCGCCGCAGCAAAGAACATCGATGAAGTCAGGCGTCTGATGAACCTGATGGTCGGCGAACTAAACTCGTCGCATTCCGGTGTCGGCGGTCCGAGCGGCTTTAACGGCACGGCTATCGGAAAGCTGGGCTTGAGGTTCGACCGGGCCGAATACGAGAACAGCGGACGTCTGAAAGTAAGTGAGATCATCACACTTGGTCCCGTCGATATTATGCGAAGTGTGAAGGTTGGCGAGTATCTGATGAGCGTGGATAGAGTAAAGATCGACGCAACCCGCAATCTCGATGAACTGCTCGAGAACAAGGTCAACCGCCGCGTCGATCTGAGCTTTGCAGCCGCAGCTGACGGTTCAGGTAGTCATGACGTCGCCGTCAAACCGGTTTCGACCGGCACCGAGAAAAATCTTGTCTATCGACAGTGGGTCGGAGCGAATCGCGCTTATGTCGATAAGATAAGCGGCGGCAAACTCGGCTACGTTCACTTGCCCGATATGGGTTCCGGAAGCCTCGCACAGCTGTATGTAGATCTGGATGTTCAGAACCAGGGCAAACAAGGTGTCATTGTCGATATCCGCAATAACAACGGAGGTTTTATTAATCCTTACGTGATCGATGTACTTGCTCGACGCGGCTACTTGAACATGACCTCACGCGGGGGATGGACCGTTCCGGGTCGCAGCAATCTCGGGCAACGCGCTTTGGAGCGACCGACCATTCTGGTTACCAACCAACACTCGCTCTCAGACGCGGAGGACCTAACTGAAGGCTACCGCGCCTTGAAGTTGGGAAAGACCGTCGGCGAACCTACGGCCGGCTGGATCATATTCACCTGGGGCGGCACCACGTTTGACGGCACCAGCATCCGTCTTCCGCGCCAGCGCATAACAGGTCTCGACGGCAAGGATATGGAGCTGAACCCACGTCCTGTCGACATACCGGTCACACGCCCGATCGGCGAGAGCTATACGGGCAAAGATTCGCAGCTTGACGCTGCGGCGAAGGAATTGATTGGCGAGATCGGTAAGAATTGAAGCGGATAATTGGCGGCGAGGTTTGTTCGAGAAATGTCAGTGCTTCATTTTTGAGGCGCGGAAGCGGAGGAACATTTGGAACCCGGTGTGCACGGTGCCGCCGTAATAAGCGGTAAGAGTCGAGGGATTGGAATTGAACGTGAGCATGCCGCCGAGCCCGACGTCGATGTCTTTGCCCTTTACTAGATCGCGAACGTAGCCCAGCGAATAAGAGCCGAGCCAGAAGATGCGGTCTTCGTCGGGAGGATCCAAGACGAGATCGTGACCCGATTTCTGGACGCGCTCAATCCGGCCGAAGACGGCGTTTTTGTAAAAGTCGAAATTGCTCTCGAACAGGAAAGAATTCGTCGTTTCCTGATTGGCGTAATTTTGTCCCCAAACGAAGGTGCTTGCCCAGTTTCGATCGTCGCCGAAGGGTTTGTTATAGATGGCGGACGCCGTCGTCTTCTGTAGCGTGTGCGTTTCGGGCTCGGCGGGTTCCGGGTGCTTTAGAACGGCGCGTGAGAATTGGAACGCGAGATCCTTGGTCGGATTCCACGAAAGCCGAGCACTGTAGGAATCTAATTTTGGTCGATCGAAGTCCCAGCGGTTCTCGTTCGGCTCTTCTCCCTTGAATGCACTCGCTTCGACCTTTACTTTTCCATAACTGTATCCCGCAGTAACCACTCCCCACGTGATGTGGGTAGCATCCTGCCAGTGGTGTCCTATAGGGGCGTCGGGATCGTTGGCGGCCGATTCACGATGGACGAAGGTCGGCGGCCCAAGCGCAGGTTCGCCGGGATAGCCAGCGTAAATGTAGACGGAATTATTATTCTTGAATTTGTACGAATATGTCACAGCGAGCTCGGAGAAAAGGTCGTGCGGATGCTGACGATCGTGGATCGGTTCACCCCGAAACAACTCGCCCGACTGGTAGAGGAGCGGATAACCGTATCCGCGTTGGAGGAGTGGATCGAGGCTGAACATTGCACGTAAACCAATTTGCGAATTTTCAGTCAGCGGCCGCGAATACATCATCATGAACATTGACGGAGCATCTACGCGGGACCGGCTTCCCCTTCCCGCTACCGATACATCACGGTCGGAACCGATCTGTGCGTAACGCACAAATGCGTTTCCCATCAGCATCATCATCCCGCCATCTTTGAACATTTTCGCGTGAGCGAACATCGGAGTGGAATCGGGAGCCCAGGATGTACCTGAGCTCTCACGTTCCATCGGATCACCGATATTGGTGACGGAAGACATCCGCGTGCCGTGGGGTTGGTGATTCATTCCCTTCATTTCGGCCGTTTCATCAGGCTTTTTTACGGGCATATTCATCGTCTCGCCGGGTCTCATCCCGGGCATATTTTTCATCTCGTCATCAGTTGGTTTTGTCGGACGATCCATCTTGTCATCGGGTTTTACGCCGACTGCGACATTTCCCCACATGCCGCCTTTGGCGTGGCCAATGACTGAGCAGAAGTATTTGAATTTGCCCGAAGCGGTAGCCTTCAGAACCATCTCTTCGCCCTGCATCGTGTCGCCATCCGCTTTGGGACCAAGCCGCGATGATCCGGGTGACGTAGCGATGTCGGGAGATGCGGGAAAAACTCCGACAGCATCCCCAAACCGTACATCGTGCTTCATGTCGGAATCGCGATTGACGAAGAGGATCTTCAGTGTCGCACCCGCAGGCACGACAAGCGTTGGGTTTCGCATGCCCTGAATACGGTACGACAACATGTCATCTTCCGGGCCTGACAAAATAACGAGCCGAAGTTCGGTCGCCGTAAAAACGAGATTTGTGCCGTCTTTTTTACCGAGGGTTCGCTCGGCTTCGGCCTTGGTTAAGTCGTCGAATTTGAGGGTTTTCTTCTCACTGCTGACGAGCGTGAAAACATCGTTAGCAAAAACATTGGCGCTAAATAGAAGCGCACATACCAATAACGGGAATAGCTTTTTCATCAAAGGTTCTCCATGTCTTTAAAGCAACGGGAATTCGCCGCGAGAATATCCCGGCGGCCAATTAGATAAGGATTTTATTATTTACAAGCGCGGAGGGGCACGGGCTGGAAGCAAGCGATACGGCTCGGCCGAGAGATACACGTCTTGCGGAGAACTAATAGCGGCCGAAGCGATCCGAACCGAGACAAATTCAGGCACGCCGGCACCATCTCCGGTAAGCACGCTTTCACTATGTAGATCGGCGTTTTTCTTATCCGATTTCGCGACGATCGCCGGAAGCGGCTTGGCGGTCAGGCATTCGCATTCCGCGTCGAATGATCTAGTCGAATCATTTTCGGGGGAAACCGCCTGCTCGTGTGTGTGGGAATGACATGACGGCCTTTCTGTTTTAGCCTTTTCCTCATGATGCGAACAAGTACAGGCCGAAACGGATCCGGCAAGCAGCGATAGGACCGCCACCACCGAGAGTGTAAGCATTGCAAGTTTTTGTCCTCGGACAAATGCCATTGGTTTAAATATAGTAGGGGGTAGCGGATACTTCAAGTGACAGCGAATTATGACAACCAGCTGGCGGCCTATTTATGTTTTTGGCGGTGATCGGCGCGGAGAGGGATAAATGGGAAAAAGCGAAGATGTAATGGCGATATTGAAGCTCTATGAGCTTCGCCGCGACACGCAGATGCGAAAAGCCAGGAAATGGTTCTTCTCGAAGTTTGCGCCAACTTCGGCGATGGATATCGTCGCCCTGTATCGCGGCGGCGAACGGGCGAGTGCGAATTTCCGAATGGTCACATCTTATTGGGATACGGCCGCATCCCTCGTGATCAATGGCGGCATCGGCCAGCAGCTGTTTCTCGACGCCAACACCGAGCACGTTTTCGTCTTTGCCAAGATAGCCGATCATCTCGCCGAAGTTCGCCAGCTTTTTCGCGAGCCGGATTATCTCGTCCATCTGGAAGACCTCGTGAAGTCGCTTCCCGATTTCGAGGCGAAAATGGAATCGCGAAAACGTCTGATCTCTCTGTGGACAGAACCTAAGCACGATTAAACCTTACGGAGCAGATCGTCGAGCAGCGGCGTCTGAGACGCAAGGATCTTTTGCCGGGCGTTGTCGATAGTAAGCCATTCACCGCGGTCGACCTCGGGATACTCGGCGGTCTTTCCCGTCTTGGGCGGCCACTCCAATGTAAACGTATTACTCTTCATCCCGGCCGGATCGACATCCGTCTCGACCGCCCAAGCGTAGACGAACTTGCCGCCTTTTTGCTTGATCGGATCGAGCTCAATAAAATCACCGGTTATATCAAAACCGGTCTCTTCCTTAAATTCCCGGCGCGCAGCCGCGAACGGATCTTCCGTATCGAACTCGCCCTTGGGGATCGACCACGAACCGAGGTCTTTTTTCACATAAAACGGACCGCCCGGATGGACCAGAAAGACCTCGATCTGTTCGGTCGTCATCCTGTAAAGCAACAGCCCCGCGCTTCGTTTCACCATATTCGATTTATCAGGTTATCTGGCTTCGCTATACTCTCGGCTCCCGACCGTCTCGATCTTAAACTGTGCAGCAGTCGTACTATCTCTTGATCTTCTTGAGGTTCGCTATGATCACATCGGGTTCCGCGCGTTTTTTGTAATCCGCGTCGATGAAGGAATAGACGATCGTACCTTTTTTGTCGATAACATAAGTTACGGCTAGCGGCAGTTCGGGCTTTTCCATATTGTTATGTTTCGCTATGTCGAGGCCGTAACCTTTGTAGGTCTTGTCGAGCTCGGGCGAGAACGAATAAACGAT
>JBDTXM010000196.1:0-7291 GCA_040006215.1 Acidobacteriota bacterium
TGGACCTCTCGACGGGCAAGAATATTCACGCGACCCGCGAATGGATATTGCGAAACTCTCCGGTCCCGATAGGTACCGTTCCGATCTATCAGGCGCTGGAGAAAGTGAACGGTAAGGCCGAAGACCTGACGTGGGAAATATACCGCGACACGCTGATCGAACAGGCTGAGCAAGGCGTCGATTATTTTACGATACATGCCGGAGTTCGTCTGCCGTATATTCCGATGACGGCGAAACGGACTACGGGAATCGTCTCACGCGGCGGTTCCATTATGGCGAAGTGGTGTCTCGCTCATCACGAAGAGAGTTTTCTCTACACACGTTTTCGCGAGATCTGCGAGATCATGCGGATGTATGACGTGGCATTCAGTTTAGGTGATGGACTTCGTCCCGGAAGCATCGCCGATGCTAATGACGAAGCACAGTTTGCCGAGCTCGATACCCTTGGCGAACTCACCAAGATCGCGTGGGAAATGGATTGTCAGACGATGATCGAAGGGCCGGGCCACGTGCCGATGCACCTGATCAAAGAGAACATGGATAAGCAGCTCGAGATCTGCGGCGAAGCACCTTTCTACACGCTAGGACCGCTGACGACCGACATCGCTCCGGGCTATGACCACATCACTTCGGGCATCGGCGCGGCGATGATCGGCTGGTTCGGAACTGCGATGCTCTGCTACGTCACTCCGAAGGAGCACCTCGGTTTGCCAAACAAGAATGACGTGAAGGAAGGCGTTATCACATATAAGCTTGCAGCTCACGCCGCCGATCTTGCAAAAGGCCATCCGGGAGCGCAGTATCGCGACAACGCTCTTTCAAAAGCGCGTTTCGAGTTTCGTTGGGAAGATCAATTCAATCTCGGCCTCGATCCGGAAAAAGCAAAGGAGTTTCATGACGAAACGCTTCCGGCCGAAGGCGCCAAACTCGCTCATTTCTGCTCGATGTGCGGCCCGCATTTCTGCTCGATGAAGATCACCCAGGACGTTCGCGATTATGCCAACGCCCAGAATATTGAGGCCGAAAAGGCGTTAGCTGTTGGTATGAGTGAAAAGGCGAAAGAGTTCGTCTCATCTGGCAGCGAGATCTATCACGGCAACGTGCCCGACGGCGCGAATCACGATCATTGATCTTCAGCTTTGTTGAAATAAAAAAGGCGTGGATTAGGATTCACGCCTTTTTTTGCGTTTCAACGAAACACGCTTGACCTTACCCACTGCGGGCGTTCCATGATTCCATTTTGAGCTTCGAGAGCGAAACCGGCAAAGCTGTCACAGTTCAGGACGGTTTGCGTTTCCCGCAATGACCGCATGGCGGCATCGGTAACCCAGCCCTTTCCAAAATGGCCGTTGGCCCCATCCTGATCGACGAAATGCCGAAGCTCGTGCGTAAAAATAAATGCGGCGAAATCCTGAATCCCGGTCGCAAACAGCACACCGCGTCTTAAAACGATCTTGCCCTTATGAATGTGAAACCCGCCCAGAGGAGCAAAGGCGACTGTACTGATATCTTCGCCCTCATTGGTTGTGTCGAGTGTGATAAATTCGTTTGGCCGGTCGAGGACCGGGAGCATAAATCCGTAAACAGTACGCATTCGTTCAAGCACCGATCGCCGTGAGCTGAAATTATCGATGCGAAAGTGTCTGTTGACGAGAGACATCGCTTGGCTACCGGAGGATAGATCGGCGACAGGAATCGCCGTGTTGATATTCTCGATCGCCGCCTCGACGCACTTGCGGGTAAAGGCTACATGCTGCAGCATTCCGGCCAAAAGAAATCCTTCGGTCTTTAGGCTGAGCGGTATGGTCGGGAAAACATTTCGATTCCTCTTCTCATTGATCTTTGCAAGGGTCTGTTTGCCGGGGTCTATGCGGCCGTCAGTCCCGGCCCAGCCAAAATGTTTCTTTTGAAATTCGCGGATCGCGCCCAGCGTTAGCTGCCCGCATTTGCCGTCGATGACGAGCTGCGGGCTCGGGCCGCCGTCGATCGGAGCCACCTGGTCGAGCCCGTATTGGATATTGAATACGTCCTCAAAAACGTTGACCCCGCCCATCCCCACCGGTTTCGAGATTACAATGTCGCCCTCCGGTCGCCGCGGATCAAAAGCGCTCGACGAATCCTTTGCAGGCGCGACCTTGCAGTCGCCGTCGTCCTGCATTAACGCACAATCACCTTTTCCCATATTTTTGCTCCAATAGGACCGAACGCAGAGTTATACTTTCACAAGACGAACTAAAGTCCGCTATTTTGCGGTCCCCGACCGAGTATGTCGCCAAACTCCCAAATACAATACAGGATGAGAGCATCCAAAACACACACGTTTGCGTGGTAATGACGAATACACAGTAAATTGACGAAGCCGGTCCAAACCAATAGACTCACGATTTGGGCGTCCGACACGAAATGCTTGATGAATGTTCCCGCCGACTCGAATCTCGAAAGCACGATGACGAACGAAAACCAACCGGCTGATACGGGCGCGCACTCTTCGGTTGTATTGCCATCGAAGCCTCTCGTCATTATCGAACCGAGCGGTAAATGGTCGGCTTTGAAACTAAGCGATATCTGGCACTACCGTGACCTGCTTTATATCCTCACGATGCGGGACATCCGGGTCCGGTATAAACAGACCGTGCTAGGCGCTGCCTGGGCGGTGATCCAGCCGCTGTTTACAATGCTCATCTTCTCGCTGTTCTTTGGGCGCCTTGCCGGCGTCCCGTCGGACGGTGTTCCATATCCGCTCTTTGCATACGCTGGCCTTCTGCCATGGACCTTTTTCTCGAATGCGATCTCGAATAGCGGAAACAGCCTAGTCGGCAATTCGAATCTTATAACTAAGGTTTACTTTCCCCGCCTTATCATTCCGATCGCGTCGGTAGCGTCCGGCCTTTTGGATTTCGCGATCGCATTTGTTCTCTTGGTTATCTTGATGTTCTACTACGGGGTCGGATTATCGATCAACCTGTTGATGCTGCCGGTTCTGATCGGGATGACGGCTCTATTTGCGACTGGTGTTGGCGCATTGCTTTCGGCATTGAATGTAAAGTACCGCGACATCCGATATGCCTTGCCGTTCTTTGTACAACTCGGGCTCTTTGTAACCCCAATAATCTATCCAAGCAGCCTCGTTCCTGAGAAATGGCGGTGGCTGCTGATGATAAATCCTCTGGCGGCACAGATAGAAGGCTACAGATCGGCGTTTTTCGGAAGGCCTTTTGACTGGCCCGCACTTGCGATCTCGTTAGTGCTAACAATCGTGATCGTGGTCTATGCGGGCTACAGTTTTCGTCGAATGGAGCGAAGTTTTGCAGACCTTATCTGAAACGCGATGGGACCGATAATAAGAGCACAGGGAGTGGGAAAGAAGTTTCGTATCGGGGCGGCTCCCGAGGGCTACTCTACGATCCGTGAATCGTTGATCAAGGCTGCTAGAAAGCCTTTTGAACGCGTCAAGGGCAATGCGACGGACGCGAATTTGGATTTCTGGGCGCTTCGCGATATTAGCTTCGACATATTTCCTGGCGATGTCGTCGGCATAGTCGGCAGAAACGGTGCGGGCAAATCAACTCTGCTGAAAGTGCTGTCACGAATCACCGAACCGACGACCGGACGGGTAGAGTTATACGGCAGGATCGGCTCGCTGCTTGAGGTTGGTACGGGTTTTCACCCCGAACTGACCGGCCGCGAAAATATATACATGAACGGCAGCATTCTGGGTATGCGCCGGTCTCAGATCGACACCCACTTTGACGAGATCGTAGATTTCAGCGGTGTCGAGCGTTTTCTCGATACTCCATTAAAGCGGTTTAGCAGCGGAATGCAGCTCAGGCTGGCCTTCGCAGTTGCGGCGCATCTCGACCCTGAAATTCTTGTAATTGACGAGGTGCTTGCGGTCGGCGACGCCGAGTTCCAAAAAAAATGTCTGAATAAGATGAACGATGTGAGCCGGAGCGGCCGCACCGTCTTGTTTGTCAGTCACAATACTCAGGCGTTGATCGCGTTGTGCTCCAAAGGAATTCTTCTTCGCGACGGCCTTTCGGTATGCGAGGGAGATATTCAGACCGTACTCGCCGAATATCTCGGAAACGACAAGAATGCAGAAACTGTTTGGGAGCGCGGGAATGCGGGAGAGGCCGATATCTATTTTGAATCGGTATCGGTCGAGCTTCGAGGTGAACAGCCGAAACTCGAACTAGTTGTCGAATCGAGCTTGCGCGTCAACCGAAAGTTTAATGACGCATTCATCGCGGTCGATATTCTGGATAGCGGCGGAAGCTACTTAATGCAAGCCGTGCCGCGGGCCCTTCCATTCATATCGTACTCGGCCGGACGACCGACGCTCACGACAATAACCAAGATCGAGTTGCCCCCGCTGATTCCGGGGCGGTATCAGATCTCATGCTGGATCGGGTCTCATTTCACGGAGACGATAGACTGGGTGCGCGAAGTGGCCGCATTCGAGATCGCCACGTCACCGTCACCGGAACGCACTTTCCAACACAGCCCCGACCGCGGCTTTTGCGTTCCGGTTTCGACGGTCGAGATTAAATAAAAGCTTGGGCGACAATTGCCGTGAAAGTTCGGCGTGGGCCGAAGCTGGTAAATAGGCGACTATCGCAGACCGTTCGTTCACAGCACCATCCGTTAAGCGATGGTATTATTATTTCTTATCGTAATTTCTATATTTCAACGAACACGACATGATATACAAGCTTTCCGTTCTTGCACGGAATAATCGTTTTCTCGGAAAAATAATTGCCAGGGCGAGCAACGTGGCAGGTAAGAAGCCCGTCGCTAAAAACGCCGACCTGATCAGGCAGAACGTAAAGGGCAAGTCGTTCGCCGACATCGGCTGCATGTGGGGGATCAACGGGCTCAATTCCTTCATAGCGGAGGATGCCGGAGCGAGCGAGGTTGTCGGTGTCGACGTATATTCGGCAAGCGAAGAGTTTTTAGAAGAAAAAAAACGGCGTAACTCGGCTATCAGGTTTGTTCAGGGCGACATAAATTCGGCTGAGACGACCGAGGCGATAGGAAAGATGGATGTCGTATTGTGCGGCGGTGTTTTGTACCACACGCCGGACCCGGTCCATCTGCTGTCCCGTCTACGGGCGATCTGCAAAGAGACGCTGATATTGAATACGCGTTCGATCCCCGAGATGCGGGGCCTTAAAAATGCCGCGGTCTTCTATCCATATCTCGAAGCAAAGCAGCGCAAGATCTGGGATCTCGGGATGGGTGCGCAAAAGGCGATCACCGGCCCGTACGAAGTTGAGAGTGGTTATGGAAACTGGTTTTGGGGCATGACGCCAAGCTGTGTCGAAGCCCTGCTAAAATGCGCGGGATTCGAAGTGCGCGAGCGGTATGTTCAGCCCTTTGAATGCGCATTTGTTTGCTCGGCCATCGATATACAGTTCCTGCCCGAAGCCGGCGAATGGCTAACGCCGAAGGATGCGGAATTTTTGAAATTTCAGCGATAAAGCCGAGCCGAACAAGCGGGACAGTCTATAACCCTGATAAGGGGCCTCGATAGTTATAGCGATCGATCAAAATTGACCGAAATGAGAATTCAGATGGACAGAGTTAGGGTCAAGCGCGGCCTGGCGAAATTGAAACGCAGCCTGCTGCTGGGCCCTGAGGCCAGAAAATTCGAAAGGATTTACAAAAAGTATTTTGACTACACGCTGGTTTGGCGCGACCACTACGTTGATAATCTGCGCCTTGCTGAGGGGTCTGCAGCTCTCTCCGGGGATATTGTCGAATGCGGCGTATGGCGCGGTGGTATGAGCGCAGGGATCGCTGAGGTGATCGGTGCCGGCAGAAAATATTATTTATTTGATAGTTTCGAAGGAATGCCCGACGCAAAAGATATTGACGGAGCCGCCGCCCGTAACTGGCAGGCCGATACGGAATCGCCCGAGTATTTTGATAATTGCAGGGCAGAGATCGGATTTGCGACGAAAGCTATGAAAATGGCGGGCGTCGATTTTGAATGCATCAAGGGTTGGTTCGAAGATACGATACCGACCTTTGAGGCCGTCGAGTCGATCAGCCTTCTCCGGCTGGATGCCGACTGGTACGAATCGACCAAGGTTTGTCTCGATCATTTCTATCCCAAGGTCGTCGATGGCGGACTGGTCCTCATCGATGACTATCACACCTGGAGCGGATGCAGCCGGGCGGTTCACGATTATCTTTCCGAAACCAAGTCGCCCTCGCGCATCAGCCAGTCGCCATCCGGCGTCGCCTATATGATCAAGCGCGTCAACGATTGATTTAATGATGCAGACCCCTTGCCGCCTTTCAATAGTGATCCCTTCTTACAACGACGGTAAGTTTATCCGGGATGCTATTGCCAGTGTGGAAAAGCTTCCGCGCGAACTTTACGAGCTGATCATAGTCAGCGACGGTTCGCCCGACGAATTCACGATCGGGGTTATCGACGACCTCGAAGCCGCGGGTTACCGCATTATCCGTCAGGAGAATAAAGGTCTAGGAGGCGCGAGAAATACCGGCGTCGCAGCGGCGAGTGGCGAGTATATCCTGCCGCTCGATACCGATAATAAAATACGGACGGATTTTACCCTGCGAGCGATAAAGATCCTGGACGAGCGGCCGGAAATATCGATGGTCCACGGCGACTTTCAGTATTTTGGCGAGACCAACGCTCTATGCCGGATCCCGCCTTTTGACATCAAGCAGATGCTCTATCGCAACTATATCGACGCATGCTCGGTCTATCGCCGTTCGATGTGGGAAGACTGCGGCGGATACGATGAAAAGGTGCCGGTTATGGGTATCGAGGACTGGGATTTCTGGCTGAACGCCTACACACGGGGCTACAAATTTCTTCATTTGGACATGGTCGCTTTTGATTATGCGCACCGCCTCGACGCGATGACGTCGATCCTCAGAAAGGAAGAGAATTGGCGAATGAGCGAGGAGTATCTCTACAAAAAATATGCGATGCTGGTCAAAGAACATTATCATGATTACGCCCGGTGGGATTATCACGGGCGCGAGCTGCGGCGGCGTCCGCTGCGTACCCTGATCAGGCTTTTTTCGAGCGCTTTATGGAAAAGGCTTCATGACCGGATCTTCAAGGTTTATTGATAGCATTCAACTGAGGACCGCGACCGAAAACCAAATAGGCAAATGATACTTTTTCTTGGCGGCGGTTTCATCGCAAACGCCCTTTCCGCAAAATTCGAAGAAGCGAAAATTGAGCACAAGATCGTCTCGCGGCGGTCCGTGGGCGGTCCACCGCAACAAACCGTAGCCGACATCAATT
>JBDTXM010000197.1:0-7252 GCA_040006215.1 Acidobacteriota bacterium
TGTTTGCCTTGAGAGCCGCCTCAAACGCGGGGATGCCCGCATCTACTCCCGTGTCCGCACCGGCGTAATGCAGCATCAGCGGAGCGGAGATCTTTGGAACATCATCGGCTCCGGGCTGGCGGCCGTAGTATGCGACACCGGCATTGAGGTCGCTTCCGAGACGCACCGCCAATTGATTCACAATTCCGCCGCCAAAGCAGAAACCCACCGCCCCGAGTTTGTGTGTGCTGTCGGGCCTCGCCTTGAGCCACTTTGCCGCGGCGACAAAATCTTCGGTCATCTTTTTGCCGTCCACCTTGCGAAAAGCCGCCGCGCCTTTTTCATCGTCGCCGGGATAGCCGCCGACGGACGTCAATCCATCCGGTGCGTATGCCATGTAGCCCGCTTTTGCCAGCCGCCGCGCAACGTCCTCGATGTAAGGATTCAATCCGCGATTTTCGTGAATGACCAAAACGGCGGCGAATTTTTTGCCTTTCGCCGGACGCGCGAGATAACCTTTGATCGAGCCGTTGCCGGCTGGCGAATCCACGGTCTCGTAGCCGACCTTCAGGTCTTTGTCGTCCGGTTTTATCGTCTGTGCCCAGACGTAGTTCGGCTTCAGGCTCTCGAATATCGCCGCCGCCGTCAGGCCGCCGACGGCAAATTTCCCAACGCCGCTCAGAAACGAACGCCGGTCGATATCGCCGTGCTGGTATTCGTGAAAAAGGTCTAATAATTCCTGCGGATATTCGTCTGCCGTTTTGCGTTCCATGTGTTTCTCCTTGGTTCGAAAATAATACCTGACGCCGCGTGCGCCTTTCAAACGATCTCTAGCGACGCTTCTGCAAGAACCGCCGCCGTATGATCAGCTCGGCAATGATAATATTCGGCACCCACCCGAGCCAGGCGACCGCACGGTACACGTCCATCGGCGGCAGCTCGAAAGTATTCGTTATCGACCATTTCCATGCGCGAAGCGTTATCGCCGAAAGGGTGAGAGCGTAGCTGCGGATCATAAAATTCCGGTGCGACACGAAATCGCCGTTCTTTGCCTTGACCAGGGCGATCGCGGTAAACGTTATCCACAGGATCGCGAGCGTCACAAACGATATCTTGGACGGCCAACCCCCGTTTGCGTACACGCCCATCAGCAATCCGGCCGGTCCTGTGATCAGCAAAACGTCGGTGACGTAGATGTATCCAAATGCACGGTGCACCTTGGGATAGTAGCTCTGGATCTGCCCTGAAAACTGCGTGAAACCGGCGAGCAGCACCCAGACGCTCGCGTAAACGTGAACAAAAAAAGCGATTCGCCAATGGTCGATGTCGATGTAATCCTGCTTGATCCGCAGGAAACCTACGTCCGTGTTGTAGGGCATGTATGCGGCGGTGATTTGTGCCATCAGGAAGGTAAAAAAGGCGAGCGTCAGCAGCACGAGGGCATTGAATCCGCTTATCCCCTTGAAAATAAACTTAACTTTCCGCAGAATACCTTCCATGAATAGAACCGCATTGTCGCTTATCGCCGTGCTTATTATCGCTTTGGGCCTGTCGGGCTGCAAATCCGAAAAAAGCACCTACGCCAACAACGAAAAGGTAAATGACACGACCGCATCCTCGGGCCAGGGTCAAGGCCAGTCGACACCGGCTTCGTCGCCCGCGGCCGAGAGCATCGACGGCGTGCTTGGGTCGTATGTTGGATCATTCGGCGATAACAAGATCACGCTTCTTGTCACTAAGGCAGGCGGCGGCGCAGTTTCCGGCCGCAGCATCGTCGGCGGCAACGACCGTCCGTTCGACGGAACAATGACCGCCGAGAAAGGTTCGTACACCATCGAGGCCCGTGAACCCGGCGATCACAAAGACGACGGAGTCTTCAAATTCCAAATTGCTCAGGCAAATCTCAACGAGGTCAAAGGCACCTGGAAGGCGAACGATCCCAAACGTCCCGAAAAATCCTACACCCTCGAGCGAAAGAAATTTGAATACAAGACCAACGTCGGCAATTACCCGCAGGCGTCGCAGCGTGCGTTAAAGGCCGAGGACGTCGAGAACATGACGAAAGAGGAACTCGGGTTTATGCGTAACGAGATCTTCGCCCGCCACGGCTACTGCTTTAGCCGCAAAGAAATGCGCCAGATGTTCGAGAACGAAGCCTGGTACGTCCCCGCCACCGTCGACATCAAAGGCCTCCTGACCGACACCGAAAAGAAAAACATCGCCGTCATCAAACGCTACGAAAAATACGCCGACGACTACGGCGACGAATACGGCCGGTAGACACCGACGGAAATTCGCTCGTTTCAAAGCACTCCTTTACATCGCGTAGCGATTATCTGAACGTAGCCGTGGGTTTGAACCCACGGAAAATGTGGAAAATGATCTCCCGTCGCGTCAGCGACGGTTGATCACCTACACAAGCATTCGTCGCTGACGCGACGGTTTCCTTTTTTCATCCAACTCCGTGGTTGAAACCGACGGCTACATTCAGCCGCCGCGATGCGGCTAAAGATAGGCGGGGGCGAGGATTATTTCGGCCACAGTCCGATCGATTCCCATTTGGACCAGACGAAGCGGTGTTTTAGTTTCGAGGACATCAAGCTTCGCCGCCGCGGCCGACCACGCGGGCATCAGTCTCCCGAAGCGCCTTCTCCTCGCCCGCCCGATCCACCACCGGTTTCACCCCAGTATTTGCACCAGCCGCATTCGTAGCCACCGAAGCATTATTCGCCCCCGGCTGATTCACACACGCCCCAAACACCAACGCCGACATAAACAAAGTAATAACAACCTTGCTATTCATCAACAGCTCCTCCTTAACCGAAATACATTTTGATCTGCGCGAATATAGCCAAAAAGCAGATGTGCGTCAAAGAAATCCAGAACGGTCAACAATCTAGTGCTTATCAGACGTCACTTACGGAGCGATCAGGTGGGATGCGCCAGTAGTGACCAAAAGCAGTGGGCCAAACCGCCGAGGATGACTTGGGAGAGCTTTGTTCTATTTTGGCAGCAGTCACTTGTCCGGCTAGGGTTAAGATGTAGCCTATGAACATGGCAACGGTCCTGGGATATCTTTTTGCGGCAGTTTGGGTTGGGAATGGACTGTTTTGCAAGGTGTTGGGTTGGGTGCCGAGGCATCGGGCGATAGTTGCGCGGATACTTGGTGAGGCTCATGCCGATCTTATAACCAGGGCGATCGGTGTGGCGGAGATATGCATGGCTGCGTGGATATTGAGCGGCATTGTCCCACGGATCAACGCCGTTACGCAGATCGTTATCATTGCCATAATGAACATATTCGAGTTTTTTCTTGTCCGGGATCTTCTGCTGTGGGGCAGGCTGAACGCGGTCTTTGCTTTTATGCTTATCCTTCTGATCTACTACAAGGAATTCTGCCTTTAGCGGCAGTGTCTATCTCACGGCAGGATGCTTTCATTCCTTAAAAATCATCCATTTGCGGTCGACGCCTTTTTCGAGACGTCGCTGGTGGTGACGTTTGCGGTGCCAAATGCGGAGGTGCGACATTTGCTGCCCGAATGCCTCGAGCCTGATACTTTCGGCGACCGTTGGGCGTTCATCGCGGTGGCGATGGTCCAGACTAAAGACCTTAGGCCGAAGGGTTTTCCCGCATTCATGGGAAGCGATTTTTTTCTGATCGGCTACCGTGTTTTTGTCAGATTTACGGACAAGACGGGCCGGAGCGTTCGCGGGCTATACATCCTGGGTTCGGCGACGGACAAAAAGAAGATGGAGTTTTTCGGGAACATCTTCACGCACTACAACTACACGACGACCGACATCGACCGCAAGACGGCTAATGGAGTGACAGAGATCAGATCGGAAAAGTCGCGGTTTAATATTGCGTTTGAGGAGACGGGCGACGCTCCCGTGGCGTTACCGGAGGGCTCGCCCTTTTTGGATTGGAAGGAAGCACGCAAATTCGCAGGGCCGCTGCCGTTTACATTTACCTACAATGCCCCAAGCGGTACCGTGCTGATCATCGAAGGCGTGCGGCAGAACTGGAAACCTTCGCCGGTTAAGGTGATCGGGCACCAGTTTGCCTTCGTCGACGATCTCGGCCTGAGCGAGGTCAGACTGGCTAACGCCTTCATGATCCGCGACATACCGTATCACTGGAAAAAAGGCCGGATCGAAAAGTGGGATGGGTGAGATGCGACGACCATTTCAGGGGCTGTGGAACGTCATCAGGTTTAACTGGCCGTTCTATGTCCTGGCCTTGGGACTGATGCCGGTGGTTCTCGTCATTCGCTATTTTATGCCACTACAATTTCGGGTAGCGGCGGACTTTTTGCTGATCTTTGCGGCGATTTTAACGCTGCTTTCGCTGGCCGTTTCATGGTATGTTTACGACCTCGCGGGGTTTTACAGGCTCGATTGGCTCGCGAAGCTTCAGTCTGGGAGCAGTGCAACAATAATAAATATCAACGCCGGCTTTGACGAGACGAGCGAGCTACTCAAGAGCAGATTTCCGGACGCCGAGATGATCGTCTACGATTTTTATGATCCGGCAAAGCATACCGAGGCTTCGATAAAGCGGGCTCGAGCGGCATATCCGCCGTTTCCTGGCACGCGACAGGTGACAACAGGCGAACTGCCGCTTGGGGCCGACTCGGCAGACAGGATCTTTGCGATCTTTTCTGCCCACGAGATACGCAAGGCGGATGAGAGACGGGCATTTTTTTTCGAGCTGAATCGGATTCTCTCTCCAAATGGCCAGGTCGTTGTCGTCGAGCATCTGCGCGACGCGTCAAACTATTTGGCGTACAACATCGGAGCGTTGCATTTTCATTCGCGTGAGTCGTGGCTGGACACATTTGCGGCTGCGAGATTGGATATCGAAGATGAGATAAAATTAACTCCCTTCGTTACCGCATTTTTCCTGAAAAAACATGGAACCGCATCTTAAGGTCGTCGGGCTGTTGCTGATCGGTGTCGCCGTAATGCATGTTCCGTTTCCCATGCAATTTCAGTGGAAGAAAGAGCTGGGTTCGTTGAGCCTGTTGAATCGCGAGATGATGTATGTCCATACATTATTTGTCGCGTTGACGATCTTGCTGATCGGCCTGCTGTGTCTATCTTCCGCGAACGACCTCGCAAATACGCCGCTCGGAAAGCGCATCTGTCTGGGGCTTGCGATATTTTGGGGTACGAGGCTGGTTGTGCAGTTTTTTGGCTATTCGTCGGAGCTGTGGCGGGGGAAGATCTTTGAAACGACCATGCACATCCTCTTTTCGATCCTGTGGGTGTACGTGACCGTAGTATTTGCGGCGATATGGTTGAGTTGATGAATGACTTTTGAAAAACAACTCCTGATAATCACTTAGAACTTACTTGCGAGGGTGTAAGGGATAAATCGCCAAACCAGATCGGGTTTGTGACCATCGACACGCATTCAAAAAGCGGTTCATTCCCGGTTTGGTCAGATGTTCGAGGCTGTTCTCTCTGGCCTGACAATACGCGATCCAGGCATCGACCATCGCTTTACCACTAAATATTTTATGAAAAAGTTTCAACGTCCCTGAAAGGGACAAAGATAATAGCCCAGGGTAAGGCCAACAGCCCGCAACCCTGGGAACGGGCAGAAAAATTGTCCGCGACCCTGAAGGGGTCGAACAATCCAAACGGCGGTTCGACCCCTTCAGGGTCGCGATGTCGTATTGGACGTGTACCAGGGGTTTTCACCCCTGGCTATTGTCTGTATCCCTTCATGGAATAAGAGAAGAATTGACTGTGGGTAGCCACGTTGGTTGGCAGGCGAGATCTTGTTAAGTTTTCTGCGTGAAACCTTTTCTGCTTTGTCGAATTGCCTTATTCATCCTGATCGCGATGTTCTTGCAGGCTTGCGCTTCGGAGTCCGTTCGGACGAACGTTGCCGAAAACGTAGCTCCGACACCCGAGCCGACATCAGGCGGAACCATAAACGTGGATGAGCCAGCCGAGCCGGACGCAGCAACCACTGAAGAGAGAAAGAGGCGTGATGAGGTCACTGAGAAATTTCGAGTGCCGAGCAAGGGTTTTGAGCATGTCGATTTCCAGAACTGGACGTATCCATATCCGTTTCGCGACGGCCCTAGGTCGCACGAGATCAAACTCAAAGGTGGAAAGTTCGAGTATGACAACGACCTGGAGGGCGCGGGATGGTTCGATTTTGACGGCGCTTTTTACGTCAATCTCACGAACGATAAAAAGAAAGATGCCGTTGTCTTGCTCACAGATGTCTCCTGCGGCGGCTCGTGCGACGGAGGGAGTGGTCTTTTGTATGTATTATCGCCAACAGGCAGTAAACCTCTCGTTCTCGGCGAGTTTGAAACTGGATCGCCCGGCTACGGCTGCGGGCTCAGGTCATTACAAATAGCCGATCGGAAAATTACTATGGAGGTTTTCGGAGTTTGCACGGCTCAGAAGCATAGTTTGAGGCTGGACGGAAAGTCGGGAGGCATGTCGAAGTTCCGATTCAGCGACACAACCAAACTCGTCTTTCGATTTACAGATCGTTTTGTCCTCCAATCGAGAGAGGTCATTCACGTCGCGGAAAGAAGTGTTAAGAACTACGCGCCTTTGATCTCCGTTGAGTGACAAAGAATTTTTGACGAGTCTATTCACCATACTTCTTTCCGGGCGGCTTGGAGCCGGTTCCAGATGTTGTCGAGCATGGCATTTTTCCAGACGCCGCCGAGGAGGTGATTGAATTTTGGGTCTTTCCGGGCGAGGGTTTCGACACGGTCGATGTAGTCGGATCCGAAACGCGCCAGCAGGTCTTCGAGCGGGCCGGCAGCGAGGAGGCTTATTAGTTTGTCGCTTAGGTCGCGTAGGTAGGCCTCAAGGATAAATTGCCAAACCAGATCGGGTTTGTAATCCGTGCCCGCCCAGTCAAAAAGCAGTTGATTCGCCCAGTCGTTTGCATCACGTTCGGGGCTGTTCTTGTCTGCCTGCCAATACGTGATCCACGCATCGGCCATTGCTTTTGGCTCTATTTGGGATTTGTCCCCAGCCATCAACCTTACCAGTAAATATATTATGAAAAAGTTTCAGTCCCTGAAAGGGACTCGAGATATTAGCCCAGGGTAAGGCCCCAGACCGCAACCCTGAGAATTAGCAGAAAAATTGTCCCCGACCCTGAAGGGGTCGAACGATCCAAACGGCGGGTCAGCTCTGGCAATTATTGCCGGCTCGGGCTGGTCAATTGGGTCCGGTCTTTTTTCCGTGAAGGCGCCAATCGCCGTGGGCGAAGGCGGTCATTAATTTTTTG
>JBDTXM010000198.1:0-7235 GCA_040006215.1 Acidobacteriota bacterium
TAGCCGCGATCATGCAGAACAACGTCAAACGCATGCTCGCCTATTCGTCGATCGCCCATGCTGGTTACGCGCTTGTAGGTTTTATCGGAGCGGGAGCGGCTAAAACTGTTGAGGCACGCGATGCGGCGATCGCCTCGGTGGCGTTTTACATGCTGACTTATGCGATAACCAACCTCGGAGCTTTTGCCGTCGTTTCGCTGCTCGCTCTAAAGAATGACCGTCGTGCCGAATTTGACGATTACAACGGTATCGGATTCAAGGCACCCGTTCTTTCGTTCGCGCTTTCCCTTTTCATGCTCAGCCTTCTAGGTCTGCCGCTTACGGCCGGCTTTTTGGGCAAGGTGCTTGTTTTCCGCCCGGCGCTAGAGGCCAACGAACCGCTACTTACAGCCCTCGTTGTCGTCGCAGTAGTAAACACGGCCATTTCTGCTTATTATTATTTGCGCCTGATAGTCGTTATGTTCTTTCGCGAGAGGACGACCGACTGGCACCAACCTAAGATGCCTCTCGGCCTTTCGGCGGCGCTGCTCATTGCGGTGATCGGGGTGTTTTATTTTGGCATTTTTGCGAGTAGCATTATCGAAAAATTCTCACGATCGATGCCGGCCGCGCAGGCCCAGATAAAATAGGAAATGTTCTCCGAACTGGATCTCGAAAGTTGGCCCAGAAAATCGACTTACGAGTTCTTCAAAAACTATCAGGATCCTTTTTTCAATTTCACGGCTAACGTCGACATAAGTCACGCGTTCCAATTTGCCAAGAAAAATAGCTTTAAGTGGTCGCTTACTGCTCTCTTCTGTTCACTTTCCTCGGCTAACACCATCCGTGAATTCAAGATCAGAAACATCGGCGGAAAGCTCGTAGAATTTGACCGTATCCACGCAACGCAAACCATTCTCAACGAGGACGAGACGTTCTCCTTTGCCTACTTTGAGATGAAGGACGATCTATTCGATTTCGAACGAGCAGGCCGCGAGGCTCTCGAAAAGTATCAAGCCTTAAAAACCCTCGCGGTCGAGCGGGATCGGTTCGACCTTATCTATCATTCGGTGATCCCATGGGTCTCTTTTACCAGCTTCAAGCACGCCAGCCGTCTCGACAATCAGCAAACCGTCCCACGAGTTGTTTTTGGAAAGATCTATGATGACGGCCGGCGAAAGCTCATGCCGCTTTCGGTCGAGGCAAATCATATGATCATGGATGGGATACATGTCGGAAGGTTTTTCAATCGTTTTCAGGAGAGTCTCGACGGGTTAGAGTGATACCTATCTATCGAAATGGACAGCATTTCTCAAATCAGAGGCGAGCTTGTCGATGTTTGGATCCCGTCCATATATCAAACTAAGATCAGAAGCCAGCGAACGCGAAGCTTCTCTCTCGACATTCCTGAAAAAGAGAACCAGCCGAGCGTTCTGTATACGCTTCTCGGTTTTGAATTGAAGGTCGGCAACAGGCGATTCGCGTCTCCTGACCTCGCTACGGCACGGTATTTGCTGATATTTGCGAGGATTGGGTGCCGGGAATTCGCTGTCCCTTATGACATTACAGCCCTGTCACCGGCCGCCGATGAACTCGAAACCGCTTGGCAGCACATGTTAATGACTATCGAGTCGACCATGAAAAGGTTTTCGCCGCAGGTCCGCGGGCGTACGAAGGCTGGCCTTATCCGGCAAATTCGGAAAGAAATTGCGTCAATTGGGGCGGGAGAATTGATGCCCTTATTCGATAGGTCGACGCGACAAAGGCCTCAGGAATAGCTTAGCCCACTGGAGGAATCAATCTGCCAAGTTTGGCAAATTAGCCGTAAACTAGCATAATTTTCAAGGTTTATGTTTGACTCAGTCGCAAAATTACCGGAATTGGAAAAACTTCCATTTCCCTACCAGGATCGGGCCTACTGCGCTTACGAGCCGATCGAAAAAAAGATCGAGCACGCCAAAGTCCTGATCGTCAACGACTTGTTGCGCTACGAGTCCGACCTTTCACCGCTTGCGGGAAAAGATTGGAACGGTACGACGAAATCGCGGCTCGCCTTTGAACGAAAGGTATCAGGCATGGCCTGTGACAATATCGCGAAGAACGTTCTTCGATTGGTAAAGCAGCCTAAAACGCTCACTGTCCATTTATCGGAGATAGCCGAGGCTGCCGCCCAGTTCGAGCCCGACGCGATCGTCATGAGTGGGACCTTTTCGGATTTTGATTATTATAATCCGGATCACATCAATAAATTCACGGCGTTCATACGCGAGACTAAGATACCGGTGCTCGCGATCTGCGGAGCCCATCAGCTCGTAGGCATGGCCTTCGGCGCTCCACTTAGGACGCTTGACGATCTCGAACTCGCTGAAAAGCGTTCGGACCGAATGGTCGAGTATCAATATCGGTTCATAAAGATCGTCGATAAAAATGACCCGATATTTGAGGGCAACGATGATCAGAAGTCAGGCGTCTGGCAGGATTACACAAAGGAAGACGATATCCTTCGCGTCTGGCAAAACCATGGCGTGCAGGTCGAAGGAGTTCCGGAAGGGTTCAAGCTGCTAGCCAGTTCGTATCTCTGCAAAAACCAGATGATGGTCAAACGTTCCGACGGCCAACTGATCTATTGCGTTCAGTTCCACCTGGAAAAATCCTTTGAGGACTGGTCAAAAAATCCAACCCGGTGGGAGCACGTGAACGAATCCCGCGATGGAAGAATACTTTTTGAAAATTTCTTAAAGGCGTCGTTAGAACATCACAGCTAACTCAACGCCATCCTAATTCGAGCCGCTGATAACCCGCCCACCGCGGAATCTCAGCGGCATTTCTTTTTTTCCAGGTTCGATCTCATAAACGGTCTTATGAAAAAAGCGCTAAAGATTTTCCTTCGCACTTGCCGAAACCTGTGTTTGCTTGTCGAGACAAGATTCGACAGATCTTATCTGGCGCCTGATGTCCCGATGTCGGAAATTGTCAATCATCAAAACTGGCAGAATCATCTTTACGAGATCGGTAACAAGCCCGGAATGAGAATTCTCGAGATCGGCAGCCGAGAGGTGACGGGCATCTCAACCGCGCGACAAAAATTTATCGAAGCGGAATATATCGGTTTTGACTACTATCCGGGCAAGAACGTTGATGTTAGCGGCGATGCTCATAAGCTCTCCTCCTACTTTGGGGATGACGAAAGATTTGATCTCATTTATTCAAGCGCCTCGTTTGAGCATTTTGCAATGCCGTGGGTCGTTGCCGTAGAAATATCGAAATTACTTAAAGTAGGCGGAACTGTGTTTGTAGAAACGCACTTTTCTTACTCTTCGCACGAAAGACCATGGCATTTTTTTCAATTTAGCGATATGGCCCTCAGAGTATTGTTCTCGGAAGAACTGGGGTTCGAATGTATCGAGGCCGGCCTGTCAAACCCGATCGTGGGGAGGTTTTCGTCCTACGCGGATGGATATCTGAAGAATAAGCCGGTACACGGGCTCTACTGTCATAGCGAATATCTCGGTCGAAAGGTTAGAGATGTCGGGAACTTTGATTGGACAACCGTCGATCTGGCGCGTGTAACAGGAAAAACTGCGTATCCGGAACCAACGAGTGATAGGATCCCCGAGATGGCTCACCGAACGTAGATAACAACTGACCAGGGCTGGCATTCCCTGTTACTTATCGCGGCCATTCCTGATTCTGCTTCGCCGTTTTTCAAAATCCAACAGTTTTCCGAGTAGTTCCTCGTGAATATGATCGACCTTTTCGTGAAGGTGGGCGATCTCTAGTTCTGCTTTTATGTTGACGTCATACTCTATATCCGCCCGTATCTTGTCCTTAGCGGCCTGCCGGTTTTGCGAGATCAAAACGAAGCAGGATAGGAATATCGCTTCGAGCGAAACGATCATCGTCAACAAGCCGAATGGAAATGGATCGAACTGCGGCAGACCCAGCGGAAGCGTATTTATCCCGATCCAGACCAAAAACCAAAGGCCGTTGATTATCAAAAACTGCATGCTGCCGCTGAACCACGCGATCCAATCGGCGATCCGCTGAAGCGTCGGCAGCTTATCCTCCATCTCTTCGTTAACGTTGCGGGAGACACGCGTCTGGAGCAGGCGGTCGACCTTGCGAAGCATGCCGCTCATTGCTGCCAGCATGTTCAATGCGGCGTCTGGCTGTTTATGAAAAAGAAGAAGCAGATCGTCGCGGTCGAGGATCAATAGTTCCGAATCTATCAAAGCAACCGCGGTAGCCGAACGCGGACGCTCGTCCAGCATAGACAGCTCGCCGAAAAGATCATGCTGCTCGGCCACGGTCAGCACGATCTTCTGCCCCGCCGTATCTCTAACGTAAAGTTCCACCTCGCCGGACCTAACAATATAAAGCGAATCGCCTAGCTCTCCCGCGTTAAAGATCGTTTCTCCGGAGGGGACAGATCTCGCGTCGATCACCGCCGCGAGATCATTCAGTTCATCTTCATCGAGCAGCTCAAAAAGTTTTACCTGAGCCAGATCAGAAGCGTTACAGGGCATGTATAAATTGGTCCTTAAGATTATTAAGACGTACGAGCCGAATCATATCGTTAACCGCCTCCCCTCTTCAACCCGCAACTCAGTAACAACGATCCCCATTGCACGAAATCCCAAGATGTGAAACCTTGAGTCTAAAACCCACAATTTTTAAGGCAAAGTCGCGTGACAAACTCCTGGATTCAGGTGAAAAAGACCAGATTCCGCAGGATAGCTGAGAACTCTCCTCATATAAACCCTTAATTATAAATAGTTTACCGCCGATGTACGAATATTTGTGTGTCTAGCTTGATCGCAATGACAGCCGGCAGACCCAACTATCACTTCCAGGTACGACGGAAAAACCACACCGCGCGAAACTAACCAAGGTTTCATCGAGCGTTTCGACAACCGAACATACCTCGTTCGACATCTTAGGACGTGTGACGGCGAGCAAGCAGACGACGGACGGCGGTGATCCTGGCGGTTATACGACCGGATATAGATACGCTCTTTCGACCGTCAGCCGGCGCCATGACGCCGCAAGGCTTCGAATGCAAAACAATACGCAATTGACGGAATTGTCGGCAAAAGCTCTAAAGCAATATCGCCAAGGCACTGCATAGAATTACAATATTGCAAGCCTGACCCCGATTTGATTTTTAGGAAAAGACGGACCATCTTGGATTCTACAAGCTGACGGATCTGGAAGATGACACAGGAGATTACACTTATGGATCAACCCTCTTCGGAAAGTCCGGTGCGCCTATAAAGGATTCAGAATATTCTACAACCGGCGAAAACGAGGTTCGGGTGTGGAGTGAGCAGACCGACATCGAACAGGTCTCCTCTCTATATCATGAGCTACGAGGCCACGTTTTTTTGAGTAATAACGGACGGGATCCGCTAGCCGGAATGCATAGCACACCGGGAGTTACTAAAGAAGCTAAAGCGGCTGAAGCGGAGTCGAAGGCAAATTTTCAGCAAAAATAGGGAGGGCAAATGTTAATTCCTGTAAAGCCATTCATTATCAATGTGATTCTTTTGGCTATTGTCTTTGGATCTTTGGTGGGATGCAGCTTTGGGCAATCCGCAGAACGTGATAAAGAGCCCTTGATTGAGATTTTCACTTCTGGAAAGGGTCTTGTTTTACAAACTGATAAACCCATCCTGTTTTTCCGGCTAAAGTCAGACGGGTCGCTAGAATATGATTCTAGGAGCTTGCATAAGGCCAGTAGGAAATCGGGTCACATTTCGGACAAGGACCTTAAGACGTTGAAGGCGATCTTAGAAACTTCCGACTTTGAAACGCTTAGGACCTTTTATGATTCTATCGAGTCCCTCAAAGATTCCGTCTTTGTAGTTCAACTGGCAATAATGCAAAAGGGTTCGACAAAACAAATCTCGATCAAAAATTACATGCCGGACCATCCTAATGCCGGCTCCTATTATCCACCGGTGTTAGTGAAATTGCTTGATGAAATTCAGCGCATCCGCCCGATGAGCAGTTTTGAGAAAAAGAATAACCTCGTTCTGAACATGCCAATTTAGGTTCGCCGGACATCGAAAGATCTGGGTTCAGAACAGGAGGAATTGGGGTGGGAGGAATTGGGGTCAGGGAGGAATTGGGGTCAAGGAAAATCAAATCGGGGTCAGGCCGGCGATATTGACGATGTGTTGTTGATTGTCATGTGGTACATGGCGATCACATGAGAGATGGTGTGGGTAAGACTGGGATCTTCCTTCATTTTTCTGATGGCGGCGTCGTGGCGGCGGCTGACGTTGGCGATGTCGAGGCCTAATAGCTGGGAAAGTGTTGTGGTGGTTGCACCTAATCGTCGGCCTGCGACGATCAGGGTCTCTTTGGCGGCGATGACGTGCGAGCCTTTGGATTGAACGCAGAAATCTTGTCTTGCTACATCGCAGACTTGTTCGACCGCGCGGCGATCAAGGCTTCCGGATCGATCTCGGCGGTCTTAGCGACAGTGCCTTTCGGAACAAACTCGCCTAAAGAAACCGTGTCAGGTCAGCGATTCTGCGATATTCGTTAATTAGAGTTTTTCGCCCTGACCCTTAGCGTAGGCGCATTTTCTGTTTGGTGGTAGTTTTTGTCGGGCAGCGTCGTATCGATGGCTAACATTTGAGGTATCGAGGCCGACGATGAGCGAAGGCTCGATGACGAGAGAGCCTTGCTCCCTTCCGATCAGGATCAACACTTCTTTGGCGATCATCTATCCAACGAATGGAAAACAAAAGGCCCGGCATTCACCGGGCCCTAGTTGCATTGTTACCAGACGGTAGACTGTTTTTCCTGAAACGTCTTGTCCTGCAGCTTGTATAAGAATTGGGGTCACGCCTGCGATTCTGCGATATTCGTTCATTTGATAGAATGTCGCGAGTATGGCGAGAAAGCTTCGAGTCGAAGTTGAAGGAGGTCTTTACCACGTGATCACTCGTGGGAATGACCGGCAAGACATTTTTCATTCCGCTGACGACTATTTAAAGTTTCTCACTCTTCTGATAAAACAAAAGGCACGATCGCCATTTTATTTGTATGCATATTGCCTGAAAAAAGAAATCAGAGTCAGGCTTGCAATATTGCAATTCTCAGAATCGGGGTCATCTATGAAGTTCAGCGGTGAGTCAAGCGCACTTCGTCGGTCGCACTGTTTTGGGGGGTGTGATGAATATTGACTTTTGTTTCGACAAGAACCAGCCCGCCTCCTTTTATATTTAGTTAGGTTTGCTTTCGAT
>JBDTXM010000199.1:0-7148 GCA_040006215.1 Acidobacteriota bacterium
AGGAGGAGATGCGTTCGCAGTATTTGATCGCTTACGAACCGTCGAACCCGAAAAAGGACGGCTCATACCGGACGATCGAGATCCAGTTAACCAACCCGGCGCTCGAAAAGGACAAAGTTAAGCTGACCCACCGGCAAGGTTACTTCGCCAAGGCGGAATCGAAGAAATAGGCCGCGATTGCGTTGGATCGATCAAGAATGGAAAGCTTGCTGAGGGCTTTCCATTTTTTTGTCGAGCCATACGGTGCGGCCCGAAGCGAATCATCTGCTTGTGTCCTTATCTTTTGACGCAATTGAGGTTATCCACCAAACGTTGCCGAATGGATCGGTTACGCCGCAGCTTCGGCCGTAGTCCTGATCGGCGGGGGGCATCACGGTCTCCGAACCGGCGTCGATCGCCTTTTTATACCGTGCGTCAGCGTCGTCAACGTAAACGAACATGTTTGCAGTCGCCGGTTTCCAATCGCCGCGGCTGTTCGAGAACATTATCGTACTGCCGTTTATATCGATCTCGCAGTGTCCGATCTCCCCGTCGCGTTCGCCTTTGTGCGTTAGTTCGGCATCGAAGACATCTGTGGTAAATTCGATGAATTTCGCCGCGTCTTCCAACATCAGATAGGGCATCACGGCCTGGTGTCCTTTTGGTAGCTCCATAGGTTTCTCCTTGATTATTTCATTTTCTGCACCGCAGCGTTCATGCGTTCGCGAGGTTCAAACGGTTCACTCCATTCGTTCCGTTCACTGGTGTTCACGGTGTTCATTAGTGAACCCAAACGCCATAAGTCCTTAATATTGAACAACTTCCACTTTTGGCGGCTTATTCCGCTTCAGACGTACGATCCAAACGGCGCCATATTCATTTTCATCTAGTGATTTGAACAACTCTTTATTTATCAGTAAGTTCGCTAGGCCTGGAATAGTATTGCTGTGGCCGACGATCATGAACCGCTTGGTTTTGCTCTCTATGATCTGTTTCACGAGGTCCGGCTGTTTCCGGGGATCATAGATCTGCACCTCGACATGACGCAGTTTTGCGGTCGGTTCGGCCGTTTGTCTCGTGCGTTTGGTGTCTGACGAAAAGATGGCTCCTGGACGGTATTTGCCGGCGAGTTTGGCCAACCGCTCGGCCCGCTGTTTTCCTTGGGCGGAAAGATCGGGGTCGCCGGACATTTCAGCCTGGGCGGCGTCTTTTTCAGCATGGCGGACGAGAATTATCGTCTTTTTGGCCTGCGCAAACGCGTCCAGAGAGCCGAAGAGGACGATCGCGAAACCTAAAACGGCTGCAAAAATAACCTTCATATGATCAATTTGTCGGCACGCAGCCGTTTTAACAGCTCCAAAATAGTAGAATCTCAAGGACAAATGAATGCTGAGCAAAGAAATGGCGTCCTGAACAGTTTGGCGCGACTGTTGGGCGAAAACAAATCCGATATTATCACCGCCAATCGAGGGGATGTCGAGGCGTGTCCGGCGGACGATCCGGTCATTCTAGATCGATTGCGACTGAACGAGGCCAAGATCGAAAAAATGGCGGCGTCACTGCAATCGGTCATCGAGCGTCCGGATCCGGTTGGTGGCCTCATATCTTCCCACACGCGGAGCGATGGATTGCTCATCGAAAACCGCAAGGTTCCCTTCGGCACCGTTCTGATCATCTATGAAGCGAGGCCGGACGTGACGGTCGAGGCGGCGGCCATCGCTTTGAAGGCCGGAAATCGGATCTTGCTGAAAGGTGGAAAGGAGGCTAGGAACACGAACCTTTGTCTCGCGGATCTGTGGCGGCAAGCCCTGGAAGAAAGTGACGCCGACGCTAATTTTGTCCGCTACCTAGACCTATCTCGGGAAGAAACGCAGGAGTTGATCTGTGGTAAGACGGCGCATTTCGATGTAGTAATTCCGCGAGGCGGCGATACGCTTATCGATCTTGTGGTCAAGAATTCAAAGGCACCTGTGATCGTCAGCGGACGCGGGAATAATTTTCTCTTCGTCGACCGTAAGGCCGATCTTAAAATGGCGCATAAGATCGCGATGGACGGTAAACGGCGGCTGAGCGTCTGTAACGCACTCGACAAGGTGCTGGTCGACCGATCGCTGCCGGACCTTGACGGATTTCTGCAAGGTCTGGCTGCTGCGTTTGTTTCAGCAGGGATCGAAGTTTTCGGCGACGGGGACGTTTGCTCGGCGGTGGGTTCGGTCGGATCGATAAAGAATGAAGACGTCTGGTACGAGGAATTTCTTTCAGCGAAGGTCGTCATCGGAATTGCTACCGATCTAAGCGACGCGATCCTACGGATCAATAAGTATGCGGGCGGCCACTCGGCTGCGATCGTGACGAACGATAAAGAAAATGCCAACCGATTTTTGAATGAGGTCGATTGTGCAGCAGTCTATCACAACGCGTCATTGAGATTTACGGATGGTGGGGAATTTGGCTTAGGCGCCGAGATAGCAATATCTACGCAGAAATTACATTTTCGCGGACCTTTGGGTGCCGAACATCTGATGACGAATAAATGGTTTGTGACCGGCAACGGCCAGGTGCGGGGATGAAAAAGAAGCTTGTTCTAAAAATTGGGACTTCAACGCTAACAAACAGTACCCGCCTGATATCGCGTGGAAAGATAGAAGACATCGGCCGCCAGATACTGGAATTGCGTGATGAATACGATATTGTACTCGTATCTTCCGGGGCGATCGCAGCGGCGAAGCAATACATCAATATCAAAGACGCAGGAAAGCCGGTCGAATCGAAACAAGCCATGGCCGCTATCGGCCAACCACTGTTGATGCGGATCTACAATGAAGTGTTCAGCGACTTCGGTATTCAGACCGCACAGTGCTTAATGACATATCGCGATTTCGAGAATGAGATCTCGCGCGTAAACACGGTCAACACGATCTCGGAGCTTCTGAAATATTCATACTTGCCGATAATTAATGAGAACGACACGACTGCCGTCGAAGAAATACTGCTTGGCGATAATGATTATCTTTCGGCCCATGTAGCGATCCTGATCGAGGCGGACCTGCTAGTTCTCGTTAGCGACATCGATGGACTGTTTGACAAAAATCCCCACCTCCACACAAACGCGGTGCATATTGCCGAGGTCCACAATATCGAAGAAGCCAAGGCGCTCATCGAAGAACGCGATTCCGGACTCGGGACGGGCGGTATGAACTCAAAACTCGAAGCTGCAATGCTCTGCCAAAAGAAAAATATTGAGACATGGATCGTCGGCGGAGGTCGAAATGATTTCTTGACTGGAGCTTTTGAAGGGAAGATCGAATTTACAAGGTTTCCCTCGCAGTAAGAGCAATGCTAGACAAACATCTTTCCTGGGTTGAGGATTCCGTTGGGGTCGAAGACTTTTTTTATACCTTTCATGATCTCGAGAGTGGGGCGGTCGATGGCGTAGCTTAGGTAGGGGGCTTTGACGTAGCCGATGCCGTGTTCGCCGGAGATGGTCCCGCCTAACGCGACGGAGAGCCGGAAGGTTTCGGAGACGCATTCGCGGGCTCGAGCGACCTCCTCGGGGTTGTCGCGGTTGACGACAAAATTAACATGAATGTTGCCGTCACCGGCGTGGCCGAAATTTGCGACAAAGGTGTTATGTTTGCGGCCGATCTCTTCGATCTTAGCGACGAGCTCAGGAACTTTCGAACGAGGAACGACAACGTCCTCGTTGATCTTTAGCGTTCCGTATTTCATCAAGCTGGGCGAGATCGCCCTACGGACGTCCCAGAGCTTGTCTTCCTCTTCTTTAGACTTAGCCCTTAAGATATCGAAGCCGCCGTTTTCGCCAATGATGCGTTCGATGGTCTCGGCGTTTTTTGCGACTTCTTCTTTAGAACCGTCCACGGCCACGAGCAAGATCGCTTCGGCCTCTTTCGAGAGACCGAATGCGAAATTCTCTTCGACGGCAGCGACGCAGAATTTGTCGAGGACCTCCATCGCCATTGGGAGCAATCCCTCAGGCGTGAATTTTGTGAGGACTTTGCACGCGGCTTCCATCGAGTGGAAATTCGCTCGGACGGTCGATGTCGCTTCGGGCATCGGGAGTAGTTTTAGCGTCGCCTCGGTAATGATGCCCAGCATTCCCTCTGATCCGCACATCAATCCCGTCAGATCGAAGCCGACCACGTTCTTGACCGTTTTGCCGCCGGTGCGGATAATTTCGCCGTTCGCGGTGACGACTTCAAGGCCGAGAACGTGATTCTTGGTCACGCCGTATTTCGGAGTTCGCATTCCGCCTGCGTTCTCGGCAATATTGCCGCCGATAAAACTGTCTTTATAACTTGCCGGATCGGGTGCGAACATAAGGCCCTGCTTTTCGACCGCCTGCTGCAAATCGAATGTCGTGATCCCGGGCTGGCACACAGCATAGAGATCGTCGGAGCTGATCTCGATTATCTTGTTCATCCGATCCGTTCCGATCACGATCCCGCCGTCGATGGGCACGGCACCGCCCGTGTAGCCGACGCCCCCGCCGCGAGCGGTCACCGGAAACAAATGCTCGTTTGCAAGCTTGAGGATTGCGACCATTTGATCGGTCGATTCGGGGAAAACGACCGCCTCAGGCGGAAATTTTTCTTTCACCGCATCAGCCCCATACGGCTCGACCTTTTCAGGATCGACAACTACGTTTTCTGCGCCGACGATACTGCGCAATTTATCGAGAACCTCCGGCTTAGAAGCATTGGTCTTCGCGCGGCCTTTGGAAGTGAAGTGAATAGATTGGAAATTCATGCTCCGGGAACGATCTAATTTAAGTGATTATATCGTTAGCCGACGCGTATTTCGTACCATAGAAGTGGCCTTCGAGCTTTTTGTTCATTTCGTCGGTGAGCGCTTGCCTGTCTGCGAAGAGATCCCAGACGATGCGATCGCTGTCAACGTTCGCGTTTGAAATAACCTTTTCGATCAGTTTGAAACGGTCATTTGGGCTCGGGTGTGTATCGTCGTCGGTGGTTTTTCGGTTGAGGGCTCCAGCAAATTGCGTTTCGATGTCTTTGGCGGATGATTCGTCGTCGACAGTCAGATCGTACAAACTGTTAAAGCCGCGGCCCGCGGCCCGAGACGAGTTGACCTCTTTCAACGCAAGGTAATTAAACTCGATACCCCGGCGAACGACGTGGGTCAGGCCCTCTTGAAATGCTTTGACGCCGTAGTTATGCGCGGCGACCCGATCGGCGAGTGTTTCCTGAAGTCGGGTGGCGCCGTGGGTGATCCGGCGAAAAAGGAAATGGTAAACGCGTATAAAATGAAAAGCGACGTTGTAGATCGTGTTGGTACCGCTCATTACGATCGCTTCAGCAAGACGCATCATGTCCGTGTTAACTCTGAATGCCACGTCTCCACCTGCGGTATCGCGATTTGAGAAGTGCCCGTATTCGTGAGCAAGAACTGCGGTAAAAGCGCTTTGCTTGAAGCCGTTCAGGTTAGCCACACCAAGAATGAGAACTCGTTCGGCCTTATCCTGCATTTTGATCCGCCAACCTCCGCGCTCATAGACGGCAAGATCCGTCGCCTCGGTAATTCTAATTTCGTCGACCGCACGGGTATTTACAGCTGTCGCAACTTGGAGAACGAGCGACCAGAGCTCCGGCGCTTCTGCCTCCGTCAATACACGTCCCGGATCCTCGACCTTCGCACGTGTGAATAATGATTTGGCCATGTAAAAGATGGATGCGCCGCCGACAAATACGAGGATCAACATTAGTTTGATCGGTATATAACCTACGATCAGGAAGAAAAGTATTACGCCCACCGTAGCAATAATAACCAGGATGACTACGACCGGCTGCGAAATATAGTAGTAGATTCCGGATAGCGTGATTATCTTGCGATAGAGGTTACGCAGAGATGCCTGTCCCCCGCCGGTTATATCGTTCGGGTCAGAGTTTTCGATCGCATGAAGCGTTTTCGCGGAAAGCACTTTGCCCGCGATGAAAAGGGTGACTAGCCCGATTGCCCAAAGCAGGATGACGACACCCAATATCTGAAAGTACCTTCGATACGCGTAGAGCCCGAACATCGATTCGTCTTGGGCTTGTTGGAAGGCATCCTGTAGCCGCTGAGCTTCGGCGTGCTTTAGACCCGCGGTCTCCGCTTTGCTTATTTCCTGTGGATGCATCGTCGAATTTACCGTCGTTGGCCAGCGCGATGCCGCGGAAGTAGTGCGTTTCCGCAAGATCTGGATATTTCTGGGTGAGACTGGAAATAGCGTCGTTGAAGGAATTCAAATCTTCAACATCCAGGGAGATTTGAGCTATCAGGGTTAAGACTTGACTCTCATCCTGCGAACCGACCTTCAATGCCTCGCGCAACAACAAGACGGCCCGCTGCTCTTCGGCCTTGGACGCCTGATGTGAAGTCTCGTTAAGTCCGAGAATAGCGGATGCGAGGCCGAGCAAATTATCCGCGGACCGATGGAGGTCGACAGCTTTTTGCACCATAGCGATACCTTCGTCACGCTTTCCCGCGCCGATCATTGCATAACCGAGGCGTCGCAAGGCAGGTTCAAAATTGGGGGCCTGTTTAAGCACATCGTTATATTTGGCTATTGCTTCAGTGAAATTATTGCTGTCGAGAGAGGTTGTTGCGGATTTGAAGGTCTCGACCGCCTTAGGTGCCAGTTTCTGTAGTTCCTGCACGATAGGTTCCTCCGCCGCCGGATTGCGCTGCGGCGGGGTAGAGGCAGCGTCCGAAGGTGGGGCTTGGTGGGCCATTGGAGGCGTCGGTGCTGGAGCGAGGCCGGTACCAAGTCCGGAGTTTTGTGCGCGGACGGCCGAAAAAAGAGTCAAAAGACCACAGATGCTGCAGAGCGCAAGCGAAGTTAGTGGGTGTTTCACAAAATTCTCCTAGTTTTGAGGGTAGGTAAAAGTTCCCGGATAAGGGACGAATCGACAGAAATTTTAACACAGAGTGGCTGAAGAATAAGCTGGAAACGCAGTTCCGATATCCAAAAAGCGACATTTCTGCTAAACTCTCGAAAATTCGTTTACTCTCACCCCGATTTTATATATCACCGTTAAAGCTGAAACGTTTTAACGCGCTGGCCTTAGTTATTTACGGACCCACAACGGTAAACATATGAAACTGCCAAAGATCTCTTTGACCTGGAAGATAATGATCGGCCTCGTGGTCGG
>JBDTXM010000200.1:0-7116 GCA_040006215.1 Acidobacteriota bacterium
ATCTTCCGGCCCTTGCTTGGTGGGTGCTGGTGGTAACGATCTTCTATTTCCTGCTGCCGCTGATCGCGGTCAAATTTTGGCAAAAGCGGGCGCTGAGCGAGATCGGATTGAATTTTCGGATCGAGGACGGATTTTCTAAGCTGCTGCTGCAGTGCATAGCCGTAATGCTGCCGCTGGTTTACTTAGTGTCGTTGACTGCGGGTTTTTCGGCGAAGTATCCGTTTCTGCATATTTATAATGACGCTCCTTATCTTAGTCAGACGCTGCTGGTATGGGAGGCGATCTACTTTGGGCAGTTTTTCGGATTAGAGTTTTTCTTTCGCGGATTCTTACTTCATAGCTTGAAGCCGTCACTCGGCGTTTACTCGATCTTTGTGATGACGGTTCCGTACTGCATGATCCATTTCGGCAAGCCAATGCCGGAGACATTCGCGGCTATCGGTGCGGGAATTTTTCTGGGATGGCTTTCCTACAAGAACGGCAGCATCTGGATGGGCCTCGCCCTGCACTGCACGGTCGCGTTTTCAATGGATATTTTCGCTTTATATCACAAGGCGTTATTATTCTAGCGGACCTATTCGTAGCGTCTTGGCAGCATTTAGGAAAGAACGATGTTTCCCGCAAAGCCTCTAAGATGCAAAGTAAGATATGAGCAATTTAGCGGCAGTTGATATTCGAAGCGATGGTGAATCGGACGAGGAGAAACAGTTCGAGGTCTCACTGCGCCCGGCTCAGCTTGCGGAGTACATCGGCCAGCAGAAGGTAAAGGAAAATCTGCGGGTCTTTATGAAGGCCGCTTTGAAACGCCGCGAAGCTCTCGATCATATTCTCCTGACCGGGCCGCCGGGAGTGGGGAAAACGACCCTTTCGGTTATCGTTGCGAACGAGATGGGCGCATCGCTGAAATCGACGGCCGGTCCGATCATTGAAAAGGCCGGAGATCTTGCTGCAATACTCACTAATCTCGAAGAAGGAGATGTGCTGTTCATCGACGAGATACATCGTCTCAATCCCGCGATCGAAGAGATCCTCTATCCGGCGATGGAGGACTACAATCTCGACATTTTGATCGGTCAAGGAACCGCCGCAAGATCGATCAAACTAGAATTACCTAAGTTTACGCTGGTCGGAGCGACAACGCGGCCGGGCCTTATAACTGCCCCGCTCCGTGGGCGTTTTGGGATCGTTTTCAATCTTGATTTTTATGCGATCAGTGACCTGCAGACGATCGTTGAACGTTCGGCGAAAATACTGGGTGTCGGAATCGATCCGCCCGGTTCGCATGAGATCGCGAGACGTTCGCGCGGAACTCCGCGTATCGCAAATAGGCTGTTAAGACGCGTCCGCGATTTCGCCGAGGTTGATCACGACGGACACATTACCGAACACGTGGCCAACGATGCTCTGAACAGGATGGAGGTCGATACGTTCGGTCTAGATGAGATGGACCGCAGGCTGCTGATGACGATCATCGAAAAATTTGACGGCGGGCCCGTCGGCCTCGGCACCCTCTGCGCTTCGCTCCAGGAGGAGAAAGATTCGATCGAGGAAATAATCGAGCCTTA
Organism: Acidobacteriota bacterium; assembly: GCA_040006215.1. GTDB lineage: Bacteria > Acidobacteriota > Blastocatellia > Pyrinomonadales > Pyrinomonadaceae > OLB17. Next base: position 1,566 of record JBDTXM010000200.1, read on the forward strand.
TCTCCTGCAGATCGGCTTTCTCAACCGCACGCCCCGCGGACGAATGGCAACGCGGCTGGCGTACGAGCACTTTGGATTGGATACATTGCTCGGACGACGGCCCACCCCCAGTTTATTTGAATGAGGCGAGGAACGGATTCGGAATAACTGGTAGCTGATAGCTCATAACTGAGAATAAAAAGGCGAGAGAACAAATTCTCCCGCCCTTTTCGTTTTTAGACCCTGACTTTTAATCCTCATCTTCTTCGTCCGGTGCAGCGAGGAGCGACGCACTCGTTACCGAGTCGTCGTCGCCGGTCTTGATAAGGGTTACGCCCTGCGCGCTTCGGCCGGTTTCGCGAATCTTGGCCACTGCAAGGCGAATAAGTTTTGCCTGGTGCGTGATGATCATGATCTCGCTGTCATCCTCGACCGGGAATGCGGCGACGACCTTACCGGTTTTCTCGGTGGTCTTCATATTGATCACACCGATGCCCCCGCGTTTTGTAAGGCGATAGCTCGCGACCTGTGTCTGCTTGCCAAAGCCTTTTTCGGAAACGGACAAGATCTTCTCCGTACCTTCCTGCGAGACGGCACAGACCGAAACCACGAAATCACCCTTTCGCAGATTTACCCCGCGGACTCCGCGTGCGACGCGGCCCATCGGACGTACATCCGATTCGTTGAATTTGACAGCCATGCCGTCGTGAGTCGCAATAAAGATCTGACAGGTTCCATCCGTGCGTATTATATCGAGAAGTTCGTCGCCTTCGTCGATGTTGATCGCATTAATGCCAGTGACCCGGATATTCTGGTAATCGGAGAGCGACGTCTTTTTGATCACGCCTTTTTTCGTGACCATTGTCAGATAGATCTCTTCACCAAAATCGCGCACGGGCATTACGGCAACGAGTTTGCGTTCAGACGAAAGCTGGATCAGGTTGACGACGGCCTTGCCGCGTGCCGAAGGATCGGCTTCCGGGATCTCGTGCACCTTCATCTTAAAGACCTGGCCGTCGTCGGTGAAGATCATCAGATAAGCGTGCGTCGAGGCAATGAAGAGATGCTCGACGAAATCTTCATTCTTCGCCTTGGCACCCAAGCGGCCTTTCCCGCCTCGACCTTGGCGCGTATAGGTCGAAACGGGTGTCCGCTTGATATAGCCGGCGTTGGTCACTGTAATGGCAACATCTTCGTCGGGTATCAGGTCTTCGATGTTCAACTCGACACCGGCGTCGACGATAACGGTCCGGCGGCCATCGCCGAAAACGCGTTTTAATTCGACCAACTCGTCCGTGATCACTTGGCGCAAAACACTTTCGTTCGCCAGGATATTTTCGAGCTCGGCGATGTATTTAATGATCTCGGCGTATTCGTCGAGTATCTTTTGCCGCTCGAGGGCCGACAACCTGCGAAGCTGCAGATCGAGGATCGACTGAGCCTGAATGTCGGTAAAATCGAGATCGGTGACGACCTTATTGAGCTCCTTGAGGAACGTGGCCTTCGGCTTATCACCGGTGACCCCGCGCCACGAATCGATCTCGGCCGTGGTAGCGAGTTTGGCCGTCAACCATTGCCGTGCTTCATCAACCGAACGCGAATTTCGGATCAGCGGAATTATGTAATCAAGCGCATCGATAGCCTTGTTCAAGCCCTCCAAGATATGGGCTCGTGCCTGTGCCTTTCGCAGATCGAACTCAGTGCGGCGGCGTACAACCTCGCGGCGAAACTCGACGAACGCCTCAAGCATCTCCTTGAGCGAAAACACCTTCGGCTGGCCATCGGCGATCGCGATGTTAATGATGCCGAATGAGGACTGCATCGGCGTGAGCTTGTAGAGTTTATTGAGAATGACCTGTGGTATCGCGTCGCGTTTCAGTTCGACAACGATCCGCATGCCTTCGCGATTGGATTCGTCCCGGATCTCGGAAATGCCATCGAGCCGCTTTTCCTGTACTAGTTCGGCGATCTTTTCGATCAGGCGGGCCTTATTGACCTGATATGGGATCTCGGTGATCACGACGGCATCGCGGACGCGGTCGCCGCGGCCGATCTCATCGACGACGGCACGAGCACGCATCTGAATGATACCACGGCCGGTTTCATAGGCCCGGCGGATCTCTTCGCGGCCGTAAATGAAGCCAGCGGTCGGAAAATCGGGGCCGGGCACTATCTTGATAAGCTCGTCGATAGTTATGCCGGGATTTTTGATCAGCTCAATTGTGGCTTCGAGTATCTCGCTAAGATTGTGCGGCGGGATCTTGGTCGCCATGCCGACGGCGATACCTTCTGAGCCGTTTACAAGCAGCAGCGGCACTTTCGTCGGCAAAACCTTCGGTTCGGATAAGGTATCGTCGTAATTGGGCTGAAAATCTACGGTCTCCTTAGCAATGTCGTCGAGAACCTCGTTGGTGATCTTGGCGAGACGGACCTCGGTGTAACGCATTGCGGCCGGATTGTCGCCATCGATCGACCCAAAATTGCCCTGGCCGTCAACCAGCGGATAACGCATGGAAAAATCCTGGGCCATTCGGACAATGGAGTCGTAAATGGCAGAATCGCCGTGCGGATGGTATTTACCCATTACATCACCGACGGCTCGGGCGGATTTTCGATAGGCTTTTCCGGCAACGTTACCCTGCTCGTACATTCCAAAAAGAATGCGGCGATGGACGGGTTTGAGGCCGTCACGCACGTCTGGAAGAGCCCGGCCGATAATGACGGACATTGCGTAATCGAGATACGACCGGCGCATCTCATCTTCAATATTGATCTGGTTGCGTTCTGTGAGTGAATCCATTACTTATTATAAAGGTCGATCGCCGTGTTAAATGTATGCTGAATCAAGAGTTAAGCGATTCGGGCCGGGACACAAAAAAATCTGGACATGAATAACGATTGATGATATTGTAATTTTACAGGCGAAAAGCCTGTTTAGCAACCTGCTGGCCCGTTCATCTACCGGTTCTATCCCGCAACAAATTCCGGTGTTTGTTAGACAATCAGGGCGTTTTGAGAACTCCTTCTGGTGTCTCCATCTATGTCCTCAACTTTAGTGCAGAAAACTCCTATTGACGTCCAAACCGAGAACCGCCGAATCCAGCGAATCGCGCTGCCCTTGCCTGCGCGCGTCGAGGTTAAGGTGGATAAAACGGTTTCATGGCATGAGGTCGTTCGTCTCGAAGATATTTCCGCGTTCGGTGCCGGATTTTCGCTAAGCCGGCCTGTTAAGCGGGGGCGGATAATCCTTATGATGCTGCCGATGCCGCGGCAGCTTCGCTGTTTCGATCACAGTGAGCCGCAATATCGCATCTGGGGACTCATCCGACGCTGTGTGCCGATCGGACTAGGCGATGAGAATTGTAAATACGTTACGGGTGTCGCTTTCATAGGACAGCACGCGCCGAGCAGCTTTCACGAAGATCCAACTCGTCTCTACGACATTTCGCATCGGGGTGAAGAAGGCATCTGGCACGTCGTCGATGCCGCGTCCATCGCTGAAGAAGACCCCGATCTTCCACGGGACTCGCGGCGTCAAACTCGATTTTCGATCCCCGAAACCATTTCGCTTGAGGTTATGGACTCCGCGGGAAATGTCGTGGAAACCGAGACCACTGTGACTGAAAACGTGAGCGCCGGCGGAGCGGCTGTGTTCACGTCGCTGAACGCCGAGCAGGGAGCATTTATCCGAGTCAATGTTCTGAGAAGCGGCGTGAAGATCATCTCTGTTGTTCGCAGCCGAAGAAAAGGGCCGGACGGCCTGACGCGGCTTCACCTCGAATTTGTCGATCGTCTCTTTCCGCTTGAAGGCCTTGAATAGCATTTCCCTTTAGCCAAAGTTTCAAATGCTTTACTATCCGCACGAAAATCAGAGCGACACGATGCCGCCACCCCAACAGGAGCAGTTCGATGACGCCGCGCTCGAGCGTTCGAACAATATATTGTTTGCCGCGGTGATCAAGTCGCGTGAGACGCCGGTTAAGATGTGGACGGAATCGGTTGATGTAATAAATGCGTCGCACAGCGGAGCAGGATTTTACGCACAGCGTGAATGTTTTGTGGGGCAACTGGTTTCTCTGCTCATGCCGATGCCGAATGACCTTCGACGCTACGATCAAGACAAAAAACTTTATAAGATCTGGGGATTGGTGCAGCATTGCCAGCCGCTGAAAGGAAATGTTGGGTTTCAGATCGGAGTGGCGTTTATCGGCCGGAACGCACCGGAGATTCATAACGACAATCCGATGGCTAGCTATCGCGTGTCCGGTGTAGCTGAAGACGGATTTTGGAAGATAAGCGAATCCGATACTCCTTTCAGAATGAGAAAGCATTCCCGCTTTTGGACGACGAGCGAGGTAACTATTACCGCGATCGATTCGGACGGCCTCGAATACGCGAACGAGCGGACCGCGACCGAGAACATTAGCGAGAGCGGGGCTTCGGTATTTTCAAACCTGATGCTCAACGTAGGCGACCGCGTCCGGTTCGTAAATTCGCAACACAATTTTACGACGACCGCTATGGTGCGTAATCGCCAATCGGGCAAAGACTTGCGCCAGCGTCTGCACCTGGAATTCGTCGACGGAACTTTTCCTATATCGGCAATTTCCGGCGGTGCCGCGGCTTAAAAAGTCTATCTATTTCGACAAATTAGGAACGCTCGGGTTGTGAGATCATTGATCGGGTGGTGTGGGATAATTGCCGCCCTGATTCCGGAGGTAGATCTGCCGTATCCGTCTGCGTTGCTGCGGCGTCATCTGCTGCATCTGCTCTCTGGTAAGAGTGGGGAAATTCGGAGTCGGCGGCCGATTCCCGTTTTTTCTGCGAATGCCGTTCTCGTCAATGATCGTGTCAGGCGTTTCCACCCGACCGCTCCTGATCCTCATATTACCCACGTAAACCGTCGAATCGTCCAAATCGCCGTCGCCGTTTTCATTGTCCGCCGATGGCTGCTTCTCTCGATTATTTGGCTTGGTCGTTTTTGCCGTATCAGGACGCTCAGGTGACGTCTTTCCCTTGTCCGACGTTTGACTCTCGCCAGCTTCGCTTCGTTCGGTTGCAGAACCTTCAGTAGTATTACTCGGAGTTTCGGTCGAAACATTCTGCGGCGAGGCGGGCTGATCGGTGTTCACCGTGCTTGGCGAACTCGTCGGCAGCAGTTTAGACCTAAAGACGTAGGCACCAAAAGCCCCAACACATAAGATCAGTATTCCGCTTAACGCCGCGATCAACCCGGAACGACTCTTCCGTTTTGTTTCCGGAGCAGTCGATGCAAAAGGTCGCGGAACGCTCGTTCGAATCTTCGTTTCTTCGGAATCGAAGCCGGGATGGATCTCGGTCGGAAGGTCAGTCGATTTTCCGCGTCCCTGTCGTGTGTCCTCCGGCATCAATTTGGTCGGCTGGGAGAGAACTGCTTGCGAAGAGCGAGCGGCAAAGCTCGAGGAGGCGTCGATCGCACCAGCGTATTTTTCAGATTCGCGAAACATCTGACTCATCTCGACGGCTGAGGCCGGACGAGCTGCAGCATTGAGATCCATTACCCTTTGGAGGACACCGGCAACACCGGCAGGGA
>JBDTXM010000201.1:0-7061 GCA_040006215.1 Acidobacteriota bacterium
GAAAAAGGAGATCTCGTTTTACGATACGATGATATCGGTAAAAAGATAAGTTATGCCAGGAATTTATAATGGCAGAGGAAAATAGTACCGGTAGTAATGCTGTTTGGGCGATTGCCTTGGTCGTGATAGTTGCGATCATCGCCGGTCTCGTCTATTACAGCGGCATCTTAAAAACCAGCCCTAAAAAAGAGGTCGACATTAAAGTTACAGCCCCGGCCGCACCTGCGGCACCGGCACCCACGACCAATGCGGCGCCGACTCGTTAACAAATTATTTAGAGGAGAAAAAACCAATGCCAGATCTGGGAGTATGCAACCACGAAACATGTCGCTGTCCGACGACGGATGAAGGAAAATTCTGCAGCGATCATTGCCGCGATGCTGCCGCTCAGGAAACCGTCCCGGGAACCATGTGTGGATGCGGCCACGAGGGCTGCGGATAAAGCATTTGCAATTTAGGTTTGAGAACAGGCTTCGTTCCCCCGGACGGAGCCTTTTTTCTGTCCAGATGTCGAATGTTGAGCGTCAAAAAGCTAAAATGAATCCGACGACATGAAAGAGGGAACTATCAACACCCCGCGTGAGCAGATCGATGAGATCGACCGCGAGATATTGAAACTGCTGAATCGGCGGACGGAGATCGCGTTGAAGGTAGGCGAAGCCAAGACCGCGGCGAACGCCTCGCTGTGCGATCCGGTGCGTGAAGATGATGTGATATCGCGTCTTCAGGCAGAAAATCAAGGGCCGCTCGATAAACGCGGTGTTGCCAATATTTTTCACCGGATCATCGATGAGAGTCTCGGACTGCAGCAGCATACTTACCAAAGAAAAATTGCGATGGAGCAAAATACCCCAGAGTCGCTCATTCCCGGCCGGTCTCGTGTCGCCTTCCTCGGCGATCAGGGCACGTTTAGCGAGACCGCGGCACTCGCGATCCTCGGTGACGATTGCGAGACGGTTTCGTTCCCGACCTTCGAAGATCTTTTTACATCGATCGATTCCGGAAAGGCGGATTATATATTGGCGCCGCTTGAAAATAGCCTTATCGGATCGGTCCATCGCTGCGTCGATCTGCTTTTGGACAGTTCGCTCAGCATAACCGCCGACGTTATACTTCCGGTCTCGCATTATCTGGTCGCTTGTCCCGAGGCCACGCTCGAAACCCTTACGACGGTCGAGTCGCATCCCGCGGCGATCGCACAATGCCGCCGGTTTTTCGCGGCTCATCCGCATCTAAAAGCCGTCCCCGCGGACGATACCGCCGGCAGCGTTCGGCGTGCGGTCGAGAGTGGTGATGTGACCCGGGCCGGCATCGGAAGTAAGCGTACCTCGGAGCTGTACGGCGGCAAGATACTCCGGGAGCATCTCGAAGACAACAGCGAAAATTACACGCGTTTTGCCCTGCTCTCACAGCTAGCCGAAGAAAGAGAGGCCGGGGCAAAGCTCACGCTGGTACTCAAGTTAAAAAATCAGCCCGGTGCTCTTCACACCGCTCTCCGGCCCTTCGTCCGGCGTGCTATCGACCTTTTGAAGATCGAAAGTTTGCCGATCCGTGATTCTCCCGGCGACTTTTATTTCTACCTGGACGTGCAGACGCCCGTTATTGAAGGCGATCTTCAGGGTGCCCTGGCCGAGCTTCGCGAAATGGCCGACGAGTTTAGATCTCTCGGACGCTACTCGACCACGAGACTTTCGAATACCAATTAATTATGATCCTAGTTTTAAAGCCGAACATCGACGAAAAGACGCGCGAATACCAGCGTATCGAATCGCACATTAAAAATTTCCAGGGCATCGAGATCCTCGTCCACAATTTCCAAGGGACCGAGAAACTCCTGACCGAGCTTCATCTGATCGGCAATACTGCCGCGTTGTCGGTCGATGAAATGAAGAGCTTGCCCGGCGTCGAGCACGTGATACGAGTCTCGGAGGTCTATCGAGTTCTCGGCCGTCATAAGAACGACACGCGCCCAAATAATTTTACGTACAATGGTGTAAATTTTAGTCAGGATAATCTCAATATCTTTGCTGGATTGTGTGCAGTCGATTCGCCTGAAAGCGTCGAGGCGATGATGAGCGCGTTAAAGGACAACGGGCAGGTCTGCACCCGCATGGGTGCTTACAAGCCGCGCACCAGTCCCTACTCTTTCCAAGGTCACGGACCGAACTGCCTGCCATATGTTTTCGAGCTTGCAGGGAAGTACGGCATCAAGGTCATCGCGATGGAGGTCACGCACGAATCGCATATCGACGAAGTCAATCATGCTCTCGATCTGACCGGCAGACCGACCGGCGTGATGCTGCAGATCGGAACGCGGAACACGCAGAATTTTGAGCTGCTGAAAAGCGTCGGCCGCCAACAGGAATTTCCCGTGCTGCTCAAACGCGGCTTCGGCATCACCCTCGACGAATCGCTTCACGCCGCCGAGTATCTCGCCAGCGAAGGCAATCAGATGGTCATCTTCGGCCTTCGCGGCATGAAAACCAACATTGGCGATCCGCACCGCAACATGGTCGATTTTGCCCACGTTCCAGTCGTCAAACGCCTGACCCGTATGCCCGTCTGCATCGATCCGTCACACTCAGTCGGCAGCCGCCAACGCAGCTCCGACAAGATCCTTGACGTAATGCACGTTACCGCACAGGGAATTATCGCCGGTGCCAACATGGTCCTCGTCGATTTCCACCCCGACCCCAGCAAAGCCCTCGTCGACGGCCCCCAAGCCCTCCGCCTCGAGGAGCTTCCGATGTTCTTTGAAGACGTCCGCATCTGCCGCGAAGCCTACGAAAAACGCCTCGCGAACGCGGCGTAGGTCCGCACCTGCGCGCTTTCCGAGGCGGCTTGCCGCGATGATGAGCGGAAGGGCTCGCCCTTCCGTAAGGTACAAAAAATTCTTGAGGCTTGCCTCGATCTTGGCGGCAGAGCCTCATCTTGGGTGCAAGCCGTACCAGAATCACAAAAGTCATCAACTTATCTCGAAATTCTTGATCTCGATCGCCAGCTCCTCCTCGAGCTTGTCCTTTTCATCCAGCAGCGTCTGCTTGTCTTTGCGCATTTGTTCTAGGCGTGTCTCCTGCGTATTCGCTTATGCTATGTAGCGGGCGATCAACTGCCGGGCCTCAGGTGTTTTTGTGAGGGCTTCGATGTTTTGGCGAAACCGGGCCTGGTCGGTCGTTATCTCCGCGTTTTCTTTTTCTGCCGCAGCGATCGTCGCGTCGATCTGGTTTATCTTCATCCGCAGGTCGATCAGTTTGGCCAAGCGGGCCCGAGTGGCGTCGTCGATAAAGCGGCTGACAACAAACATGTCCAGGTCCTTGGGCGACAGAAAATTCAGTTCGTATTTGTCCATCATCCCGAGATTTTCGGCGACCGTTATTTCCTTGTTTTCGAACGGCTGGAGTTCGACACGAAATCTGTAATACCTGGCCGTCGTGTAGTCAGGTTTGGCGCCGGATTCGGAAAGTGTCCAATTTTTCCTCACCGGATGCTCGATATAAACGACCTTTGGCCGGTCCGTCTGATTTGCGACGTGGTAGATCTTTTTGTCGGTCTTGAAATAGTGGACCTGAAAAACTCCATCGACGACCTTTACCAGCTTGGCGGGTTCGCGATCTTCTTTCTGCTCGATCCGAATAAGGGTTCCCAGATCTTGTGCGAACGAGATAAGCCGTTGCTCTTTTGGTTTCAGGCGTTCCATCAGAGCTTCACCGGCGTAAGCGTCACCATCGAGCACGGTCATCGAGCCTCCCTCAAACGTCATCGACGTAATGTTTTTGAGCAGCAGGCCGCTCATCGGCCGTGGATTCGCTTTTCGTGATGCTTCTAATTCGTTCGATTCTTCCTCGTTGTCACCGCTCGCTTTTTTCGATTCTTCGACCGCTTCGCGAAAGATCGATACACGCTCGCCTTCCATTTTCGTCTGCACGATCGGTATCAGCGCCGAACGGCTCCTGTCGATCGTTACCGGCTGATCGATCTTATATTCAAAAAGATCTCCGATCTCCGAACCGCTCGCCGCCGTCTGCACACCGGATTTTTCATCGACGATGGCATCGCTGACGCTTGAACCCGCGTAGCCGGTGGAAACGATGAAATTGTTATTGGCATTTGAAAAGGCTTTCACTGGCGGCGGAGCTTCACCCGCATCCGTTCCACGGCCTAGCCCGCCGCCGGAACCGCCTCCCATTCCGCCGCCATTTCCTGAGCCAACGCCTACCCCTACGCTCTCTTCCGGATCATAGATCTGCGGACTTAGATTCAGATCTTCCGGTATTGGAATGATCGGGCGATATCGATAAAGCGGCTTTTGCAGGTTTTGGATGAATGAAACCGGCGAGCCGGAGATCAGCGAAAGCTGTACGCCTTTCCAATCTTCTTCGCTCACGTTATCGACGATCGCCCAGCCCTGGAAAAACGGTTTTCCTTCCTTATCCAGCACGACGCGATATGTCGTTTTCCAGATCGGAGCGGCCACGGTATAACTGACGACCATCTCGCGGGTGCCGGAGCCGAGACTGCTCACCGTTATAGTTTTCGCATCACGCCGCCGTGTCGAAGCCGTCGCGCTTGAAAATTCTTTGACGTCTTGTTTCGTCCCCTCGTCCAGCAGTTTCACCGACTTGATGTCCGCCAGGTCGAAGCTCGAAAGCTCACTGGTCGGCGACGCGATCACAAGTGAATAATTTACCGGCAGTGAGGTTTCTTCACCATCTTTCTTTTTTGTTATGTTCTTTTTCTTTTCTACCGTGAGGATCGATCCCGTCGTTGTTCCCTTGTCCGTGGTAACGAGCACGTTGGCACCTTGCAGCTGCATCAGCACGTTTGCGAGTCCGCCCGAGGCCTCGTCGGTGTCCTCTGACTTTGACGATACGTTGAACGATATCTCCGATGTTCTCGCCGACGCCGGAGGCGCCGAATTGTAGCTGACGGCCCCGATCTTGCCTTGCCCCAGGTCGAGTACGACCATCGATTTCAGCACGTCGTCGACCTGCGACTGCTTGAACGACAGATTGATCTCCGCATTTCCCGTAATCGTTCCTCGACGTTCGATGTATGCTATGCCATTCGAATACAAGATCACGCGTTTTATCGGCAATTGGCTAACAGGGTTATCACTATTTCCTGTTTTTTGATTTTCAGAGTTTTGGGCGATGCCCGTCAACGAACACACCAATACCCATAGGAGCAGAATTCCATTCTTCATTTAAACTGATTCCTCTTTTTCTAAAAATTTTATCGGGTGCCAGGTAAAAGATGAGCCATGGCGTAGTAAGGGTTGCCTTGCCGGCTGGTTTGCAACTTACCAGTTTTTGAGGAGATGAGACGTAGTTTCCTCAGTGACCACTGTGGCTGCTACGGTGGAAGTAAAGGTTTGGATGCGTAAAATGACCTTGAGAAATTAGTATTTCAATTCCACTTTCGACTCTTCCCGCTGCTTGAAAATACAAAATATATGAAACAGATATTGTTTTTGACTGTTGTTTTTGTCGCAGGTTTCATGCACGGCCAGGTAGTCGGCCAGAAGAACGAAGAGACCGTGTTCACCGCGGAGGAGTTTGCGAAACGCGAGGTTGGCAATGGACCTGATGCCGCCGAAAGGTCTTTCTGGATCCGCATACGCAAAGACCTGCCACCGTACAAATTTCGAATAATCCCCGATGCCTCTCTGCACGATTTTCCGCCTAACGGAAAACGGCATCACGTCGGCACGATCGAGGTCTTCACTGGAAAACCGCTTCGCCTCGTCCAAACGATCCCGGTATCTACCCGCACGAGTGCCGATATGCTCACGCGATTCTTCGCGGTTTCGGACATCGACATGGATGGATTTGCGGATATCGCGGTCACGGACGACTGGGGAGCCAAGTGGAGCCGACAGAGATTTTGGGTATATAACAAAGATCGCGGCCGGTTTATTACGACTCCGCTCACAAACGAAATATTCCGTTTTATGCACAACGGGATCGATCTACACCCTGAAAGCAGGGAAATAGACGTTAACCACATGCCGACAATAGGTGTCGGCGGTCTTACGAAAGAGACTTACAAGATCAGAGGAGGGCGTCTGATATTTGTGAAGCTGGAAACGATCAGGAACACAGCGAAAGGCCCGCGAACCTTTGTTGAGAAACGAGTCAATGGGAAATTGCGAACCGTAGCGATCAAAAAAGACCGGGAAACCTAACGTCGCTCCCGCCTTGGCTGCGAACGGATGGGTTAGCTATCATGTATCCATGAACATGAAACTCGAAGTAGTGGCAATTCCGGTCACGGATGTCGATCGGGCAAAGGCTTTTTACGAGAAGGTCGGATTTAATGCTGATCACGATTCGACCGTGGATGAAAACTTGCGGTTCGTGCAGTTAACGCCGCCCGGATCGGCTTGTTCGATCTGCATCGGCAAAGGACTTACGAAACTCACGCCCGGCTCAGTCGATATGGTCCTGCTGGTGATCGACAACGCCGACAAAACCCGCGAAGACCTCATCGCAAAAGGCATCGACATCGGCGAGGTCGACGAACAGCCCTGGGGCCGCTTCGTCTACCTCATCGACCCCGACGGCAACAAACTCTCCCTCCAGGAACTGCCAAAACGAGATTGAATAGCCAAACCGCGTTCGGCTGCGCCGCTCTATTTGCGGAAAAGCCATGCTGTTCCGAAGATCTTGTAATTCATTTGTGCGGCTTTGCCGTGGCATAGCCGCAGATTTAGCATAGACTGCCTGTCGGAAACGCAATGCTTTTCCGCAGGTAGACGGGCTAAGCCCGAAACGTCTCTCATTCGCCACGCCACCCGTCCTTCCTAGAAAACAAAATTTATAGTGTTCTTCACTATCGCGGTAACAATCTTTCCAATGTAAGCTCCAGGTTCCCACCCTCGAGTTGTTTCTGGTCTAGAACGAGAACTTTGCCGTCGGGACCGAGCAGGATGGCCGAGGGGTATTCCTGGATGCGGTAGTCCAGATTGGCCAGTTTCTTGATACTCTCGTTGGTAGCCTGTGACCAGGTGATCTTGTTTGCACCTAAATAGGATCGGACGGTTTCGAGTTTTTCATCGGTAT
>JBDTXM010000202.1:0-7053 GCA_040006215.1 Acidobacteriota bacterium
GTAATTCGTTGATCACGGTGCCGGTGATGTTTCAGTTTGGGATCGATGAGAAGGTAGCTATCGCCACGAATATGTTTGGGTTGACGTTTATGTCGGTCGGGGCGACGATACCTTTTTTGCGGCAGGGGAAGATCAACATTGGGCGGGTTTCGCCGATGATCGTTTTGACGGTGATCGGATCGGCGATCGGGGCGATGCTGGTCGGGATGATCACGAACCAAGGTATTAAAGTGATCGTGTCGGTTGCGATGATCGCCGTGGCGTTGTTCACGCTTTTTCAACGTCAACGGGCCAACGGAGAGTCGCATGCGGTTTCGAGAACCTCTCTTGCGATCGCTATGACGTTAACGTTTCTGCTGGCGATCTACGGTGGGCTATACAGCGGCGGGTATGTGACTATTCTGACGGCGATGGTTGTCGCGTTTTTCGGAATGACATTCGCCGAAGCGGTCGCCTCGACCAAGCTGATCAACGTCTTTTCCTCATCTGTAGCAACGATCGTTTTCGCGTGGCAGGGATTGATCGATTACAGGCTGGGAGCAATCCTCGCCGTGACTATGTTCGTCGGAGCCTACTTCGGAGCCCATTATGCAACCAAGCTGAACGAAACCTGGTTGAAGCGAATATTCCTGACCACCGTCCTAATACTCGCGATCAAAATACTTTACGACTTCGCTTCCCATTAAAGATCGTCACCATTTCTCGGCTTACCGCTCTGGCCGGGTTTCGGCGTCGGAGCGGGTTTTGCCGGAGGTTTCATTACGGCCGGCGAGGGTTTGACTTCGGGAGTCGGCGTTGCTTTCGGCGCGACATTAGCGTTCGCGGCGGATGGTTTGGGTGTCGGCGTCGGCTTCGCAGCTCTATTAACAGGTGCCGGACAAAGCACGATGCCGCTCGGCTGGGGAATGCATGGGCCGTCGTTTGTCATGAACGGACTCGGGTTGTTGGGGTCGATCGTTACAACCTGCCCGCCCGAGGGGGCTCCCGGGGGCGGTTTGCCGCCGTTCTTCCACGGATCGTAGCCATCGCCGCCGGGCAGCGTTCCCGGGGGAAGTGCCGTGTTCGAGTTCGACATCGAGTCGGCTGAAGGGTCCTGCATCGAAGCCAAGTTCTGTTCAGCAACACCGGTTGCGGGTCCGATCGGCTGGACCGGCTGGCCGTTAGCGTCGGCCTGAAGCTGTGTCGCCGGATCGGTTGATTTCACCGAGGTCGCGTAGATCAGGGCGACAGTCAACAGCGAGACCGCGGCCAATACCACGAATGCAGTCTTCCAAATATCGTGAGCCGAAGCGACCGTGGTGGCGGCCGCGACTATACTTGAACCCGTAGCAAATTTAGCCAATTCATCCGAAAATTCAGCGATCGTTTGATATCGCATCTCGGGGTTTTTCGCCATCGCCGTCAGGATCACGCGTTCGAGATCAGTGGGAAGGTCAGCTCTAAACGACGACATCGGCGCCGGCGGATCGTTATTGATCTTGCCGACAACCTCCCGCATCGACGCGGATGCGAACGGAATCTCACCCGTCAGCATGCTGAACAATAGAACACCCAGCGTATAAACGTCCGACCGCTCGTCCGCCGCCATTCCCATGATCAATTCCGGCGCAAAATAATTAGCATTCTCAGTGCCCAGAATGAATACGGGATCGCGGTTAGGTCGGTTAAAAGTGTCAGGTCCAAAAAAATTAAAGACTTTGGCCGATTCGCCTGTCGAACCCAGGAGAATATTTTCCGGTTTGAGAGACCCGTGGGTATCGCGTATTGAAGTCACAGCGATCAAAGCGGATGCTGCCTGGCGAACGATGTCGATCGACCGTTCGACCGTAAACTGTCCTTCGCTTCTAACTGCAGAGCTTAAGTTCGATCCTTCGAAAGCCTCGTAAACGACGAACACGGTGCCGTCCGCGTCTTCGCCGAGGTCGGTAACGGACAGTACATTCGGATGCGAAATTCGCGAGATCTTCCGGGCCTCGTCGAAGATCTCGTTCTTAAAATCCGAGAGTCGCGGGCTTACGACCTTTATCGTTACCTCGCGATCGACGGTTGTATTGGTGCCGCGACAAAGCTCCGCCAGTTCGGTCGATTCGATCAAAGAATCAACGCGGTATCTGCCGCCCAAGATCTTTCCAATATGTCCCTCAGCCATCAAGATTTAGAACGAGTTTCACGCCTACAGGTTGCAATTTTTATTGCCCGAAGCCGCGTCCTTGAAAAAGAAACGCGGGCGAAGCCGTTCTAATCGAACCTCACCCGCGAAAAGTTGCTGCTATCAAATTAAAGCTTAACGAAGACGATAAGCAGAGCAAACAGAACGAGCGATTCGATAAGGGCCAGAGCGATGATCATCATCGTCTGAACTGTACCTGCGGCTCCCGGATTGCGAGCAGCACCTTCCGCAGCACGCGAACCGACCAAACCCTGTCCGATACCCGCCAAACCTGCAGCTAAACCAAATCCGATGCCGCCGCCGATCGCTTTGTACGCGAGGACCGTCGAAGCATTATCGCCCGCACCGCCTGCCGGCTGGGCTGCAGCTACTACCGCCAGCATAGCAATCGCGAGCGTCGCAAAAACTACATATTTTAATTTATTCATTTTCTAGTCTCCCGTTTTTATAATTTAGAAGACCTTCGGCAAATGAATCGTAAACTTGCGGGTGGTATTAGTTCGCCTCACTTCCGGTATGCCACGGATTTTATACTCCCAAAGAGTCCGCGGCTCCTGTTGCGTGCGGGCATATTTGCTATAAATGCAAGTTTTCAATTCGATCGGCCTTCGGCCTTCTCGTTTTAGAATTCAAATTAAGCATGAGCCACAGCTGCATCGGGCTCGTGTGTTTCATGCACGTAATCATGTCCGTCATGCGGGGGATGTGATACCTCGCTGATGTAGATCATGGAAAGCAGCGTAAATACCAACGTCTGCACGAATGCTACGAAAACCGCCAGCGGCATCAATACGATCGGCAGCAGAAACTGCGTGTACGGTGCGTAAAGATTTGCCACCTGTGACGATATCTGCTCGTCGGCGAACATATTCGCGAATAACCGGATGCCGAGCGTGAACGGGCGGATCATGTTGCTAATCACCTCGATCCCGAAGATCAGCGGCGTGATGATGAACGTAAGCAGAAGGGGAAGTTTCGGGCCAGTCAAATGCCCCAAATGTTTGACGATCCCATTCTCATGAATTCCGACCCAGTTGTAATAGATGAACGATGTGATCGATAGAGCGAAGGTTACATTAACCGATGCCGTCGGCGACATAAAAAGGGGGAACTGGCCCATTAGATTCGAAATCAGAACCAGCACCGCGAAGGTCGCGACGACCGGGAAATATTTGACGCCGTGCTCACCGATGACGCTGACGACCATGTCGCGAATGGCCAGAAAACCGGCTTCGAGAGTTAGCTGTCCCTGGTTAGGATCGTCTTCGGAAAGCTTGCCCTTGAATAGATAAATCACCACGATCGTTAACAAACAGGCGATCACAAACATCACCGTATACCAGGGAATCGCGTTCTCGGCTGTGAATGGTCCGCCGAACATCGCTTCCGGCGTCGTTCCAAACTTCGCGAAAACCGACTTCCAAAGGGGATAGGTCGTGTGCATCTGTATCTGATGAACAGGTTCGCCGAGATAATGATTAATAAAATCTACGATCAGCGGCGAGTGTTCGGCCGCTTCTGCAAATAAGAGCATCTTAAAATTCCCTTTTTAGGCTTTTCGAAAAATACTTGTGATCCCTTCAAAAACTACCGCGAAACCGAATGTTGCAAGCCCTAGTATCACTGCGACCATCGGGATTGCCCCGGTCAGATATATCCCCAACAAAGCGAGCCCGATCAGCACGTAACGCAGGATATATCTTATTGCCAGCAGGCCCGGTTTTACTCCATCGACTGCGGCCTTGAAAACCGCGGCGAGCGAGCGTTCGAGCCAGAGAAAATTGATCGCCGACAGCGTGCCCCCGATCAGGACACCGGCAAAAAAACGGCCCGAGCTTGCTATCAGTCCGATCACGCTTATTGCCAGCGTGATCACTATCATTTCAATCAGCAGCCTGCGGTGCGATATCGTACCGGTTGTCTGTTCGCTTGCGGCCACAGGTTCGGTAGACTCAACCATCGCGAAACCTAGATTTTACAAGCGGTATCATGAAAATTCAAAGTGCCCGAGGCGGTTTATCGAGCGCGGTCATTATCGTCGTCAAAAAGCGATCGGGGCCGGGATTTCGCCGCCGAATCACCGAAAATTTGCGATGAGAGCCGGAAAAACTGGATAAACCCGAGGATCGAACCCAAAACGATCCCTCCGACCAATCCCCAAGGCGAACTGCCAAAAAACAGGTCCGCTCCCCAACCCAGAAACATCATAAAAACGATCGAACCGAAAAACACGATCCCGGCCGACCATGCCAGTCCGCTTTTTCGAACCGTTTCGTCGGGCGAATCGGGCACAAAATCGGAATTTTGCACAATGAACGGCTCTTTCTTTTCAGATTGCGGCTCGCCGTTAAGCTGTTCGTCTTCTTCCATTTTCTGCCAAAGATTCTAATCGATTTTACGTCAAAACCGTATCACCTAATCGCTAATGATCCGCGTTTCGGTCGGCGAAATAAGCTCATAATTTATTCCACGCCATTTCATCCGCCGGGAAAGCAGGGCGGCGACCGAATTGTATAAAAAAACAGCCGGGGCCAGCAGCCAAAGTGTGTTCTGTGCCAAGAATTGGCGTTTTAGCTCAGGCTCGTATTGCGTCAGCACTAGCCGCACTGCTTTGAGTCTAAGGTGCGATTTGCCGATGCTGAATACTGTTACGAGGATGATCGTCAACGCCGCCGCTACGAACGGGAATGAAGAGATCGGATTCGTCAGTACGATCAAAAGTGCCCAGAGCAGCGTTATGTTGAACAATGCTGAACCGAAGAATGAGAGCTTCCACAAAATAGAAGCGTAAACGCGGGTGATCTTCATTTGCCGCGTTGTGAATTCCAGCATCTCGCCGAAGGAGCAATTCTCGATCGATGGCGTGAGAGCTTGGGGGGCGTAGTAAATATCTAAGTTCGCCGCTTTCATCGTTCGGGTGACGACAAAATCGTCTGAGAGCGCGCCGTGCCATTTCCCACGGATGTCCAGCGTGTCAAACACATCCCGCCTGATGGCCATCGAACCTCCCCAGCAAAAATTCGACTTTAGGTTTGGCCCGAGCGCCGATGCGATCGAGGCGTTCCACGCCGACCTCATTGCCGATGCGAACGACGGCGTTTTCGAGATGAACCAACGGTAGCCGGTTGCTGCCCCGATCTTTGCGTCTGCGAGAGGAGCAACCAGCGACGCGAGCCAATTCGGACCAGGCCGGGCGTCGGAATCGACGAAGACGAGAACTCGGGATTCGCCGGCGATATGCAGGACCGCTTCTCGGAGGTTTTCGATCTTTTGCGCGGATCCAACGGCCGCGCCGGCGACAACCAGCTTTGTCTGCGGGTAGTTTGCCGAGGCCTCCTCGATCACACGAACCGCAGGATCGTCTTCGTTATCGACAACGAAGATCACCTCGTAGGCGGGATAATCTTGTTGATGCAGGGCCGCGAGGTTTTCCTTAAGTCCCACTTCGATGCCTTTGCACGGAGCGATGATCGAAGCAAAGGGTGTAAATGCCGAAGGCTTACGGCCCAATTCGCTCCTAACGTGAGCTAGATAGCCCATGCCTCCGCGGAAAGATCGGAAGCTGAGGAATATCAACAGAACACTCAGAACGTAAAACAAAAATGTCATTTGACCGGCCAGTTAAGGGGCGAGTTGTAATACATTGTCATACAATTTAATACAGAAATTATCAGTAACATCAGTGTAACTCTTTTAATCGCTTCGATTTGCGGCGTAAGGCAGCCTGCGTCCGCTGTTCCACGGTTTGCGCACTTTTTTTGCTATCTTAGCTCTGGCGGCCGCCCGGGTCGTACCCGAGCCTGAAGCGAGTTTTTCAAACTTTTTTTAGTCTTCGTCGCATTCCCCATCACACCAATGCATGCCGATGGTGCAACAGTGTATCATAAATCGAACAAGATGGAATGCAAATTATTTGGCGATCAAGCGTTTTAGTTCGTTGATCGTGATCTCGGTAGAGCCGCGATTTGCGGTCATCACGCGGGCCGCCGCATTTCCGAGCCGAACCCGCTCGTCACGATCGGTCAGAAGGTCGAACAAACGGTCGTGAAGCTGTTCTTCGAGCGCTTCAAGTTCATCTTCGTGAAGTTGAATCAGCGCATTGCTCGTCGTGAATTCGCGGATCACCGCCTCGAAATTATGCGTATACGGACCTGTGATGATCGCCTTTCCCGCGGCGGCTGGTTCAAGAACACTTTGCCCGCCGTGCGGGATCAAGCTGCCGCCAACAAAGACAATATCGGCGAGGGCGAGTACACTGCGTAATTCGCCAATACTATCGAGCAGGATGACATCAACGAATTTGTCGTCCTCGGATTCCGGAGCGGATCTTCGTGCAAAATGCGTATCGCAACTATCCTCGTCTTGATTGGCAGTGGAATCGATGATCTCGGCAACCGCTTCAAATCGCTCCGGGTGTCGCGGAGCGATTATCAATCGGGGTCTGATTTCAGGACAAGCCGACGACACCGCGTAAAGAGACCTAATGATCACTTGTTCTTCCGGTTCGTGCGTGCTTGCCGCGACGATCAACGGCCTCTCGCCGTCAATTCTAAAGCGTGTTCGGAAGCTTTCGGAAAATGCACCTTCCGCTTCGTCAAAGGCCATGTCGAATTTAAGATTTCCGGTGGTGGTCATCCTCTCCCGATCGAATCCGAGCGAGGCAAGACGGTCGGTGTCTCCATCGCCCTGCATCAAGGCCAGATCGACGAAACCGAGAATTTTTTGGATAAAACGTTTTATATAAGAATATCTTTGAAAAGACTTCTCCGACAGGCGGCCGTTCACGATGGCGAGTTTTGAACCTGAGAGGTGTGCCTCGCGAAAAAATCGCGGCCAGATCTCGGTTTCCATCATCAGGACGACTGATGGTTGAAAGTGTTTGA
>JBDTXM010000203.1:0-7047 GCA_040006215.1 Acidobacteriota bacterium
GCCGGCATCCATTTTTGCAGCAATAGCCGCGCTTCTTTAAAAACCTAGCAGTGAGAACCATCATTCCTTCTGCGAAATAGAAATCGCGGCCCTCGACAAAGGCTTCTCCTTGCGTCTCCCTTTCCTTCTCAACCTCTGGGCTCATATAACGCGAGGAATTCCTTGTTACCTTCGGCTCCGAGTATCGGCGAATCGGTCACGCCCGAAACAGAAAGGCCTAGTTCTACAGCCAAGGCGTTGACCTCATCGATCACGCGCTGATGCTTCTGAGGTTCTCTAACCACGCCGCCCTCGCCAACCTCTCCGCGGCGCACCTCAAATTGAGGTTTGATCAAGATGACGATCTTCCCATCGTCCTTCAAGAGTGGGATTATCGCGGGGAGGATCTTGGTCACGGAAATAAACGAAACGTCGACGACGGCGAGATCGAATCTTTCTACGAAATCTGCCGGCGTAAAATTCCGAGCGTTTGTATTCTCCCGTACATCCACCCTCGGGTCTTTCCGAAGCTTCCACACTATTTGATTAGTGCCTGAATCGACTGCGACCACGCGGGCCGCGCCGTGCTGAAGTAGGCAATCGGTGAAGCCTCCGGTCGAAGATCCAACGTCCATGCACACATATCCGTCTGGACATATATGAAAAAACTCCAATGCTTTCTGTAGCTTAAGGCCGCCACGACTCACATATTTGGACTCAGGCAACTCGCCTTTTATCCGTATAGCCGCAATCATGTCAAACTGTTCCGATGGCTTTTCGACACGCTTTTCATCGATCAAAACGACGCCAGCCATGACCATCGCCCGAGCTTTAGCCTCCGATTCGGCCAACCCTCGATCCACAAGTAATTTGTCGGTCCTTTCCTTCTTTGCCATCAGCCTGTTAATCAAAATCAGCAAGCCTTATTTTACCGCATTTCCCTGAAACAAAGGTTAGGTGATAATTTTAGATTTGCATTCAAGAATGGGAAAACGGTCCTCTTATTCTCGGTTCGCGAAATTTGCCTGGTTCGCGCTCGGTTACAACATCCTCGTGATCCTGTGGGGCGTCTTCCTGCGTGCGTCAAAATCCGGAGATGGTTGCGGCCAACATTGGCTGACATGCGGAGGCGAGGTAGTGCCGTCCGCGCCGCAATTAAAAACCGTTATCGAATTCTCGCATCGGATAACGAGTTCACTTGCCGGGATCGTCATTATCGTTTTGCTCGTTTGGGCGATAGCGATCTGGTATCACGGTCGCGGTGAAAATACCCGCAGGGTACTGCGGGCTGCAATGGGCTCGTTTCTCTTCGTCGTTGTCGAGGGCCTTCTTGGCGCGGGATTAGTTCTGACGGGAAACACGGCGGAAAATCTTACACCCGAACGTCCTTTCTGGATGGCGGCGCATCTTTTAAACACGCTCGTGCTCGTTGCGTTCCTAACTATGGCCGCGTGGTTCGCGGGCGGCGGAGGGCGGCTGAATTTTAAAACTCCGTCGAAATATCTGGCGTTACTCGCCCTCGCACTATTATTGATCCTGGCCGTCGGAATGAGCGGGTCGATCGCCGCACTAAGCAGCATGATCTTTCCCTCGACTTCGCTCGCCGAAGGCCTGTCAAAGGACCTCTCGCCAACCTCACACGTTCTGCTTCGGCTTAGGCTCCTTCACCCGGTCTTGTCCATCGGCGTCGGCGTGTATCTGATCTTCGTGACAGGCTGGTTAAAGTCAAAGACTGGCGGCAAACCTGGCGTGGTTAAATGGTCGAATATTTTAACGATACTCGTTTTAACTCAGGTCGCCTTCGGAGCAGCTACGCTCTTGATGCTGGCGCCCATCGTGATGCAGCTCGGGCATCTTCTACTGGCCGACGCGATCTGGATAAGCACCGTTTTGTTTGCAGCTAGCTTTCTCGAAGATGTCCCAGGAGATGAGTCCGACTACATCGTCAAGTCTTCGCCGCTTCCGGCCAGCCGGTCCAGCTCGCTCTGAAGCTCCGCCCTGATATTTTCGATCTCCTCGTCGCCCGCATCCTGAGGGACCTCGATCGGCTCGCCAAACCTCATCATCGCCCGCGTGAATGGCTGTGGGATCTGCAGCCCGTCCCAGCTATTCAGTGTCCAGTATTTTCGCGGCCGCAGCATGAATGGAAGGATCGGGTTACCTGTTTTTTTCGCCAGCAGAACCACGCCCGACTTGACCTCGTGACGCGGTCCTTTGGGGCCATCGACGGTAAACCCCATCGCAAGGCCGGCGTTCATCCCTCGGATCATTTTTACCAGTCCTTTTGCACCGCCCCGCGTAGACGAGCCCCGTATCACGCCAAACCCCAAACGCTGTAAAAAACGGGCGATATATTCGCCGTCAAAGCTCTGCGAAGTCAGAAAAACGATCCCTCGACGCTTTAGATAAAACGTCCCGAGAAAGATCTGGTCATGCCAAGTCGCATAAACAGGGAGTTTCCGATCATTCTCGATCTTTCTAAGATTCTCGGCGCCCTCGGTTTCGAACCGAATAGTCGCTCCGATCACAGATATCGCAATATAAAAGACCCAGTCGGCCCACCGTATCAGAACACGCTGTTTAAACGGATAGGCGGAAAGCGGGGCAAATCGGTAAACATTGTCCTTATCGTCGGGCACGTATAGAAAATAAGTAGCAATTCGGGTTATTATTTGCAACAAAGGTGATTGTGAATTCGTAGCCCGTTTGGTGGAAACTCTCGCGAATGCAGCGGCAAATATTAATCATCGATGACCATAATGACCTGGCGGGTGCCCTCGAGGAGGTGTTTACCCATCAGGGCCATCATGTCAAAACCGTCGAAACACGGCGCGAGGCCGTCAAGATCGACGACATCCAGCATTTCGACCTAACAATAACCGATCTCGAGGTTGAGAACGATCCCACCAAGCTAAATTTAAACGGAAATTCGAATGTGTGCCTTCCCTCGGAGATATTGGCTCAGCCGGGCGAGCACATCAAGGCGTTCAAGATCTGTGCGAGCAATTTCCGACGTGACGAATTCGACGAGGAGGAATTGAAGTCGATAGTTGCGACCGTGCTCGATTACAAGATCCGTCATGTGGACAGCGTCGATTCTGTCCACGGATTTCGCGAGAGTATAGAGTTTGAACTACCGAGCGCGATGTCGCTCATGCACGTAGTGCTCGAATATCTAATGAAACGTGTCGAGATGCTTGGAGTGATCAAGGCCGAGCAGTCGAACCTCTACGTCGCCCTCGATGAGGCGTTTGTGAACGCCGTCAAGCACGGCAACAAATTTGATGTTAAAAAGATGATCAGGATCGCGGCCGACGTCTCGCGCGGTGAGGCCCGATTCACCATCGAAGACGAAGGCGAAGGCTTCGATGTAAAAAACATTCCCGACCCGCTGAATCCCGAAAATCTCTTCAAGACGTCCGGCCGCGGCGTCCTTTTTATTTACAACATCATGGACGAGGTAAAATACAACGCAAGGGGCAATCGTCTGACCATGATAAAAAAGGCCGCGGACCATAGCGAACAGAGATCGTGACAGCGATATAATCGTATCCATAGCGATTCTTTGCGGCTAAGATGAGAGTAACAATCGGGCAGATCAACACCACCAACGGCGACCTCGCAGGCAATACTCAGAAGATAATCGACGCGATCGAAACCGCAAAGCAGCAAGGTTCTGACCTAATCGTTTTTCCCGAAATTACGACGCACGGCTACACCTCGCAGGATTGGTTCCAGGACCCGGACATTATCGACAACGCTCTCGATCCGCTAAAAAAAATAATTCCCTTCACGAAAGGCATCACCGCGATCGTCGGCACGATCCTAAAAAATCCGGATAAGGACGGGCGGCAGATATTTAATGTCGCTGCTGTCATGCACGACGGCAAGTTGTTGGGATTTGAAGAAAAGTCCTTACTTCCCGAATACGATGTCTTCGATGACCCGCGTTATTTCGAACCCGGAAAAACGAGACGCATCTTTGAGGTTAACGGCATCAAACTCGGCGTTGTCGTCTGCGAAGATTTTTGGAACGACAAGACATTTTGGAAGGAGCGGCTTTACGAGACCGATCCGACCGACGAGGTCATCGCTCTCGGCGCCGATGTGATCATCTCGATCAATGCATCGCCATATAACAAAGGCAAGATCCGGCTTCGGTGCGACATGGTCTCGCACCGGGCCAGGCGGGAAAAGAAGCCGATCATTTTTGTAAATCTTGTCGGCGGCAACGATGGGATCATCTTTGACGGAGCGAGCCTGATCGCCGACCAGGAAGGCGATATTATTCTGCAAGGCCCGGCGTTCGAGGAGTTTGTCGAGACGGTCGAGCTCGATTGTCGAAAACCGGATGCACGAGGAATTACCGGCGGCGAGGTCGAATCGATCCACGGAGCACTCGTCCTGGGAATCCGCGATTACGCGGCGAAAAATGGTTTCAAGAAAGCGGTTTTGGGACTGTCGGGAGGTATCGATTCCACGCTTGTCGCAGCACTCGCCGCCGAAGCTCTTGGGCCGGAAAATCTGTTGTGCGTAATGATGCCTTCGCCATTCTCATCCGAAGGCAGCGTAAAAGACTCGGAAGAATTGGTCCGCAATCTCGGCTGCGAAAGCCGCATCGAATCTATCTCCGATTCCTTCGAAGTTTTGCTCAAGCAAATGGAACTCGATAAGCCGACAAAGGGTGGCGAGAGCCTCGCTGCGGAAAATATGCAGTCGCGATTGCGTGGCGTCATCCTTATGGCGATCTCGAACGCCGAGGGACGTCTGCTGCTATCCACGGGAAACAAGAGCGAGCTGGCCGTTGGCTACTGTACGCTCTACGGCGATACCAATGGCGGCCTGGCTGTTCTGGGTGACGTTCTCAAAACCGAGGTCTGGCAGATAGCTCGGCGCATCAATGAAAAAAACGGACGCGAGATCATTCCCAACAAAATAATCGACAAAAAGCCATCCGCTGAATTGGCGCCCAATCAGTTCGATCAGGACAGTCTGCCGCCCTATGAGCTAATGGACCCTGTCCTAACAATGTACTTTGAGCAAAAAGCATCGCCCGCCGAGATCATCTCCGCGGGCAACGATGCCGCGCTCGTCTACAGCATCCTCAATAAGGTCGAATCGCCTGCCAACGAATTCAAACGCCACCAACTCCCGCCGACCCTCATAATTTCCAAGAACGCCATCGGCGTCGGCCGGCGCCGCCCGATAACGCATAAATATCGTCGAGCATCCAAATCGTAAGTTGGAGCACTAATTGGACAAAATATATCTTTTGGAGGAACCCACATGAATAGAGTTATCGCTGCTGTTATGATTGGAGGTGCGCTGCTCGTCGTTGGTTCGTTTGCTCAGGAAAAGACGGACCGGCGGACCATCGAGGTAACAGGATCGGCCGAGCGGCTAATAACGCCAGATATTTTTACTTTCAAGATCACGCTTTCCGAACGCCTGGAGAACAAGCAAAAGATCACCATCGAGCAACAGGAGAGCAGTCTCCGGCGGGAACTGACTCAGGCGGGTATTGACGTATCCAAGGATCTGACGGTCTTCGATCTTTCATCGACCTATATTCGCCAGAAGCGGATGAAAGATACTCTTGCGACAAAGGACTACCGACTGAAACTGACCGATCCTGCGAAAATTACTATGCTTCAGGATATTGCCGACCGGTTGAACATTACGAAACTTGACCTGATCGATACCGACATTTCCGATATTGTGCGTCATCGCCGCGAGGTTAAGATCGAGGCCATCCAGGCGGCAAAGGCGAAAGCAGATTACCTGCTGACCGCTATTGGCGAAAAAGTGGGAAAGCCAGTACTGATTGTGGAAGGCGAAGACGCCTCTTCTTTGCCGATAGACGGCCGAGGGCTCAGTAATGTATATTCGGCCAACGTTAGTGCTGGCTCTTTTGGAGGCGGCGGTGGTGGGAGCGACGCGCTTTCATTTTCTCAGATCAAGATCCGATACGCGGTGGTCGCAAAATTTGAGATCCAGTAAATTTTTTGCAAGCGCGCGGGGCCAGCTCCGTTCAAAAGGAAACAGCGAGTTCGCTGGGGTCATTTTGATACGGAGACTTTTATGCAAAAGTTCGAAAATCCGCTGAATCATATAAAGATCGCAAGCCCGTGTCAGGCTGACTGGAACGCGATGTTCGGGAACGACCGAAAACGCTTTTGCGGGGAATGTAAACTGAATGTTTACAATCTTTCCGGCATGTCGCAGAGCGAGGCCCAGGACCTGCTCGAGAATTCAGAAGGCCGTTTGTGCGTCAGATTCTATCGCCGGGCGGACGGGACGGTCCTCACTCAGAATTGCCCGGTTGGCTGGGCCAAGGTCAAGCAGCGTGCCCGCATATTTGCGACCGCCGCTTTCTCGGTGATAATGGGCCTGCTCGGCGGGTTACTGTGCGTCTCAGCATTCTCTAAGAATTCCCGAGGCGTAGAGATGGGCGATCTGATCGCATATCCGACGCCGACTCCACGTGAGATCCCGTTAATGGGAGCCGTGGCCGCACCTACACCCACGCCAAGGTGAAACCTACGCCGAATGCAACTCCGAAAGCTCAAGATGAAATGGTGATGGGGAAAATCGCGGTTCGAAACTAAATAGCCTAAAGCAGATAACAAATCGCCGGCGAAGCTAAGCTCTTGCCGGCGATTTGTCTGACGTCTCAGTTTTATTCCTTTACAAAATATCCCTGTCTTGCACGAACGCGAAGCGGTGCGCGATTGTTCAACCCAACGTCGAGCTTAACGTACTTATTCATCGGAAACTCCGACTCGGAATAATACTGCACCAAATACTGGGCCCGCAGCTCGTTGGCAAGCTGACGAAAGATAAGCTCCAGCGTGTTCGTATTTTTCTTGGTGTTGGAGATATTCATCAGATCGTCCTTGGTATCGATCGGCTGAAACTTCGGCAGAAAAGCCGTGCCGCCAGTCTGATCGGCAAACTGCTGCATATTCTCCTGACCGTAAACGCTCATCTTGTTCAACTGGAACGAACTACCGGCCGGGTTGATCGAGTAAAAGACCGTGTCGGCATTTTGCAGGCCCTGCAGAATAC
>JBDTXM010000204.1:0-6966 GCA_040006215.1 Acidobacteriota bacterium
GTCGAAAATTCTTTCGCTAACCATTGGGCGAATTAGTATCTTAGGGCATTTCGAGCAATAATTGCACCATTCATGAACGCTAAAAGATCCGGCTGGAGGCCGAAGCTGATCGCCTTCTTGGTTTCCTGCCTAATGATCGCCATGCTGCTCGGCGCCGGTGAGCTTTATTGCCGGTGGTTCACGAAGATCAATTTTCTCGACAGCAGCGTCGGCCTTTTTACCGCGAATCGCTTTGGCGACAGCTACGGCAATACGCCCAATTACAAGGGTGAATCATTCGGCGAAGTATTTTACACGGACGCGAATGGCTTTCGGATCGAGCCAGAGTTCAGATCAACCGCCGCCTCGGATGCTCCCGCGATCCTGATCGTCGGAGATTCGGTGTCGTTCGGGCCTGCCATGCGCGACGATCTGACCATCGCCGGACATCTTCGCCGCAGCCTGCCGAATGAGCGGATCTATAACTCGTCCGCGATCGGCTATGACGCGACTTCGTACAGAAATGTTGTTGCGACGCTGATCCCGCAAAGGCCCGAAGTAAAGTCAGTACTTCTGTTCTATTGCCTTAACGATCTTACGGACGTAAGCGCAGCCGATATCAAGAGTCAGATAAACGATAACGGAGAGATCTACGCGACGACTGATACGTCGCCGTTGAGAACGATAAACGACTATCTGCGTTCGCGATCGAAGCTTTATCTCTGGCTGAAAAATGCGTTGCGCGACACGCAGCTGATCTATTTTCAGAACGACCTGGCGTCTTATCAAAAGAGCGACAAGTACCTCCAGGATGGATTGCGGCCGCTCGCGGAGATAAAGGAGCAGCTTGATCTCGCGGGTGTTTCGCTTAAGGTTTTTGTACTGCCATATGAGGCTCAGCTTCGCAAAAACACGCCGCCGGATCTTCTCGTGCCGCAGCAAAAAGTCGACAATTTCCTCAAACAAAATCACATCGAGTTTTTTGATCTGACGCAGGACCTGCAGAGCAGCGGCGACACCCATTCGTTGTTTCTCTACGGAGATCCGATGCACCTAAGCGAAAAAGGCCACGAACTGGTCGCGAAAAAAGTTTGCGCGACCATCCCCGATTGTAAACCGTAATGAAGTCTGTTCTCGGCATTTCGGCTTTTTATCACGACAGTGCGGCGGCCCTTGTGATCGATGGAAAGATCGTCGCCGCGGCGCAAGAAGAGCGCTTTACCCGCGTAAAGCACGACCATAATTTCCCGCAAAATGCAGTCGACTATTGTCTTCGCGAAGGCGGTCTGAAAGCCGATCGGCTCGATGCCGTCGTATTTTATGAAAAACCGTTCCTGAAATTTGAGCGGTTGATGGAAACCTATATCGGCTCGGCACCTCGCGGCCTTTCGTCGTTCATGAAAGCTCTGCCGCTGTGGCTGAATCAAAAGCTTTTCCTTCCGCGAGAGATCGATCGCGGGCTGGGCAACAAATACGAGGGGCCGATCTATTTCACGACGCATCACGCCTCGCACGCCGCCAGCGCGTTCTTCCCGTCGCCATTCGAAGAAGCCGCGATCATAACCTTTGACGGCGTCGGCGAATGGAGCACTTCGACCTGGGGAGTCGGTCGGGGAAACCGCATCGAGCTTTCCAAGGAGATACGCTTTCCGCACTCGCTCGGCCTGTTGTACAGCGCGTTCACTTACTACACCGGCTTCAAGGTAAATTCCGGCGAGTATAAGCTGATGGGCCTAGCTCCGTACGGCGAGCCGAAATTTGTAAAACAAATCGTCGACAACCTGATCGAGATCAAAGATGATGGGTCGTTTTGGCTCGACCAGGATTACTTCAATTACTCCGCCGGCCTGACGATGACCAACGACCGATTCCACCGTCTGTTCGGTCATCCGCCGCGTCCCGCCGAAGCTCTGCTCACGCAGTTTCACATGGACATTGCGGCGAGCATTCAAAAAGTGACCGAGGACGTGATGATGAAGATCGTCAGTCATGTTCATCGTGAAACTGGGATGGAAAACCTTTGCATGGCTGGCGGCGTGGCGCTGAATTGTGTCGCGAACGGGCTGATCGAGCGAAGCGGGCCGTTCAAAAAGATCTGGCTGCAGCCAGCGGCGGGAGACGCGGGCGGATCGCTCGGGGCGGCTCTGTTCACCTGGTACCAATTGTGGGACAACTCTCGGACACCCGAGGAAGGCGACAGCCAGCAAGGCTCATATCTCGGCCCGCGTTACACAAACGTCGAGATCCAAAATTACCTCGATTCGGCGAAAGCCCCGTACCTGTATTACAAAGACGAGAACGAGTTGTGCGACACGATCGCACGCTTGCTCGACGCCGGAAAAGTGATCGGTTTGATGGCCGGCCGGATGGAATTTGGCCCGCGTGCATTAGGCGCCCGCAGCATCATCGGCGACCCGCGAAATCCCGAAATGCAGGCGAAAATGAATCTAAAGATCAAGTTTCGCGAATCGTTCCGGCCGTTCGCCCCGAGCTGTCTGGCAGAACGCGCGTCGGACTATTTCGAGCTTGATGCGGAGAGTCCTTACATGCTGTTAGTAGCCCCCATCCGCGAGGACAGGCGCGTGCCGCTGACCGATGAGCAGAAAAAATTGTTCGGCATCGAAAAGCTCAATATTCCGCGTTCGGACCTGCCCGCCGTAACGCACGTAGACTACTCTGCGAGAATTCAAACCGTTGACCCTGTGCGCGATCCACGTTACTATAAAATTCTTAAGGCCTTTGAAAAATTGACTGGCTGCGGGGTCGTCGTTAACACCTCGTTCAACATTCGCGGCGAGCCGATTGTTTGCCGGCCTGAAGAGGCGTATAAGTGCTTTATGTTTACGGATATGGACGCGCTTGTCCTCGAATCGTTCATTTGTTTAAAGGAAGAACAGCCGCCGATGCAGGGAAGCGAGGAATACAAGAAGCAGTTCAAATTGGACTAAAGGAGCCGCATGTCCAAACGTAAAGGGATCATTTCAGAGTTTTATCTTTTTATTCGCGAGAACAAGGTCTATTGGCTCTCGCCGATAGTCATCGCCGTCTTGCTGCTCGCCGGCATCATCGTCGCCGGCGCCCTCGGCGGCGGAGCGGCCGCTCCATTCATCTACACGCTTTTCTAGTCCGCGCTAAATGCCATTTGTTCAATTAAACTGGAAACCTAACCGGAAAGAGATCAGGCAATTCGGGGCTATCTTTCTCGGCGGCTTTGTCCTGATCGGCCTGATCAAGCTGCTCTGGCCGTGGACGTGGCTTTTCAGCAGAAACGAGACAGTCGGGCTGGCGTTTATCATTATCGGTGTGGCCGTAGGCGGAATAGGACTGACGGGAACCAAGGCCGCGATGCCGTTCTATTGGGCTTGGCTCGGGATCGCTTTCGTGATCGGCAACGTGATGAGCCGCGTGATCATTACGTTAATTTATTTTGCGGTAATCACTCCGCTTGGCTTTTTAAGCTCGCTGGCCGGGCGCGATAAACTTCAGTTGAAAAAACGCGACACCGATACGTATTGGAGCGACATCTCGCTGCCGAAAGAGATCGAGAAATACGAGCGGCAGTTCTAGGAACCGATCTTTACCTTCTCACGTTCCTTATTTATAGCGACAAACGTAACCTCGGCCTCGGTCACTCTCACCCGCTCACCTTGATGCCCAAACCGTTCTGCCTCGACATCGACGTGGATCGTTATCGACGTACTTCCGACACGCAAGGTCGTTGCGTAAAAGCTAACAAGATCGCCAATAAAAACCGGTTCGTGAAAGATCACTTCTTTCATCGCCACGGTAACGAACCGTTCGTGCCGGGTATGACGCACGGCCTCGACCCCGCCGGCAACGTCAATATAGCTGAGTATTACACCGCCGAAAACCGTCCCGTGAGCATTGGTGTCCCGCGGCATCATCGTCAACCGAATCGCGGCATCTCGTATAGTTTCGCATCGTTCTTCTGTCATCTGTTTAAGTTTGAATAAAGGAAAGCTATGAGCTAACAGCTATTCTTTTCGATCTGCTCTCATTATCTGAGCAGTTGTCCAATCGCGAACTACATCTCGTAGTTCGTTCAGATGCTCATCAAAAAAATGTCCGGAATCTTGAAAGACTTCCAATTCGACATCGTTGTTTTTCTTTGAGATCTCGTCCACGAGTCGTTTGAGATTATCGATCGAGCCGAACTCGTCCTTGTCGCCGTGAATGAACAGGATCGGTTTCCGAACCTTTTTCAGAAACTCAAAATCTCTGTATTTATCGACCGGCGTTCCGATACTTATCAGGCGGACAACGCGGTCGTCGTCGATCCCAACTTCCATCCCGACGCGTGAACCGAAGGAGAATCCTGCGAGCGTGATCGGTTCCGACGGATAATTTTCCGCGAGATAATCGAGCGCATCGACAACATCTTGTTTTCCGCCGGGTATTTCGTCGTGCTCGCCCGTCGAAGCTCCGACACCCCTAAAGTTGAATTTCAGCGTGACCAAGCCAGCATCGATGAGGCCAGCGGCGATGCGAAACACGACCTTATTATGCATGGTGCCGCCGCCGAGTGGGTGCGGATGGCAAACTAGACCAACGCCCGACGGCGTACCGGCAGGCTCTTTTAGAATCGCTTCTAGCCGCCCGTGAGACGCCGGAATGAAAAGATTACCTTTTGGATACATTTCGAATGTCCGATTGTAGGTTCTGGCAAAAGCCTTGGCAAGCGGTGTCGCTTAAGTCGCGCGAATCGGCTGAAAGCTGACAGTGCCTCTCGTTCTGTGCTATTTTTTACCTTAATTCATCGAGGCGGATACGCCGCTAACTCAAATTATAAACGAATTTAATGGAAGAAATTATTGATCCTGAACCAGCCGGTGCTGCTGCCAACGTTCGGCCTGCTCCCGCCGCATCCAAGGTTTCCTGGCGGTCGTATCTCGACAGCGAAGCCGCATCGCGCGTCATTTATCTGATATTTGGGTTTTTGGCCGTGCTGATGGTGATGATTTATCTGCAGAAACAGACCGACGCGATCTGCTGCGGCGACTGGGACGGCTATTATCACATCCGTTGGAGCACGTTGCTCTGGGAAAATTTCCGGCACGGCCAATGGCTGCCGACGTTTCAGTGGCTGCCGCTTACGGTGCTGAATCCACAGGGTTACGCTGACCATCATTTCCTGTTTCACCTGCTTCAGATACCGTTTCTCTGGGTTTTTCAACCCGTGATGGCGGCCAAGGTCGCTGCCGTAACGTTCGGCACCCTCGCGATCTTTTCGGTTTATTGGCTCCTTTATAAATACGACATCAAGTATCAACTCGTTTGGCTTGCGGCGATCCTTACATGCTCCAGCATGTTCTATTTCCGCATGAATATGGCCAAGGCTCCGCCGCTTACGATCGTTATCACGATCGTCGGGATCTATCTGTTGTTCGAGCGAAAATACATTTGGCTTCTGCCGTTGATGTTTGCGTTCGTCTGGACGTACAGTCTGTTTCCGCTTTTGTTCATTGCGGCGATGATCTGGACGGTGATAATCGGCTGGAATGAACGTCGGTTCGAATGGCGCCCGCTCGCGTATTCCGGCGGCGGCTTGCTCCTCGGCAACATCATCAATCCGTATTTCCCGCACAACCTCGCCCTCTTTTTTGAGCATTTCATCGAGAAGTTTAAGGTTGGGGGCGATTTTGTGGTAGCGGTCGGCGGCGAATGGTACGCCTACACGGGACAGGAACTGCTGATGAATTTCCCAGTGGCACTGCTTGCGATGCTTATCGGATACATCCTATTCATGCCGCGAAACGGCAAGCTTCCAGAAAAAGCGACGTTCTTTCTCGCGTTCGTTTCGATCCTGCTTGCCGCTCAATTTCGCTCCAAGCGATTCGCCGAATATTTTCCGCCTTTCGCGATCCTTTTCGCGGCGTTTAGTTGGCAGGCGTTTTGGGCATCGAGCAAACCGGAGCTTCCGCCCGACGTAGCGCTCGAACTCGAACCGTATTTGGACAAGGAACGCCCGACGCAGCAGCAGGTAGTTTGGAATTCGGTAAAGCTGGCCTGCGCGTGGGTGATCGGCATCGTTCTGACCGTTTGGTTTGTTTACAACCTGACCGGCATCCATTCATTCGGGCTTAACGAGGACGGCCTCGTCAGTATCATCAAGGGCAACGAATCAGCGGACCGCTACCGCCGGACGATGGAGTGGGCGACCGGCCTCGATGAAAAGGGAAATGAGAACATCCCGGCCGGCGAGCGGATCTTTAACTGCAATTGGGATGATTTCCCTAAGTTGTTCTACTTCGACACCAAACACACCTACGTTTACGGTCTCGATCCGAATTATCTCTATTCGCAGAATCCAGACCTCTACAAACTCTTGATCGATATCACGAACGGCAAGACTGAGGATGCCGGGCCCATCATTCGCGAAAAATTCGGTGCCCGTTTCATATTCGCCGACGCGAAAGAGAACGACGACATGATCGCCAAGGGCCTCGAAAGCGGCTGGATGGAGATCGTTTACGAGGACGACGAAGCCCGTCTGATCAAGATCCGCGACCAGAAGGGTCAGGCGCCCGCGGCCGATTCCGGTCAGGCACCGGAGACGCCGGAAGAAAAAAAGCAGCTCGACGACGAAGAAAAGAAAGACACAAATAAGCAGGCGCCCGCAAACGAAAACGACGATAATGATAACGACGACAATGAAAATTGATCGCCGCTGAACAGGACGAATATGAACGGTCAGGAAGACAGCCAAACGCCGGCGGAACCAACGCCCGCCGAGCTTCGCGAACAACTGCCGCATGCTCGGCGGATATTCCTCGACCCGACATCGCCGCCGATGAGGTCGATAGTAAGGGTTGTGATCACCGCACTATTGCTGTTGCTCGTTCTTGGCCTGGTTGGTTTCGCTCTCTACTCGCTTACCTATTTGCTGTTCCTTGTGGTGTTGGCGATATTTTTTGCATATTTGATCGATCCGCTGGTCAAGCTGATCCGAAAGCCATTCAAGATGCG
>JBDTXM010000205.1:0-6939 GCA_040006215.1 Acidobacteriota bacterium
ATCACGGTACGTCTGACATCAAATTCGGACGCGGTGCCGTGCTGACCGTCGACCTGACCAACCGCTGCAACATGATGTGCAATCCGTGCTTCATGGATGCAAATCAGGTCGGGTATGTGCACGAGCCGACCTTTGAGGACACCAAGGCTATCCTCGACCGGGCAGTCTCGTTCAAGCCCCGCCGTCAGATCATCATCCTCTTCTCCGGCGGCGAGCCGACGATCGCCCCACATTTTCTCGAATCCGTCGCCTATGCGAAAAAGATCGGTTTTTACCGTATTTTGGCCGCGACCAACGGCATTCGCTACGCCGAAGACATCGAGTTTTGTAAAGCGGCGAAAGCTGCGGGCCAGCACGGCGTCTATCTGCAGTTTGACGGCACGAACGAAGAGGACAACAAGCACCGCGGCGTTGGCAACCTATTTGACGTAAAACTTAAGGCGATCGAAAATCTCGCTTCCGTGGGTATCAAGGTCACACTCGTTACGACTATCGTTAATTCGTGGAACAACGAGGGCATCGGCAGCATCGTCAAATTTGCCGCCGAAAATATCGATAAGGTCCAGACGATCGCGTTTCAGCCGGTTTCGTTCACAGGACGCGATGAGGATATAAAAGACGCCGACCGCATTGCACAACGATATACGCTGTCGGGAATGACCCACGATCTGAAAGAACAGCTCGACGGCGTTCTCGAACCGCTTCGCGATTGGTTTCCGCTGTCTTCATATTCGGCGTTTACGTCGGTAATGGATATGCTGCAGGGAGCCGATGCTCCGTGGGGTTGGTCGTCATGCAATTGCCACCCGAATTGCGGCATTTTCACGCTGATCGTCGTCAATAAACACACGAATCAAATGACCTCACTCTTTGATTTCTTCAATTACGAGCAGTTCATGAAGGACGTCTCGGTGATCACTGACACCGCTCGCGGAAAGAAATTGACGATGGCGCAGCTGGGCATGGCGATTATGCGAAATTATGACGCCGCAAAGGCGCCTGAGGGCTTTCCGATCTCGCAGATATTGAATCTTTTCCGCCCATCATCGACTGAGTCTAATTCCGACCGAAACGACCGGATGAAGGCCGAGCCGAAAAATGAGACCGACGACATGTGGCGTGTACTGTGTGTCGAGGGAATGTGGTTTCAGGACCTGTTCAACTACGATTTCCGCCGCACAGAGATGTGTGTGATCCCCTATGGCACACAGGAAGGCGAGGTTTCATTCTGTGCTTACAATACAGGCGTCGGCTGGAGGCAGATCATTGAGGAGATGCACAAGACCGCGTCGCTCTCCGAATGGTATAAAGAGAACGGCCGCCACGCCGTCTATGCCAAAGGCCACGAAGTTCCCGGAATTCAAAAGGTCCGCAGTCTGAGCCTGCCCGTCATCGCCAAAGTTCTCGAACAGGACATCGACAAAGCAGCCGTCTCTCCGTATTTGATCGAAGAGGACGAAACCGTCGGGGTTTAGTTCCCGCCTACCGACGTCCATGGAGATCAAATACTTCACCGAGATCCCCGGCTATGCCGGCGCTCACTCGCCATACTCACACGCTGTCGTTGCGAACGGCTTTGCGTTCGTATCCGGTCAGATCGCTGTTCGTCCCGGCGGTGACGGCCCGCTCGATCTTGTCGGCACGACGATGCAGGAACAGACCGCCCAGGCGTTGAAGAATCTCGATCTTGTATTGCGTTCCGTCGGAAGCTCGCTTGATCTAGCCGTCAAAGTTACTGTTCTTCTCGCTCGCCCCGATCAATATAAAGAAATGAACGAGGCCTACGTTGAATTTTTCCCGGCAAATAAACCCGCTCGCTCGATAGCTCAGCTCGGGGCCAATGTTCCCGGAGTTCTGGTTTCGATCGACGCTGTGGCCGTTTTGAATTCTGATGATCAGGGCGTCTCGACATAAATACCATCTTGTCTGGAAATGATTTTGCCAAAACCTCTTAGTAAGCGGAGGAAATTATTTTTTATGGCAGAATATGCAGATATGCGGCCCACCGAACGGGCCAAACTTATGTTCCTGGCGGCCGACACGACGTCCAATGTGGCCCGCAGTACTATCCAGGATAAGGATCCGGACGCGATGTATAAGACGATGGTAGCCGATTCACTTAATAGTTTGGCTAAAGGCCTTAGCGAGTTGGCAACAGGACTTCGGGCTACGTACATCGCTATCGATGAGATCAAGCGATCTGCTGCATTCCGGCGCTGATCCACAAGGCACGCCCGACGACATACATGTCGGGCACAGATCGCTTTGCCAATGCGGACGCTTATCGGACTGCGTCCGTTAACGGACCAAGTCGAGCTATCAGGAGCCCGCTGGCAGATCTATCAACCGACATGAATAGTCTCGTTTTTTCAAACATGCTTCACCGGCCGGCCCGAACGGCGGTGAGCATTGTCGGTATTGGCATGGGCATCCTGCTGATCGTTTTTACGGTCGGCCTGGCCAACGGTACGCTCCGCGAGCGGGCCCAACGCGAGGCTAAGGTCGGAGCCGAGATAATGGTGCGTGCATCGGGAAGCATTGGTTTGACTGGCTCCGAAGCCCTGCGCGTTCCGCTCTCGGTTGTCCAGCAGATCGAAAAGGTAGAGGGTGTCTCCGTGGCCATACCGCTCGCTCAGAACACGATTTCCGTTAAGGATGGTCTGACGGGTTCGCGGCTTGTCGATGGAGTCGATCTTACATCGTATTCAGCGGTCGTCGGGCTGCAAATAGTCAAAGGCCGGGGCTTCGCGGACGGAACGGATGAGACGATCTGCGATGCCGCCTGGGCAGAGCAGAAAAGTTTGAAATTAGGCGATAAAGTTACTATGTACGATCGCGATTTCACGCTGGTCGGAATTTATGAGCCCAGCGTAGGAGGTCGAGTAAAGATCCCGCTCTCAACAATGCAGAATCAACTGGGTGCCGAAGGCAAGGTGTCGGCGATCCTGGTCAAGGTCAAGGATGGATACTCGCAGGAGAACGTAGCCAAAGCTCTTCAAGACA
This sequence comes from Acidobacteriota bacterium, assembly GCA_040006215.1. GTDB lineage: Bacteria > Acidobacteriota > Blastocatellia > Pyrinomonadales > Pyrinomonadaceae > OLB17. The sequence continues at coordinate 3,004 of JBDTXM010000205.1, forward strand.
AATTTCCCGAGAACCAGATCATGCTGACGCGCGATATCGAAGAACTGTACATGCAGGGAATTCCTGCACTGAATGTTTTTCTCAACGTAGTGATCGGAGTGGCCGGGGCGGTTAGCGCATTGATAATTCTCCTCACCATGTATACCACCGTGACTGAGCGGACGCGGCAGATCGGCGTTCTGAAATCTCTGGGCATGTCCAACTCGAACATAGCCTGGACGATTGTCCAGGAGGCTCTAATGATCAGCCTCGGCGGAGTTCTGTTGGGCGTGGTTTCGACCTGGTTCTTAAAGATAATTCTAGCGAATTGGAGCACGCTCAATGTTCAGATCGAGCCGAGAGTGGTTCTGAGCATTGTGATCATCGGGATCGTCAGTGGCGTGCTCGGGGCAGTCTATCCGGGACTGCGGGCCGCGCGCCTCGACGCAGTGGAAGCTCTAAGCTACGAATAGCGTTTCAGAGCATGCTCGCAAGTTTTTCCAACCCGCTTTTTACATCGGCACCCAAGTGGATTCTCAGGGCACGCCGTCCGCGATCCAATAAAACCTGAAAATCGCCTCTGGCCTGTGCGGCCTTAACGATACCGAAAGTATATTTCTGCCCGGGGACAGCCAGGTCGAATTTGTCGTCGGACGTTATCTGCAAAAACAGTGCGTCGTCATTGCCCCCCTTGTAGGCTTGCCCCGTCGAATGCAGGAAGCGCGGCCCGAAACCAAGGCACGTGGCAACGCGATATTTTTCCAGGACCTTTGTTCGGATCGTCTGAAGTAATTCCTCATTTTCCGCGCTCATCTCCACGTAGGCGAGCAGGGCAAAATAATCGCCCGTTTTTATTCGATCGAGATGGGTCGTTAACATCCCCGCGATCGAGCGTTGGTCGGTGGCACTAGACAGGGCGATCGCTTGGTCTTTGCTCGAAAAAAGCTGGCCGAGATCGTCCGTAAAGAACGGCACCTCTTCCGGCAGCGAGCCGGAATGCTCGTATTCGTCTGTCAGTTTTCGAGCTTCGATCTTAGCCGATTCAACGTCAGGCTGGTTAAAGGGATTTATATCCATGATCGATCCCGCGACGGCAGTCGCAAATTCCCAGCGAAAAAATTCCTGCCAGATATTTTCGAGCGAATCGAGCTCGATAGAAATGAAAGGATGGCCCGAATCCTTGAGTTCCTTCCAAGCCTCGGCCATTTTGCCGCCCTTGAGGGAGAGGCTGACGAACACCCGATCTTTACTGTAGGTTTCGGCAGGTTCGATCGGTTCGCGGTCGACCGGAATTATCGCAATACCTTTTTTGCCCGTCGATTCAGCGATAAGCTGCTCGAGCCACGCCCCGAGATCGAAAATCTCTTCACCCGTAAAAATTGTTAGCTTGTTTTTTCCGCGTGCACGACAAACGCCAAGCACAACTCCAAGAAGAAATCCCGGATTTTGGGTGCCCTGGTCTTTGCAGGCTTCCGTCATCTCGCCGGCACGAGCTAACAGACTCTCAATGTCGAGGCCCATTGACGCGGCAGCAGTTAGACCAAATGCCGACAGGGCAGAAAACCGTCCGCCGATCTTCGGGTCACCGTAGAAGATGCTGCGAAAGCCGTCAGCCTTCGCGATCTGTTCCATTTTTGAGCCGGGATCGGTTATCGCGACGAATTGCTTCCCGGCTTCTTCCTTGCCGACCTTTTGCGCAATTTTCTCAAAAAAGTATTGCTTAAAGCAGTTAGGTTCAAGGGTCGAGCCTGATTTGCTTGCAACCATGAACAGGGTTTTTTCAATGTCGATGAGATCCTCGATCGCTTTGATACGGGCAGGAACGGTTGAGTCGAGAATATGAAAATTCTTCTTATCGAACGCAAAGCCGAGCACTTCCGGGCACAATGACGAGCCTCCCATTCCCATGAGTAGAATATCTTTGAAACCGGCGGCTTCGATGTCACTATGAAACGCCCCATATTTCGCGACGTTTCCCTTTTCCCGGTCGACTATATCTAACCACCCGAGCCATTTCGCCTCGTCATCGCCTGTCCAAACGGACGCGTCCTTATTCCAGATCCGTGAAACCATTTCCGAACTTACCAGGTCGTTTGCAACGGAACGCAGCTCGTTTTCGAGGTCCTCAGGCAAGGAAACCGACATTGAATTAAGCATGATTTTTAATCTATCACGCGGCTGCGCGATAGGAAAACGCCGGGACGTAAGTCAAGCGAATTTACTTCTTCTTCAGCCAGGCGAGCAGCAAATCTTCCTGCTTGTGAAACGCCTGCTCAGGTTTGCCGGCGGTAGCCATCGGGAGTTTGAAAAAGACCGAGAGCTGCTCCTGAATCCCCCCCTCGCCTCGCTGTGTCGCGAGGTTCAGACATCTGGCGATCTCGATCGCGAGCGGTGCGGCAAGGATCGAGTCACGGCAGAGAAAATTTATCTTTAACTGCATGGGTTGGGCCAAAAAGCCAGTGATGTCGATATTGTCCCAAGCCTCTTTGTTGTCGCCGCGCGGCTTGTAGTATCGAATGTCAACAATATGGTCTTCAACCTCGTAACCCAAGATATCCTCAAGGAGTGAACTTTTTGTTTTCACTTTTGAGGCGAGAGAATCTTCATTGCTAAGCACAAGTCCATCGCGATTTCCCAAAATATTTGTAGAGAACCATCCGCGCACCCTTAACGCTCGGCTTTTGAGGGCTGGTGTCAGAACGCTTTTGATGAATGTCTGGCCCGTTTTGCCATCCTTTCCCGCGATCGGAACATTCTGATTGTTGGCGAATTGGACGAGAGCGGGAATATCGACTGAAACCGATGGTGTGAAATTACCGAAGGGCACGGTTTCCGCGATGGCGGCATATGCGTAAAGAAGTGCAGGCGAAATATCCCGCGAGTTGTCGTCAAGAGCCCGTTCAAATCCGGCAAGCGTATTGAACGCCTCGTTCCCTTCGGCGGCAAGTTTTTCTGTGGATGCAAGGTTTATGACAACCACGGAATCGCAGGTTTTCTTAAAGTCGCGGAGATCTTGACGGACCCTATCGATCGACCCGCGCAGCGAAGCGGCGGCGAGCACGTTTTCACCGCTGATATTAGAGACGAATTTCGGATCACTGATCGCCGGCCACGGTTTGATGTTCCGAAGCACGTCCTCGACGGCAGTGAATTGCCTGTATGTTAGGACGTCGTGAGTTTCAGCTGCATTCGCAAGATGTTCGCCGTATAAGTCCCATCCGGCAAAGATGATGTCTTCGTAATCAACAAGTCCGGCTTCAATGTCCGCTAATGGCAGGCCATCCTTTTCGATCAGACCTTTCTTTAGAAGTTCGATCCCGGCAACGATCGTCGTTCCGACCGCTCCACCCAATCCAACAATTGCTACACCGAGTTTCCGTGCTGACATAAGAAAACGACAAGTTTACACTTTTTCAAACAGACATTTAAAAGCGGACGATCTTGGAGAATGTTTTGGAGCTGGCGGGTACGGACCGCAATTCCCGAAAATCGCCTAGTTGCTTGCCTTTACGGCCATAATCTCATATATTTTGCTCTCATCGCTCGTAAAAATAATCTTTTCATCTGGTTCATGCGTACCATCGGATAAACTGCATTCTTGGAAGGAAAATAATATGAAGGAAATCTCGACCATTTTAATTTTTCTTATGTTGATGGTCTTCGGCAGCTGCAAGCAACCGATGTCAGCGACAAACACCCCGCAAAATTCTGGCCCGACGACGGCGTCCAACACGAAATGGGACCCATATGTCGAGCAATTCTTGAAGGATTACTTTGACGCCAATCCGCAGTTTGGAGCGTATCAGGGCAAGCATGAATATGACGGAAAGCTCGCGGACTGGAGCGAGGATGGCCTTAAAAAAGAGATCGCCCGACTCAAATCCGAACGTGAAAAGGCGTTAGCATTCAAAGATGGAGATCTCGATGAACGCCAGCGATTTGAACGTGATTATGTAA
>JBDTXM010000206.1:0-6840 GCA_040006215.1 Acidobacteriota bacterium
CCAGTAGCGAACGGATGGGTTCGCCGGAAAGTCTCGCAGGATCGCTGACAGAAGAGGGATCCCGCAAAGTCGCAAAAGTCGCAAAGGAAGAGGAAAGGAAGACAGGAGAAAAGGGGGTAGAGCAGTTTGGGCCAAGGGTTTAGACCTGTCCCTTATTTCTTCTTGGCGTCTTGGCGGCTTTGCGGGAAAATTAGGTATTGAAAATTTTATGCTCCTAAAAATTGCACCGCTGCTCATACTAATGCTGCCCTTTGTGTCGTTTTCCCAAGTTCCGCCGATCGGACCGGGTGTGTCGCACGAGCTGGCCGTCTGGCGGGCCGCGCGGTATTCGGACGTGCGGTACAAGCTAAATCTGACGCTCGAAAGGATGTCGCCGGTGCTGAAGGGGACGATCGAGATACGGGTGAAGGTCTCGGGCGGATCGTTAGCCACGGCTTTCAACCCCGACGCGATGGGCGGGTCGATACAACCTCCGGGCAGAAAGTCGGATGACGTCATTCCGCCGATAGTTCTCGATTGGCGAAAGATCGCAGGGCATGAAAAGGATTCGACGATCGCTAATGTGACGCTCAACGGCCAGCCGATGAAAGCAGCGGGCTATACCGCTCCGTCCAACCGAGAAGGATACTATCAGGATCTTAACGAACACCTGATTTTCGGCGCCGGAGTTGTGGCGGGTGAGAACGTCATCAAGCTCGATTTCACGTCGCCGATATTGACGAGCGGTTCGGCAATCACGCGGTACGTCGACAAAGAGGATGGAGCGGAATATATCTATTCGCTATTCGTCCCCAGTGATGCCAGCTTGGCATTCCCGGTGTTTGACCAGCCGGATCTGAAAGCGAGGTTTGAATTGGACGTCAAGGTAGAAAAACAATGGAAGGTTATTTCGAACTCAAATATAGCAAGCATCACGAAATATGAGTGCACCGCCGGTCAGTTTTGTGCGAACGGCTTTAGATTTGATCAGACCCCGCCGATCAGCACCTACGTTTTTACGTTCGCCGTTGGTGAGTTTGGTCAGATTGCGAGCTATGAGTTACCAAGTTCAGAAAGGGTCGGCGGTCCAGACATCCTCACGCGCTTTTTCTTTAGAAAGTCCCAAGCCGCGAAATTTCAGCCCCATGCCGCCGAGCTTTTTCGACTTGTTCGCGAGGGCATCAAATACCTCGAATCCTACTTCGACTACAAATTCCCTTTTCCGAAATACGATCTGGTGCTGATACCCGAGTTTCCGTTTGGCGGGATGGAGCATGCGGGGGCGACGTTTGTACGCGAGCAGTCGATCATTTTTCCGACCGAGCCGACCAAGAGCGACTACATCAACCGTGCGACGCTGATCTTTCACGAGACGGCGCATCAGTGGTTTGGGGACATGGTGACGATGAAATGGTTCGACGACCTGTGGCTGAAAGAGGGCTTTGCCAACTTTATGGCGTACAAGGCGATGGAAAAGATCATGCCCGAGACGAATGCGTGGAAGGTCTTTTACGAACGCATTAAACAACCCGCCTACGCGACCGACTCGACCAAGGGGACGACGCCGATCTACCAAAAGATCGACAATCTCTCCGCCGCAAAATCCGCCTACGGCAACATCGTCTATAACAAAGCTCCGGCATTTCTCCGCCAGGCAGAGTCGTTTGTTGGCGAGAAGGAATTTCAAACAGGCATTCGGAATTTTCTGAAGAAGTACGCATTTAAGAATGCAGAGTGGATGGATCTGGTAAGTGAGCTTCAGAAAACCTACGGCCGTCGCGGTCTGCCAGAGTGGGCAAAGTACTGGATCACGCAGCCGGGTGTCCCGACAATACGATTCCGCTTTGGTGAAGCCCACACCGAAGTTGCGGTGGCACCAGGCCAGACAGGAGCGTGGATGTTGCCCTCACTGGACTACACCCAGATAGACTCCTACGGCGGCGAGTCGAATTGGGGAATGTCTACGAAGATACTGCTTCGGTACGGTACCGAAACGGAAGTTCTGGATGGCGACCTATTTGCCCAAAGCAATTACATCGATTACTTGCCACGATCGTACGATAAGAAGACCCATCGGAAGATCGAAAACTATCCGTTGCCCGACCTGATATTTGGTAACTACCAAGACTACGGCTACGGCATCTTTTTGCTCGACGACAAGAGCCGCGATTACGTCCTGAAAAACGTCCAAAACGAAAAAGACGATTTTCTCCGTTCGATGATGTACGGCGCCCTGTGGGACAGCGTCCGCGAAGGCGAGCTCGATCCAAAGACGTATGTCGAGCTGGTGATAAAGAACCTGCCGGCTGAGCACGACGAGACGATAACGCAGTCGATCCTGGGCCGAACATCGGCCGCGATGAGCTACTACCTGAACGATAAAGATCGCGAGCTATTGTCAGCTCAACTAGAAAAACTTCTCATCGAAAAGATGCAAAACGCTCCGACGCTCGGGCAGCGGATCACGTTCTACCGCGCGTTTTTGAATATCGCCTCGACGACGAATGCAAGGAATATGCTGAAAGGAATGCTGGCCGCGACCACATCTAAGAGCATCCCGCTTAAGACCAAGGATCGTTTCGACATTGTCACGCGGCTTGCGAGCCTCGGCGATCCGGGTGCGCCGAAGTTGCTGGCTGATCTTGAAAAGACAGAGACAAGCGATGACGCAAAGCGTTACGCCTATGCCGCGCACGCGGCCTTTGAGACGAAGGAAAACCGCGAGAAATTTTGGAGCGATTTTGTAAACAACAAAGACATCTCAGAGAGCTGGATCGAGGCCGCGATGGGGCCGTTCAATTCGATCAGGCATGACGATCTGTCGCTGCCATATCTCCAACGTGCCCTCGCCGAACTGCCAAACCTCAAACGCAACCGCAAGATATTTTTCGTCAACGGTTGGCTAGGTGCGTTCATCGGCGGGCAGAAGAGTCCGGAGGCGTTGGATATCGTCAACAAATTCCTAGCCGATAATCCGAATCTCGACAACGACCTGCGGCTGAAAATACTCGAGAACGTAGATGTCATCGAACGCGCGGTTAAGATCCGAAATAAGTTTCAACACTGACCCGCGTGCCGCCGCGATCGTTAGCTGCGAACCATTTTTTGATTGATTGCGGGCCGCGAGTTTTGATACGCTGGTGCTCGCAAAAAGAGATCGACAGGGAGAATTCCATGACCAAGAACGTGAAAGACGATGGCTTGTCCAGGCGACAATTTCTCACGGCAGCGGCCGCTGTTTCCACACCTTTCGTTTTGCCGAAGCTCTCGAATGCTTCGGCACGGTCCTATCTTGTAAGCAAGCGATCGAACATGGACATCGACCGATTTGTTGAGGATTGCATTGCCGCAAACAGGGAGAAAGAGGCGCAGGCCGCGGTATTGGAAGTTTTAGCAAAGGCAGTACGTTCGCCGAAAGATGTGCTGGCGGCGATCGGCGAACCGCACGACGCGGGGATGAAAATTCTGCTTCGGTCAAAGACGCTTTCTATCTTTAGCGCCAGATGGTCGCCGCAAATGAACCTGATGCCGCACAACCATTTGATGTGGGCAAACATCGGGATCTACACCGGTCGCGAAGACAATCTCATGTGGCGGAAAACCGCGGACAGCATCGAAGCCTACGGGGCGAGGGCACTTTTCGCGGGTGATTCGGTCGCGTTGCCGGGCGACACCATACACTCGGTCACAAATCCGCTCGCGCGATTCACGGGCGGTATTCACATTTACGGCGGGGATTTTTTCGATACTACCCGCAGCCAGTGGAACCCAGAGACGCTGGCAAAAGAGCCGTCGGACGGAGCGGTGATCCGCGGTATATTCGAGCGCGAAAACGAAAAACTGCTCGCTCTTCAAAAGAAGTGCGGGCCGGCCGATCTAAAGTGAAATTAGCGAGACACTGAACCATGGCTACATCAGCAAATGCACAGATAATTGGTTGTCAGAAATGCGGCGCAAAGAACCGCATCGATCCGAGCCGTATCGCCGACGCCGTCTGCGGGCGATGTAAAACGCCTCTTGCAGGCGAGGTCAAGCTGCTGATCGTAACGGACGCGAATTTTACGTCGGAGGTCGAGAAATCGGCTCTGCCCGTACTCGTAGATTTCTGGGCCGCCTGGTGTGGCCCTTGCCGGATGGTCGCTCCAATAGTTGAGCAACTCGCGGTCGAGCTAAGCGGCAAGGTACGCGTCGGGAAACTCGATGTCGATGCGAATCAAGCGACTGCAGGACGTTTCCGCGTTCAGAGCATTCCATCCATGTTGATCTTCAAAGACGGGAAAGAGGTCGACCGCATCGTTGGCGCGCAGTCGAAGGAAGCGATATTGAAGCATTTAGCGGCTTTTCTTCATTAGATTGACGGCCGCTGAAATATTACTTAACGCAAAGTCGCAGAGACGTAAAGACTGCCGGCGTAAGGAAGACCGCCGAACGGTCTATTCTCAATCTTGACAAAAAAGTAACGATTTGGGATTATCCTTATAAAGGTATAACTAACGTCCTACTCAAGAATAGGTTATGAAAATTTCCGCACAGGAAGAATATGGGCTCCGATGTCTCGTTCAGTTGGCAAATTTGACCAACGGCGAGAGCTTGACGCTGCCTCAGATCGCTGAACGCGAGGGTATTTCGACCGCGAACGCGGGTAAGCTGATGTGGCTGCTGAACAAGGCCGGATTTGTCCATTCGACACGCGGGACGAAGGGCGGATATTTGCTGGCGCGGCCGGCGGGCGAGATCCGGCTTAGCGAGATCATCAAGGTGCTTGATGAAGATGTACTGAACAAGCACTGCGAAAGCTATACGGGCATTCTGGAAAAATGCGTTCACAAAGGCGATTGCGGCATTCGGCCGGTGATCGTCGGGCTGCACGAGATCGTCGAACACGCGCTTTCGCAGATCACGCTTGCACAGTTGGTAGGATCGGAAAGCTCGGTCGACGCGATGTTTCACTCGATAGAGGGAATTCATCGAACGCTCGAAACGGTAGGCAGTGGGCAGTAGGCAGGACATCAAATGAGTACAGCAGCAGAATTATTAACAAATCGAGAATACAAATACGGATTTGTTACCGACATCGAGACCGAGACCATCGCGAAAGGTTTGTCCGAGGATACGGTCCGGCTGATTTCGTCGAAAAAGAACGAGCCCGAATGGATGCTCGAATTTCGGCTTAAGGCGTATCGCCACTGGCTGAAAATGTCGGAGCCGAGCAACTGGGCGAATTTCGATTACCCGCCGATCGATTTCCAGAACATCTCGTATTATTCGGCGCCGAAAGAAAAGGCGAAAAAGGCAAGCCTCGACGAAGTAGATCCCGAGCTGATCAAGACGTTTGAGAAACTAGGCATTCCGATCACCGAGCAAAAGATGCTGGCGAACGTGGCGGTCGACGCAGTGTTCGATTCGGTTTCGGTGGCGACGACGTACAAGAAAAAGCTGCTCGAGGCGGGCGTGATCTTTTGCTCGTTTACCGAGGCAGTTGAGCTTTATCCGGACAAGATCAAGAAATATTTGGGATCGGTCGTTCCGACGAGTGACAACTATTACGCGGCTTTGAACTCGGCGGTATTTTCGGATGGCTCGTTCGTTTTCATCCCGAAAGGCGTCCGCTGCCCGATGGAGCTGTCGACCTATTTCCGAATCAATACGCAGGAAGCGGGACAGTTTGAGCGTACGCTGATCGTCGCGGAAGAAGGCGGCTACGTTGCCTACAACGAGGGCTGTACGGCACCGCAGTTTGATACTAATCAGCTGCACGCGGCGGTTGTCGAGCTTGTCGCTCTCGATGACGCAGAGATCAAATATTCGACCGTGCAGAACTGGTACGCGGGCGACGAGAACGGCAAGGGCGGCATTTATAACTTTGTGACCAAGCGTGGAGCGTGCCGCGGTGTGAATTCGAAGATCTCGTGGACGCAGGTCGAGACCGGTTCTGCCATCACTTGGAAATACCCGAGCGTAATTTTGCAGGGTGATAATTCGATCGGCGAATTTTACTCGGTCGCGCTAACTAACAACGCTCAGATCGCCGACACCGGCACCAAGATGATCCACCTTGGGAAAAATACGAAGTCGACGATCATCTCGAAAGGCATCTCTGCCGGGAAATCCAACAACTCGTATCGCGGCCTGGTGAAAATAATGCCAAAGGCCGACGGAGCTCGTAACTACACTCAGTGTGATTCGATGCTCATCGGCGGTAAGTCGGAAGCGAATACGTTTCCCTACATCGAGGTGATGAACAACACCGCTCGAGTCGAACACGAAGCCACCACCTCAAAGATCAGCGAAGACCAGCTTTTCTACCTGCAGCAACGCGGCATCCCGCAGGAAGACGCTGTTTCGCTCATCATTAACGGATTTTGCAAAGAGGTTTTCCGCGAACTGCCAATGGAATACGCTGTCGAGGCGACGAAATTGCTGGGGTTGAAGTTGGAGGGGAGTGTGGGGTAGCAGGGTACTGACCAGGATGAAGACTCTTTTCTGCACGCTGTCGGGACTTTTTGTTGCCTCCGTTTTTGCCGGTGGCTGTAGTTGTGGATTACAGACGACAACTGCTACAAATCAACAAAGACCGGAGACCCCTTACTTGAGTCAGAACTCCCGTCCGTCCGGGGAAGAGTCTAAGACGGGCTATGTATCTAATGAGCAAGAAGCTGTTGAAATAGCCGTGAGGTCATGGGTACCTATCTACGGAAAAGACCAGATCGAGAATGAAAAGCCTTACGTCGCTGAGTTAAAGAACGAAATTTGGACCGTGACTGGATCTCTACCTAAAGACTGGGTTGGTGGGGTAGCTATTGCGAGAATCTCACAAAAGGACGGCAAAATTTTAGAGACTGGGCATACCAAGTAGCGAAC
>JBDTXM010000207.1:0-6787 GCA_040006215.1 Acidobacteriota bacterium
CTCATGGCAGCCAGGAGGCTCAACAATGCGATCGTCGCGTGGACCGATCTGATGGATCTGCGTACCTATTCGTGGCTGGCGTCATGGATGTGGGTGCCAACGGTGGCCTTCTGGACGTTGGCCTGGAATCGATGGTGCCTCCGTCCATGGCGAAGCATCGATGTGGCGGCTATCGTGCTGGCGGTCGCCGGGATCGCCGGCTCCGTGACCCATTCGGCGAGTGCGACGACCGCCTGCAGGCTCGGGTCGATCGCGCTGTTTGTCGTGATCGCCGTGCGTATTGTTTATGAGGGGCCGATGCGAATCCCGCCGCTCCTCACATTAGCCTCGATCATAGTCGCGTTTTTCGGCGGTGAGATCCTCGATCCGATCGGCGTGCCAGGCATCTGGTTTCCGTTCGGCATCGGCGTGTCGCGGACGCAGTACATTTACGCGATCGCCGTTCCGCTCCTCGCCTTTTTGATCGTGCGAACCATTCAGCCCGAAAGAGGGACTGAGCCGGAGCCAGCTGATCACTGATCACTCTTAACTATTCACTAGTTTGACTCTCCCAAAAAAGCGGGTATTTTATTATTGGCACACTCGAATTTAAGGCCCAAAACACTCAATAAAAGGAGATCCCCCTACGGACTACGTAACCCGCAGACGTAGCTAACGACATCGACGTGTAGAATTAGGCCTTCGACGTAACCCCAAACGATCTCGTATCGCTTTAATCTCCGAAGAAGGCGTCGCATGATCACCGTACATCGAAAGTCTGAAGAGGTGATCTGATCGTTAGCCATTTGTCTGGCGCATGGCACGCTCGTCCGAGCTCGGAAGTCACTTCGCCAAAGCGATAACGAAGAGGTGGCTGCTCGCCTTTCGGGTCACAGACCCTCCCAGGTTCACGGTGGTGAGTTCTTCCTGAGTCAACTCGACCTCGTGCCGGTGAAAGAAGCTTTTGGTACTCAAGAGCTTAACCCCCTCGCTTGGCGGAGTTCTTAGAAGGGTGTATGGAATTAGGAGATCATGTACGTGATCGAACTTGCCGGGACTCGACTGCATGATCAGGTTTTCGGCCTTCATCTTATCGTCGATTGGCGGATTTCCGGATTCACATCCGATCAGAGCCAGAGACTGAACGGCCAATACCGCGATCCCAAGGCCCTGAAGAAAGGTTCTTCGATCAAATTCAACGCGGATGTCATCGATCACGGCCATCTTCACCCTCCCGCTCCTTTTCCTCATAACGGTTTCCTCTTGTGATCGTCTATCATTCGCAAACACATTCTGTTCGGCCATTTCATCTCTCCTTTTTGTTGTTTCCGTATGGGAATCGAAAGATCAAGCCGCTCTCCGGGATCGAACCAGTGCCAGCACACCGATACCAGTCGCTATCAGTCCCAATACTAACGCCCCGGCGGCCCCGACCACTCCATTTCCGGTGCCGGGACCACCCGTGGCAACGGCCAAATTCAGTCCACCATTCAGCACAGCGATCAGACCCGCCACAACGGCCACGATGGCCCAGTTTCTCCCATGACCCGGCTCGATACCCTTCGTGGCCCGGCGCAGGGCCACCCCGCCAATGACCACGCCCAGCAGCCCGATAAACCCGGCGATCGTCGCCCAGATCCGTCCGGGTGTCACTCCCTGAACCGTGGTGGCCGCTGGCTCGGAAAGGTTTGCGGTGACGAGCACCAGATGCACAAGCCCGGCAAACAAGGCGATAGAAAGCAGGGCGGTTAGAACGATAATCAAGGTTCGCTTCATAGATCCCGATTATCCATTAACCGATAAGTTCTGTATTGGAAAAAATTGACCTGACCAAAAAAAGGCAGGGCTATCGATCGACGTGTTCGATGAGGCTGTTGTGGCGATCTGTATAATCGGTTGGGCTAAATCCGGAGAATTCGCGAAATTCATTTATCAGATGTGACTGGTCGAAGTATCCGAGATCGATGGCGAGGGATGCCCAGTCGGGCGATGGATCGCTATCGATCAACAATCGGGTCTTCTGAAACCGCTGGATCCGGTTGAACAGTTTCGGTGTCATGCCGATCTCTGTTTTGAAAATCTGAATGAACCGGCGTTGGCTTAGCTCAAGATGCTTCGCGGCCTCTCTTACTACCGGTCCACCGTGATTATTCGTGAACATATTCAGAGCCGCAGGAATCGCGTGATGATGCTCGAAGCCGTGACCCAACCGGTTCAGGAGGGCCTCTTCAATAAGATGAAACCGCTCAGCGGATGTTCTGGCTTCACAAAGGCGCTCACGCAGCAGCCCTGCGAGAGGCCCCCAAAGTATATCCAGATCGACGTGAGTATCGGCGAGATCGCTCGCGGGAAGCCCCAGAAACGGAAAAGCGCCTCCTGGTTTGAAGTGAACTCCAATGACACATAGCTCTTCACGGGCCGCGGGCACGAACATTCGCCCGTGCGCACCTGAAACGACCGCAGCGGAAAAGCGGGAGGCAGTTTTCGACACATCAGAATCATGGAACCGCATCTCGTCCTGTCGGAGATTGATAGCCAGTTCAAGCCTGCCGGTCGGAAGAATTGGACCGGTCCTGCGCTCGGCGTTGTTGCCTTCGTAAAGCCAAAAAATATCGACAAACTTAGAGAGCGGCGGTTTGGGTTTGTAGAAGTTGAATATCGTATCGATATTCGATATCGCAAACTGCTGCGATTTGCCACCAGCTGTCGTCGTTCCTAGCATAAATGCGTTTCTAACAAAAACACCACAAAGATCGCGGGATTAATCTACCGGAACCGCCTAAACCGCGCCAATGACTTCGGCGAAGCCCAGACCATAGTCGAGCCCAAGCTTTTTTTACGCTTTAGATATTAGCTTTGTTTCATTCTGTCCACGGCCTTTGGAAGCGCATATCGATATGAGATTTAATTACGGTTGAGTCTGACAAGCCGAGTCTTGGACCGGGGAGTTCGGGAAGGTGCCATCGGCATTCATTTCACCTCCAATCCGTTCTCGGCGGGAGTGGGCGTAAAATTTCGGGTCAGGCCTGCGATTTGTGCGATTCTACTTTTTTGTTTCGCTGCCTCGCATCGGTCACGCCTCAAAAATAAGTTCCGAGATAACTCGCTGTGAACAATACGACGTGGGTCAGGATGTGGGCGAGCACGGCTGATTCGAGGCCTTTTTTCCAGTAGAGGAAGCCGGCGATCAGGCCGAAGGTGGAGTTGGCGACGACGAGATCAGGATCGCACCGACAACATACGGCGCTTTTGGGCTGTCCTGGCCTTTTTGAAAGAGCCGCCACGCCGCCCAGACGAGCAGCGTCATAAAACCCCAACGGAGCAGTAATTCTTCGGTGAAGCCGCCGTATAGAAGCCGGGTCGGGAGCGGAAGCAGCTTGCCGAATTCGCCGATCAACCTAACAGCCTCGGAGGGCAGAAACGGTTTTGCCGCGGCCGCTGTCAAAACGATCGCAATACCGCCAACTATACCGCCGATGATCCCCGGGACGAGTTGCGGCTTGAGGGCAGCGGCCCAATCGCCTCCGCTCGCAGCTCTTTCCGCGACCGGCGCCGACAAACCCACTTTTGAAGCAAGCCCAACTCCGATAAGGACCGCGACCGACAGGATCACAGTCGGCTGGATCAGGCTAATGACCTTTAATAACAAGGGATCGATCTGAGGCACCTGAGTGCCGGGCGGCAGCGGCAAGATCGCCAACAGGCTTTTTAGATCGATCAGCAGAAAAGAGAGAATGCCGACAAAACCTGCCGACCACAATATCAGGAACAGCCGTTTCTTAGTTCCCATGTCTTGATCTGTCCTTAAACAAAATTGGTGTGTCTTAGACGCCCCAACGCGATGTCGCGGGCACGAATCCCAGTATCTCGCGACCACGGGCTACCAATATACCACCGTCCTCGACGATTTTCCGATCCGGTGCCCATACCCTTTTTCTGTCTCGTTCCATACATAACACATGTTGCAATCTGTGCAATCTTGTGTTACATTCCATCGAACAGGCGTTGCATACGTCCGGAGGAGAAGTGTATGGAAGAGAATGGAGAAGTCCGAATATCGAATGATGAATTGAAGGCGGAGGAGGTGCCGGAGGGGAGTCGCGAGAGTCTAGAGAGTCTTGAGGGTCAGGCGAGTCAGGCGAGTCAGGCGAGTCATCAGGCTGTGGCGGAGAGGGCGGCTTTTGTGGCTCGGGCGGCTCGGGAGTGGGTGGCGGAGCTTGAGGGGACGGCTTTGCCGGGGCGGCTGCTCGACGATCTGTGGCTTGAGGGAGAGATGGCGGTTTGCTTTGGCGAGAGCGGTGCGGGCAAAAGCGTGCTGGCGGTGCAGGCGGCGGACGCGATAGCTTCGGGCGTTCCGCTTGCTATCGAGGAAGGCCGTTTTGAAGTGGAGGTGGACGGTGTGAAACGCTGCGGCAAAAAAGCCCCGGCCGAACCTCGAACGGTTCTCTATTTCGATCTCGCACTCACCCGGACGCAGTTCGGCCGGCGGTACATCTCGGAGCCTGATCCCGAAGACACCGAGTTCTCCGATTACAAATACGAATTCCCGGACAATTTCGTCCGGCTGCAGTTGGACCTTGCGGCCGAGACTCCCGATCAATACAAGACGAAGGCCGAATATCTGCTGGCCGAGATCGAGGCCGAGGTACGTAAGCGTAACGCCAAGGTCGTCATCATCGACAGCCTCGACCGGATGACCGAGTACGGCATACTCCGCTCCCGCGAAGCCGCCTACATCATGAGCCGGCTTAATCTACTCAGGCACGAACTCGGTCTCTCGGTCCTCGTTCTCGCACAGCTTTCGCGCCGCTCGGACAGCTCGCCTCTCTCCGCCACCCGACTGCTCACCACCCGAACGATCTCGGCATTCGCCGACAGCGTCTTTGCTATTGGAATGTGCCGCGGCGACGAGAGGCTTCGCTATCTCAAACATCTCGGGTCACGCAGCACCGGCATCATCTACGACAGCAGCTACCTTCCCGTCCTCTGTCTCTGGCCCTGCGAGACCAACTTTCTGTCGTTCCAATTGAACGGCTTTGTTGACGAAGCCGAGATGCTCGACGCCTACTCCGACCAGCAGCGCCACGACCGCTCCGACCAGGTCAAGGAAATGGCCGCCGAGGGCTGGAAGCAGCGTGAGATCGCAGTCCGCCTCAGCATGTCCCTCGGCTCGGTCAACCGTGCCCTAAACATCTGGTCCCCCTTCGACGATCGCCCCAAACCCCTACCTCCTTCTCCAACACCAACACCCAAACCCGCCCGTCCTACAAAACGTGTCGAAACCGTGGAACAAGCCAGTAAAAAGAAGAAGGTTCCCACGCCCCGTCCAGAGTCTGAGTCGCCCGACGACGCTTTACCATCCGGCTCGTCCCGCAACGATTCTCCCGACACGCCGGACTCGGTCGACTTACCTACCGACATATCGCTCGGCATCCATTCGCCCCATGTCGTTGCCGCAAGAACACGCGGGTGGAGCGAATACGATCACGACCCGACCGTCGAACTCGACTCGCAGGACATCGTCTGCAACCTCGGCCACCCCATGTTCGGCCTCAAACGCCGCCTCGATTCCATCAACCGCGAGATCTTTGTCGCCCGCGAACACGCCCACAACCTCAAACCAGAGATCTGGTACACCTATGCCAACATCCCCGGCCGCTTCACCCGCTCCGAAAACCCCCACAACAGCCGCGGGACCAGCTCCCACACCACAGAGATCACCCACTCCTACCAACCTCCGCCGCCCAGAGAGGAATGATAAATTTAACGAAATTCGGTTAATATTTCTGAACTATGAGCAACGACGACAATAAGAAGAACGACGCATTCATGGAGATCTTCGTTTATCGCCAGGGAGCCAACCACATCGAAGAAGGCTTTACGGCCGAGGACCTCCCCGCGCTGTTGGCGGAGGAAACCAATGTGGTCTGGGTCGATCTGCGGGGCGAGAGCGATGCCGAGCTAAAGCACGCCAAGGACGTGCTCCTCAACATATTTCAGTTTCACTACCTGACCGTCGAGGACTGCCTCGAAACCCGCAACGCGCCAAAGGTCGAGGCCTTTCCCGATTACTTTTACTTCATCGTCCACGGCGTGCGGCCCGGCGAAACGTCGCCGTCCAATTTCGCGACCAAGGAGCTCGACGGCTACCTCGGCAAAAATTACGTGGTCACGTTTCACATCGAGCGGTTCCGCAGCATCAAGATCGTCAAGCAGCAGATCCGCAGCAGCACCTTCGCCTGCACCCGCGGCGCGGCGTACCTGCTCCACCAGATACTCGATCAGGTGGTGGATTACTACATGCCGCTAGTGGATGATTTCGATGCCGAGATCAACAGCCTCGAGGAACGCGTGCTCACGATGAAACGCGGCACCAACGCAATACTCGGAGAGATCATGGACCTCCGCCGCAGCGTCGCCAGGATCAAGCGAATATCTTCACGCCAGCTCGAGGTCCTGTACCGGATGTCGCACGGCGAGTTTACCCAGATACCGGCAAACGTCCTGCCATTCTTTCGCGACGTCCACGACCACCTGCTGCGGATCTCCGACCTCTCGGAAAACTACCGCGATCTGGTCAGCAGCCTTTTCGATATTCACTTCGCCGTCGTTTCAAACAAGACAAACGACGTAATGAAGACCCTCGCCGTGCTCTCCGCGATCATCCTGCCGCTCACATTGATCGCCGGCATCTACGGCATGAACTTCGACAACATGCCCGAGCTAAAATCGACCAACGGTTACTACTTTACACTCGGGGTGATGGTCGTGATCACGATCGCACTGCTCATTTATTTCTGGCGCCGAG
>JBDTXM010000208.1:0-6784 GCA_040006215.1 Acidobacteriota bacterium
TTTCCTGATTCCTGATTCCTGATTCCTGATTCCTGATTCCTGATTCCTGATTCCTCCACTTCCGTGGAGCTTGCGTTAGGTAACGCAACAACTTCCGTTAAGCTTGCGTTAGGTAACGCAACAACTTCCGTTACCTCACTAACTGATTGATTCTGTGACACTTCCGCGACAGGTTCTTCTGGTAGCACACTTTCTTTTTCAGTGCTATGAGGAGCCTGATGCTTTCTGAAATTAACGACCTGGATGATCGCTGCACCTGAAACTTGGTAGCGCGTGATAAATCCGAGGGCTGTTAACTCGTTCAATAGCCCATCGATTTTCTTTAAAGTGAAATTCCGATAGGGGAACACCTTGACGTTAATTTTCAGCGGCCGATCCTCGAGACGACCTTCCTTGTCCGCTTCACACCAAAGCCCTTCGAATAGGAGCGTTAGATACGGGTCCACCGTTCCAAGAATCTCGTTCGTGAATAGGCCGGGCTTGATGTTTCGTGAGCGTGCCATAAAGTTAATTTGCGTACTCCATTTCTCCGAAACTCTGCAGCTCATCAACAGCGATAGCATGATCCTCTTGGGATTCGCGTATCCAACGGCGCAGAACGTCTGGCAATTGCTTGTAGCTGATGCCGCGACCGGCTAAATCCTGTAGTTGATCTAAAGAGTCACCATTCCCATACGCTTCCTCAAATAAAGAAAGTATCTCGGCAGATGTTTGGGGATACCATTCTTCGCCGGATCGGGATCTAGCAATATTTCGAATGTGATACAGCCGCTGTTTCCATTCAGGTAGGGATTGAAGTTTGCAGATTCCACCTATCTTTTTCCACGCGTACTCGACACTTGCCTGGGTATAGCAATCGTTACCGTCCACCTCGAGATAGATAACCGTCTTACCGATCGCATCGAGGACGCCATTTAACCCAAACTTACTGATGTGCTTTTTTAAGGTGAGCAGCCCACTGGCGTTTAATGAATAACCGACGTGTTCTTGCCATTCGTGGGCAGCTAATGTGACCCCACTTTCTTTTAGAGATGTCAGCCCCTGACGCCACTGGATCATCATTTCCAATTGTTCGCGCCGCTCCTGTAACTGATCGAGTTGGGCTTTCTGTTTTTTAACGACTGAATCGTCGGAAAGCTCTCGATCGCCTTTACCTAAATTACAATCGACGCATGAAGTGCTGTAGTTGAAAGTGGATTCTTCGCCGTCCTTGCTAACCGGTTGGATGTGGTCTAAATGTAGAACGATCTCGGGAGCCGATCGCCCGCAGTATTGACAGGTGAAAGAGTCCCGCTTAAACACTTCGAACCGTGTCTTTTTTGATATTCCTTTGCGCTTCGCCATTCCTATCTCCAAAAACAAAAAAGCCGTTTCCCATCCAGCAAGTGCGACCACAACAACGACGAAGCGGAGCAAATTGCCTTTTGAAAAACGGCTCTTGTATCTTTACAAATGTGAAATAGCTTGGTCAATCCAGAGATTCGAAAATCCACTGTCTGCTCGGCTTCGTCGTCATGTAAAGAATACACTATTTTCGACTCATTTACTAGCATTATTTCCCCGCCCGCCCGAAATTCCCGCATGATCTGCCGAAACCCCTTACCCTTGTAGCCATCGTGCCGCCGATTTTTGTGCTTAGGTCGTTCCACCTTCTCGACGGGCGGACGGTCGAGCTTGCAGATGGATCCCCGGCAGGTGGCGCCGATACCGTCTCGCCTTGAAACTCAAGCATTCGTTCCCAAACTTTATGACCGCGACCGTTCGGACTCGCTCGAACGTGTTGAAAAACGTAATCGATCACGGCGGCAACATCTGCCTGAGAAAGTTCAAGTTTCTGCATCCTCAAATCTCCCTCGTGGCGTTCGCGGCGGCCCGCTTGCGCTGCCTGTCCCATATTTGCCTAGCCGTCGGGTGCATCTTTCGATAGACACGTCTGCGGCACATTGAACGGCACTCGCAGGTATCGGCTTTGCAGGCTTTTTCGCTTGGTGTTCTGTTCATTTCTTTTTGTTTACCCACACCGTTCGATACGCCGGTGAATCAGCGATCTTCTCGATAGCGGCCATCCATTTCAGAAAGGCGAGCACCTTGACATTGCGTTCGGGGTCGGGCCGGGGTCGCTTATCCTTCATGTCGCTAACGTGATGCCGAAATACCCCTCGACAAAATCAATCGCACTCATACAGTCATAGGCCACGGTAGTTGAATGCCCGGCGTCTGTTACGGCCGACCCAAATTCGATCTGCTCAGGCGTGAGTTTGTTTTTGCCCGCTTTGAACTCAATAAACGCCCCGTGAGCCTTTCCGTTTGGAAAGGGTATGCAGACATCCCAGATACCTCGCTTGACGCCCTCAGCCTTAAGCATCGTGGCCGTAATGATGTTTCTATTGCCTCCATTGGCAACGGCAAAGATGTATTTGAGATACGGGTATCGCTTCTCGTTCAAGGCGAGAATCTGGAAAAAGGCAGACTGTTCTCGATGTTCGGCGTTGTTTCTCATCAGAAAAATAGCGCGGACACCCCTTCCAAGCCGCTTTGGGTTTGGTGGGGGAGGAGCGCGTTCCTTATTTGTATATCGGGAACTCCCTTACACGTAAATCTTGGGGCCATTCATCCATGTCAGAGCCTTTTCGGCTCATCAGACGGTTACTCGATAGGCCGCCGATCTCGATGCCGTATCCTTCGTTTTCTTCGTGCATGAATTGGCCGTAACCTTCCGGTTTGGCCCCGAGCTGCTTAACGAATACAGGGACATTGGCCTGTTTGCATTGATAGAGGATCGAATGAACCCAAGCTATATCGCACGGACGTGAATTCGGTCCCGACTCTCCGCCTACAACAGCCCAATTTAGCTTCATATCGGTCATATCGTCCGGGCCCATCACATGTCCATTGAGAGAATTGAGCGATACATCGCCAAAGCCATCCTCGTGCCTGATGATCGCGAGGTTCGTCAAATCGATCGGCCCGAGCAGCGGTTCGGCACTGATCCAACGAATAGCCGCCGGTGTCTGTAAAAGGATTGGGATTCGCTCGTCTGCGGTTTTTTGGTCTTCGCAAGAGACACCCAACCAAACATTAGGAAGTGGCCACTGAAATTGCAGGAGTTTCAAACTTCCCTCCGGTGTCCAGGAATCATCGCTTTCAAAATCGACCAGTGCGAGTTCCTCAGCCAAGTCGCTGACCGTTCTGGATACTTGGCATCGCCGATCTTCGCCGACCGTTTCTGCCGGAGTACTGAAGCGTCCGAATGTCTGAGCGGGAGCGGGTTGCCATTTTTCGTTGAAATACTCCAGCATCCGCTCCGGTCGCTTCGTCAATATCTGAAACGTGTGTTGCGGACAAAGAGCCATCACCGCGAACGCCTTATCGAGCATTTCGTCCGTCACCTTTTCGTAGAAAAGGTCGGACATCGAATTAACGAAATACTTCGTCGGCTTTTTGCGTTTCAGCGGCGCGAGTAATATGTCCTCGTGAAAGGAAAGCTCACCCGTCCAACGCGGACCGTTCGGCGTCATCCTTACCAAGCCTTCGTATGGACCGCCTGGACCGGCAAAGCGGTAGGCTTGGCGTTCTGCGTAGCAACCGCCGCCACGATCTGATCCGCAGCCTTCGCTTACCCGTCTACAACCACGTAAAAAATTCCAGCTATGATTTGTCCATTCGATCGATGTTGCTTGAGCCATTGTTATTTTTCCTTCAAATACCATTTCGTAATCTCTAAAGCCGATAGAATGCCCGCCGCGAACAGTGCGAATGTGAGTGTTTTTAGAAGCTTCATCTTCAATACCTCGCCGCGATCAAAAGCCCGGCGCTCAATGTCAATATCGCCAGCGTGCCGATTAGAGCCATCACCGCATAGAATCGCACCGGCACGCATGTCGCACATCGGCACGAGATCAAGGTCTGTTTGTTGTTTCGTCTCATAAAATTAAACCGCGATCTTGGGTGGCATCGGAATGTCAATGCTTTTCGGTCGCCATAAATGCAGCACCTGATGGTGGCGATTTATATAATCTTTTTCCGGGGGATGATATTGAATAACACAGTCGGCGGCATCCCAGAATAGCGATTTGATGAAGCACATTTCGCCCCAAGTCGGTAAGCAGTCTTTTGTCTGACCGTTAATGTTCTTAGCCGCTCGCACGGAAACATGTTCCCAATCAATTCCTTGCATGCCGTCGGACGCGAGGGCTAGTAAAAGCGTTTTTATGGCTCGTGACGGATCGGGCGACGGTACGCGAAACCACCCGAACGTCTCGCCCTTAAAACTCTCCGCACCTTGCGGGCTTATGCGATATCTTTCTGGAACTTTCCAAGTCATAAAATTTCCCTCTCTAAAGAAGGGGCCGACTGACAACAGCCAGCCCCGCTAGTTTGCGGCGAGGAGGTGCCGCGAGTATGAAAAACTAACCCTTCCCGCTTGCTCGTCAATCTTGAGGGGCAAAGCCGATGCCGACTTTGCCTTGGCGGGGTTCCAAGTCCGCCGGGTAAGGTCAAGCGATCTTTCTCGCGTCTATCAAAATCTGATTGAGTTCATCCGACGACATTTCCGAGACAAAGGGCTTACCCACGAGAATTTCTTTCCTCTGCGACTTTGTAAGTTCGTCAAGCTTGGCCGTGACGTTTGCGCGAAGAGTTTCAAGCGGATCGCTCTCAGCCTCGATCGCCGCGCGTTCTGCTTCCACGTCGGTATCGGCGGGGCGTGGGTTGGTTTCGGAAACGGTTTCGGAAACTTCTGACTCGGGTTTTGCAACGGCGTCGGGTTCGATCTTGGCGTCTGAGGTGACGTCTGGTTCCGCTGGCTTTACCGGCTCTTCGGTCGGCCGAACCTCTTTACTCTTCGCCAAGCGTCCCTTAAGACCGTTCAGTCCCGCCGGTCCGTCAGTCGCGATCGTAATGGCCGGAAACGCGTCGTCGATGTTTAGATCGCCGTCTTTGATAGCGGTCGCGGCACCTTTTAGCATCGCGAGTTCTTCCAAGCCGATCTCTTCGATCGACGGCTTTCCTATCGACGCAAAGATTCGATCCTCGGTGACCCCCATCTTTGCGAAATACTCGAGCATTTCAGCCCGCTTATTCGCTAAGGTCTTTATGTCGCCGATCGCACAGGCTCGGGCCGCACGGTAGAGCGATTTCGTATAGACCATTGGAATGACTTTAAAAACCGAATTGCGGAGAGCGATCGCACAGGCTGCGTTGCCTGTAACGGTGATCATGTCGTCGTTGTATCGGCGACCATTTGTATCAGTGATCCGGCGTTTGACCTGAATACGAACAGCGGTGTTCTTTTCGAGGTCCCACGTCATAGCCTCGGCGGTTACTTCTTTTTCATCGACGCGAACAACGCGGGCCTCCGATCGAAGATTCCCCCAGGCAGAGATAACGATCTCGGCGAGACGTATAGACGGTCCCTCGATCGCTTTGCCTTGGCGCGGCAGCGAGTAGAAACAGCCGGCCGCGATCTCTTCATCGAACGTCGCCATTTCCAAGGCGTCACGATTGAATTTCGCCAGACTTCGCGGATAACGACGGGCTGTCGTGATCTGCATATCTACCTCGGCTCGAACCTCGGCACTCATCACTGATGGCTCGATTAGCGTTCCTTCTTCTTCCGGGCGATCCATGCCGCTGACCGCGCCGCCGTTTGCTTTTTGTAATGCTGATGCTTCCATGATTGTTATGACTCCTGTTTTTGTTATTTATTCCTCTTAAAACGTGCGGTTCGGAATGTCGATGGCTCGACCGTGTAGCCCGCTCGATTGCTTTCGAGATACGTGAACAAGCCGGTTACCGCCTGACCTGCCTCGGCGTCTCCGATGGACGCAAGGATCGCGGCTAATGCGTTCTTTTCTTCTTTCTCGGCGGCAAGACGGTGATCTCTGAAACTTTGCCAGGTATCGACTAAACCTTGATCGAGTGAGACGGTCTTATTCGCTTCGCGTCGGACGCGCTTGACGATGCCCGGATGCGGCGTAATGTCCTCGGGCGGTATATCGGCTAAGACGTTCTTTTCCCAAAAGCTGATTGCCTGCTCGCCGATGTAATCGGATAGTTCGATATCGCGCGGGACCTGGAACATTGCGAAACCGCGAAAGGCGATAAATACCGGCACGTAGCAAGTATCTTTCTTTGTCGCGATCGCATGGCCCTGCGTCTGGATCAAGATGTGATCGGGAACCTCGTCCGAGTTTTCGGCTCCCCATGTGTCGCCGGTCCATCCATAAAGGCCGGATGTTTTCGCCTCTACCGGAATTCCCGTCTCATTCAGAATGGCGTCGATGTTTACGCCGATCGGCAAGCCTTGATCTTTAGCGGAACGGTATTGGTTACAGGTCAACGCTCCTAAGCGAAGCTCAGCCCACTGCAGCACGGCCGGTTCGAGAATCTTGCCCGCGATCTTCGGATCGTTTTGGGTATCGCGTTCTTTTTCCGGTTCGAGCTTGCCGGTCTTGTCGAGCCAAAGGTCGTAACGGTTCCGGCGCTTATCCATGTTGATCAAAGCGGCGAGATCTGACGAGCCAAGATGTGCTCGGCGTTTTTCTAGCTGTACAGCGGTTATTGGACACATTGAGAAATCCTCCTCATCCTCGCCAGTGGCATTTTCTATTCTCCCAAATCAGCCGTCGGACGGCCGTTCTCAAAAGCTGTCGCTGATGCGGCTCTAAGCCGGATACCATCGCGTATTCGTTGATCGTCAAGCCGTTGTCGGGGTCGTACTGTCGGGCGTATTCCGCGATCATGGCGACCTCGGAGTTGGCGACCGGCGAAGTGATCGGGCCGA
>JBDTXM010000209.1:0-6748 GCA_040006215.1 Acidobacteriota bacterium
CCATCGCCTCAGCGATGATCGTGCCGATCGTTTTGTCGCCGTTGGCCGAAACCGTTCCGACCTGTGCGATCATGTCGCCGGTCACCGGCTTGGAAAGACGCGCAACCTCGGTAACTACTTCGGCAACTGCCTTTTCGATGCCGCGCTTGAGAGCCATGGGGTTTGCACCAGCGGCAACCGTGCGGACACCTTCTTTAAAGATCGCCTGTGCGAGAACCGTAGCGGTCGTCGTTCCGTCACCGGCAACGTCGCTGGTCTTGCTCGCGACTTCGCGGACCATCTGGGCACCCATATTCTCGAGCGTATCTTTCAACTCGATCTCTTTAGCAACGGTAACACCGTCCTTGGTGATCGTCGGCGAACCGAATTTCTTGTCGATAACAACGTTGCGGCCCTTCGGTCCCAGTGTAACTTTCACTGCGTCCGCGAGCTGATTGACACCGCGTAAGATCGCAGCGCGTGATTCTTCTCCGTGAACTACTTGTTTAGCCATGATTTAATATTTCTCCTAGTCTAGAAAGTCTTGCGAGTCTCGTGAGTCCTGCGAGTCCGGAGAGTCTAAGAGTTAAATACTCTCAAGACTCTCGCGAGCTGAACTCTCTCGACTCGGCCTATTAGGCTGCTGCTCCTGCGCGTTCGATGATGCCGAGGATCTCGTCTTCGCGCATGATGGTGTATTCCTCACCGTCGAGCTTGATCTCCGAGCCGCTGTATTTGCCGAACAGAACGCGATCGCCTGCTTTTACGTCGAGCGGCTGACGGGTTCCGTCCTCTTTATATTTACCCGCTCCGGCGGCGATAACTTCGCCCTCTTGCGGTTTTTCCTTTGCTGTGTCCGGGATGAAAAGTCCGCCCGCGGTCTGATTGTTGGTGTCTTCGATCCGACGCAGGATCACGCGATCGTGCAGTGGTTTGATGTTAGTTGCCATATCTGATCTACTCCTTCTGAAATTGTGTAAATGTAATAAAATGACGTCTTGGGCCTTAGTAATGGTCTAGTAACGAGATCTCTCGAAAGGCGGGCAAGCCCGTTTCTAAACCGGTATAAAGAACAATTAGCACTTAAGTTCCAAGAGTGCTAGTTTATTCAAATTCCGGATGCTTGTCAAGGGTCATTTAAATGAATGAGAAAACCTGAGTGCCATGTTATCAAGTTGTTAACCACGACCTTATGGATATTATGAAAATTTCGGAGATCAATATTTATCCGGTTAAATCACTGAAAGGAATCGGTTTAACTGAGGCCCAGGTCGAGAAACGCGGGCTGCGGCACGACCGCCGATGGATGTTAACCGACAAAGCCGACGTTTTTTTCACCCAGAGAGAGTTTCCCAGAATGGCGACGATCGAGGTTACCGTCGGCGACGATCTAGTGAAATTCACCGCAAATGGCTTCCGCGAACTGATCGTTCCCCACGTGCCCGGAACCCAAGATCGGCGACTGGTAACGATCTGGCAGAACGTTTGCGAAGGCGACGTCTATGAAAAAGAGGTGAATGACTGGTTCAGCGAGGTTCTCGAAACAGACTGCCAGCTTGTCTACATGCCCGACGCGACCGAGCGGCATGTCAACGAGCGGTTCGACACCGGCAATGACATCGTTAGTTTTGCCGACGGCTATCCGCTGATGCTGCTAGGCGAGAATTCCCTGGCCGAGTTGAACTCCCGCCTGCCGGAGCAATTGCCGATGAACCGATTTCGGCCGAATCTGGTTGTAACAGGATCTGAAGCATTTGCCGAAGGCACATGGAAGCGGATCAGGATCGGCGATGTCACCTTTCGCGTCGTTAAGCCCTGCGTCCGATGCGTGATGACAACGGTCGATCAGGCCACCGGCGAGTTTGACGGAAAGGAACCGCTCAAAACCCTTGCTTCGTACAGGATGGCAAGGGACGTTTTGCCCTCGGCATACGAAGCAATGGGTTTGAGCGCAAATGGAATCCTATTCGGCGAAAATCTGATACCGGATTCGACCGGTTCGATCGCACTCGACGACCCGGTCGTGGTTATCCAGTAGACATATTCACTGAATGAAGCGGCCCGAATTTTTATGAAATTTTTTGCGGGATGATCGCGGTTTCAGGAGCTTGTCGGAAAATTCGGGTTCTAGCGTACGGAATTCTTTTTTCGCTGACCAGTAGAATTGCGTTTCGAGCGTGGGGCTCGAGGCGGCCTTTTTGTATATTCGCTGACTCTTTTCGCCAACGTGTTTCGATGGATGCCGAGCGCATCGGCAGTTTTTGATATGTGCGAATTGTTTCGCTCAAGGACTTTTTGAATATAGATCTTTTCAAATTCTGCGACCGCTTCCGAAAGGAAAATGCGGCCGTCGATCATCTCCAGGATCAGGGCTTCGAGTCTATTTCTCATTGGTGAGTCGTCAGGGCGGTGGTCTGAACTTCTCGTTGTTTACGTCAATTCCTTCCCCGTGATCAAGCTATATGCATGCAGATATCGCTCGCTTGTCGCTTCGGCAACGCCGGCCGGTAAGGCCGGAGCCGGCGGAAGCTTGTCCCAATCGAGTGTCTCGAGATATTCGCGAACGAACTGTTTATCGAAAGAGGCCTGGGCCCGTCCGGGCTTGTACGACGCTGCATCCCAAAATCGAGATGAATCCGGCGTCAGGATCTCGTCGATCAATGTGATGTTTCCACTTTCATCCAGCCCGAATTCAAATTTGGTATCGGCGATTATGATGCCGCGGGTTAGGGCGTATGCGGCCGCCTCGTTATAGATCTGCAAGGAAAGTCGCTTTAAAAGATTCGCATTTTCTTCGCCGATGATCGACGCGAAATCGACTTCGCTTATATTTTCGTCGTGGCCCGCCGCGGCTTTGGTCGCGGGCGTGAAAAGCGGTTCAGGCAGTCGCTCGCACTGCCGCAGCCCCGCCGGCAATTTGTGACCGCAGATCTCGCCAGTTGCCTGGTAATCCTTCCAGCCTGAACCTTCGAGATATCCACGCACAACGCACTCGACTGGAAATACTTCTGTCTTTTTCACGAGCACGCATCGGCCGCGAAGCTCCGTGTGACGGCGCACAGCTTCAGGCATTTCCTCGAAGCCGGTGGTGATCAGGTGATTATTTTTAGCGGTCTCGAGCTTCCCGAACCAGTACACCGAAAGGGCGGTCAAAACATTACCTTTCATCCGGATAGGCGTCGGCAAAATACAGTCGAAAGCCGAAAGCCGATCCGTGGCGACAAGCAGCAATTGATTCAGCGCAGGTTCGTAAACGTCGCGGACCTTCCCCCTGTAAACAAGAGGCAAGTCCGCAAAATTCGTCTCGGTAACGGTCGAAGTTCCGGTCATAATGAAGCGCAAGGATCAGCAGTTTGATAACTTTAGTATGGAATGAGAATTTGGTAAAGGGCCGCGAATGTTAAAATAATTTCTCGCCGAAAGTTTAACATTCTACGCCATTTTGGCTAAGATTAAGCTATGCAATTTCGTCTCATTTCTGAAAATACGCCAAAGGGTGATCAGCCTGAGGCTATTGAGCAGCTCGTAAAGGGGTTGAACGATGGCGATAGAAACCAGGTGCTTCTGGGAATTACCGGCAGCGGCAAAACGTTTACGATCGCGAACGTGATCCAGCAAGTCCAGCGGCCGACGCTTGTTTTGGCACATAACAAAACGCTTGCCGCGCAGCTTTATCAGGAATTCAAGTCGTTTTTTCCGGAGAATGCGGTCGAGTATTTCGTCTCTTACTACGATTACTACCAGCCCGAGGCGTACGTTCCTGCCGCTGACCTCTATATAGAAAAGGAAGCGACGATCAACGAAGAGATCGATCGGCTGCGATTGTCGGCAACGCGTGCCTTGTTTGAGAGGCACGACGTGATCGTCGTAGCTTCGGTTTCCTGCATTTACGGTCTCGGCGATCCGGACGCGTATTACGGCATGCTGATCTTTGTCGAGCCGGGGATGAAGATCAAGCGGGAAGAGTTTCTGCAAAAGCTAGTCGAGCTGCAGTACGAACGTGTGAATATCGATTTTGATCGAGGCGTGTTTCGCGTTCGCGGGGATGTGGTCGAGATCTATCCGAGCTATCAGGACCAGGCGTATCGTATCGAGTTTTGGGGTGACGAGATCGACTCGGTATCGACGATCGATCCACTGCTTGGCGAGGTTCTGCACAAACACGAAAACCGGATCCCGATCTATCCGAAAACGCACTACGTTATGACGAAGGCAACGATCAAAAGTGCGGTCCGCACGATCAAGGAAGAGCTGAATCAGCACGAAGAATTTCTCGTAAACGAAGGCAAGGTCGTCGAAGCCCAGCGTCTGCATCAGCGGACAATGTATGACTTGGAGATGATCAAGGAGATGGGATTTTGCCGCGGCATCGAGAACTACTCGCGGCATCTGACCGGCAAAAAAGCGGGCGAACCGCCGCCGACGCTGCTCGATTATATGCCATCGGACATGCTGATGGTCATAGACGAATCTCACCAGACCGTGCCGCAGTTAGGTGCGATGTACAAAGGCGACCAGTCCCGAAAGGGAACGCTGGTCGAGTACGGTTTTCGCCTGCCGAGTGCCAAGGATAATCGGCCGCTGAACTTTGATGAATTCGAAGCACGCCGGGGCCAAACCATATATGTTTCGGCGACCCCAGGCCCTTACGAATTGAATCAAACGCAGGGCGAAGTAATTGAACAGATCATTCGCCCGACAGGCTTGCTTGATCCGGTCGTCGAGGTGCGTCCCGTTAAGGGCCAGATCGACGACTTGCTAGAAGAATGCCGGCTGCGGGCCGAGCGAAACGAGCGTGTGCTGGTGACCACGCTGACGAAACGAATGTCTGAGAACCTGACCGAGTATTTCGCCGAGGTCGGTGTAAAAGTGCGTTATCTGCACAGCGATATTGTGACGCTAGAGCGGATCAGAATTCTTCGCGATCTCCGCCGGGGCGAATTTGACGTTCTGGTCGGGATCAACTTGCTGCGCGAAGGTCTCGACCTGCCAGAGGTCTCGCTCGTTGCGATCCTCGATGCGGACAAGGAAGGTTTCCTGCGATCTGAGCGTTCGTTGATCCAGACAATGGGCCGCGCGGCACGAAACTCTGACGGCAAAGCGATACTTTATGCGGACAAGATAACCGATTCGATGCGAAACGCGATCGGCGAAACCGATCGACGCCGGAAAATTCAGGAGGAATACAACACCGAGCACGGTATCACGCCGACGACGATCGTGAAATCGATCGACGCGACGCTTGTTACCGCCTACGAGGCCGACTATTTCAAGGTCCCGCTCGATCTCGATAAATTCGAGGAGTATTCGCCCAAGCAGCTAAAAGAGACTATTCAACAGCTCGAAGCCGATATGCGGCACGCGGCAAAGGAAATGAAATTCGAGCATGCCGCAGAACTGCGCGACAAGCTCAAATATCTTAAGGAACGCCAGATCGAATTCCAATAGTATTCGCGGTCCGCAATAAACGTTCTCACTTCAAAATTTTTCGCTAAAGTTTCCCCGAGAGCTGCCGATAAGAAAATCGGCTATGAGTAGCCACTGGTCCCGCAGGCTATGCCTCTTATTTGACGAGGAGGGCCTTTTCGCCGTCCGCGTGTTCGACCATCCAAAATCCAAATTTTCCCGATTGCAATTCAAACTAGGAGTCCGTTTATGCGATTTCCCATCATTCTTAGATCAGCTTTAATTTTATCCTGGGTGTTAATATTCACGGCCGCTTTCACAATCGCCCAAAACCCTGCCTGCTACGCTCCAGGTGAGCTTGTCGTGACCGATGCCAAGGGTGAAAACATCCCGGACGCCTACAATATAGATCAAGTATTTGTAGCCGAGCCCTTGAATGGGAATGACGATCAAACCTTGATGTTTACCATGAAAGTAAAAAGCCTTCACGGCAAGATGCCGGGTACGCTACCCACGGGAACGTGGGACGTCGTTTTTACGGACTCTGCGGGGATCAGCCGGTATGTACAGATGAGCACCCTCACCGGAACGCCGATCTTTACCTATGGAACCGTCGGGAAATCGATAGGCCTGAAAACCTACAGACCGCAGGGAAGTGCCGCTGGAACCTTTAACTCAGGCGGTCTGGTAACAATTCGCGTCAGCAAGCTGTGGGTCGGTAAGCCATCGATCGGAGTGGTGCTCACCATCGAGGCCCGAACCTACAACAGTTCCAAAGGCCAGGTAGACGTCACGCCGAGCTCGACCTATCAGATCACGAGCAGCGGCAATTGCAACCGTGTTGGCCAGGCGAATCTGGGAGTAAATGGTGATGTGCCGGTTGCGCGAGATTACACCCAGAACGGCAGAGCGGATGTCGCCGTGTGGCGGCCCACCACCGGAGCCTGGTACAACAGTGACCTGCAAAGCAAAGAATCAAGCATCTTCCAGATCGGAGTAGATGGCGACATTCCTGTTGCGGGCGACTACGATGGGGACGGGCGCGGCGATCATGTCGTGTATCAACCATCAACCGGCACATGGTTCGTTCATAAGACTGAGACTGGCGAGAATTTTCAAATGCCTTTCGGAACTGATGGCGACCTGCCTGTCGCCGGAGATTTTGATGGCGACGGAGCAGCCGACATTGCCGTTTATCGGCCAAGCACCGGAGTATGGTTCGTCGTTAACAGTTCGAATCAGGCAGTGACGATGGCCCAGTGGGGAAACGACGGTGACCAGCCAGCCGCGGCCGATTTCGACGCGGACGGACGCACGGATATTGCGATTTTCCGCCCCGCGACCGGCGTTTGGTACACACTCA
>JBDTXM010000210.1:0-6710 GCA_040006215.1 Acidobacteriota bacterium
TCATCCCTTCGCGGCCGAAATACCTGATCACGAACCAGAACTTCAAAGCCCGAAATCGGCGGCCGAGTTGGATGCCGTAGTCCATTCCGTTTTTCACGCTGCTTTCGTCGTTAGTTTTCAGATACTCGGGAATGAGCGAAAATGCCTGTTTCATCATGCCGAGGTCTTTACAGTAAAGCACCGATAGGTCGAACGGGGTGAAAAGCCATTTGTGAGGGTTGACGACGATCGAATCCGCTCGTTCGCACCCCTTAAAATGCTCGCGAAATTCGGGCACGATCGCCGTCGCTCCGGCATAGGCGGTATCCACGTGCAGCCAGATCCCAAACTTCTCACAAATATCCGCGATCGCGTCAACAGGATCGATGCTCGATGTCGAAGTAGTGCCAACCGTCGGGATAACACAGATCGGCAAAAATCCCGCCTCAATATCATCCTCGATGGCTTCGGCCAAGCTTTCCGGGATCATCTCGAATCGTTCGTTGCACTCGATCTTTCGCAGTGATCGGGTACCAAGTCCCAGGGTGATCGCGCATTTGTCGATGGACGAATGCACATGCTCTGAGGCGTAGATCCTCATTAGCGGCAGATCGTCGCGTCCGCTCATTCCTTTTTCGCGAATGTCGAGATTGGCCCTTTCGCGGGCGGCGGCGATCGCGTGCATCGTGGACACGGACGCGGTGTCATAGATAATGCCTTCGAAATGATCAGGCAGGTCCATCATCTGGCGCAGCCAGTCAAGAACTACATCTTCAAGCTCGGTTGACGCCGGCGAAGTCCGCCAGAGCATCGCCTTCATGTCGAACGCGGCGGTGAGCATCTCGCCAAACACGCCCACGCTGCTCGTTGAGGTTGAAAACAGGCCGTGGAAATTAGGGTGGTTCCAATGCGTAACCGCCGGAAGAATCAGTTTCTCGACATCGGCAAAGATCTGTTCGAAATCCTCACCGTCTGCAGGCGCCGAAGCCGGCAAATTGCTCTTGAGCCAGTTAGGTTCGACCTGCGAGAGCACCGGCAGATCTTCCATCCGCTCAAAATAGTCGGCTATCCAATCTACGATCACGTATCCGTTTTTGCGGAAGTCTTCGGCGCTCATGTCGCCGAGATTCGGCTCTTTGACGTTCATACTTGTTGGTGAAAAGGTCTGAAATATTATGAAATTAGCCTAAAACACTCGACAGTTATTGCGATAAAAGTATATTATGCCTTACGAACACCTCGCCAACGTCTTAATTTAAGACTTTAGAATACTTAGAGCTCCAAACACGGTTTAGCATTTCTCATTTAATCGAGGAAACTATGGCGGTAGAAGTTGCCGAAGTCGAGCAACAATCTAAAGAAGGATTTATTCGCGGTCTCGGGCTGCTCGATTCTACGATGATCGTTGCCGGATCGATGATCGGCTCTGGCATTTTTATCGTCTCGCCGGATATTGCCCGACAGGTCGGATCGCCCGGATGGCTTCTCGTTGTATGGGTGATCACTGGACTACTGACCGTTGGAGCGGCGCTCTCATACGGCGAGTTAGCCGCGATGATGCCTAAGGCCGGAGGCATGTACGTCTATCTCAAGGAGGCTTACGGATCGCTGTGGGGCTTTCTTTATGGTTGGACACACTTTCTGGTTATCGGAACTGCCACCATTGCTGCGGTTTCGGTCGCATTCAGCCGGTTCACCGGAATTTTGGTTCCGCGGATATCGGAGTCTAATTACATTCTCGAACCCGTTCGCATCGGCTCGTCGAGCTACGCGTTCTCACTGTCGACGGCTCAGCTACTCGGAATAGTGATGATCGTGCTGCTGACAGCGATAAACACCCGTGGACTGCATCTCGGCAAACTTATCCAGAATGTTTTTACCTTTGCGAAAACGGGTTCGCTGATCGCATTGATCGTTCTAGGGATAATCGTCGGGCTGGTCAGTTATCCGCATATCGCGGCGGCTAATTTTGGTGATCTCTGGACGCAGCGAGGCGGTTTGCAGCCTGTCGGCGAAGCGCTTACGGCGGCTACCACATTCGGTCTCTTTGTTGCATTGTGCGTCGCGCAGACCAACTCGCTTTTCTCAGCCGATGCATGGCACAACGTCACCTTCACAGCCGGCGAAGTAAAAGACCCGAAACGCAATCTGCCGCTGTCGCTTCTGCTCGGAACAGGCGGCGTGATCACTTTGTATCTGCTAGCAAATATTGCTTATCTAGTTACGCTTCGGTTCGAAGACATGCAGAAGGTGGCGAGCGACCGCGTCGGCTCGGCCACCGCTGAGGTTATTTTTCCCGGCGCGGGAGCCGGTCTTATGGCGGTCGCGATCATGATCTCGACCTTCGGCTGCAACAACGGACTGATATTTGCGGGACCGCGGGCTTATTTTGCGATGGCACGTGATGGCCTGTTCTTCCAAAAAGCGGGAACGCTCAACAAATTCCACGTGCCGGCATGGGCACTCGTCATTCAGGGCATTCTGGCCGCGCTCTACGTTTTGCCGAGGACTGTACGCCCTGACGGGAGTTACGGAAGTCTTTACAACGACCTTCTCACTTATGTCATCTCAGCCGCATTGATCTTCTACATTCTGGCGATCGCGGCGATCTTTGTGCTCCGCACGAAACAACCCGATGCCGAGCGGCCGTATAAAGCATTTGGATATCCTATAATTCCTGCGTTATACGTTATCGGCGCGAGCATTATCCTGGTCGTCCTGTTTGTCTATCAGACGACTGCTACCTGGCCGGGCCTGTTGATCGTTTTAACGGGTGTGCCGGTTTACTTTATTTGGAAAAATCTGTCCGGCGGCAAAGCTGCGGCAGAGCGATCGTAGTCAACTAAACTTTAGGAGGTTTTCATGTCACTTTTTGCGACAAAACCCATTTCGAAGATCATCGCCGAGGCCGAAGAGCAGGGCGAGCATACATTTAAGAAGGCGTTAAGCGCCCTCGACCTGACCATGCTCGGTGTCGGCGCGATCATCGGTACCGGTATCTTTGTGCTTACGGGCCAGGCGGCCGGCAAGCACGCAGGCCCCGCCGTGATCATTTCGATGATCATAGCCGGCGTTGTCAGCGCATTTGCGGCCCTTTGCTATTCAGAATTTGCTGCCAGCGTGCCCATCTCCGGTTCTGCTTATGCCTACGGCTATGGAACGCTCGGTGAGTTCGTCGCCTGGATAATCGGCTGGGACCTCATCCTCGAATATGCATTCGGTGCCGCTACCGTCGCGGTCGGATGGTCGGGTTATGTCGTAAGTCTCTTTCGTGAGACGCTAGGGATAAATTTCCCACTTGTATTGAGCAAAGGGCCCTGGGACGAGATAAAACTCGCGGACGGCACAGTGACGCATGGAATCATAAACCTTCCGGGCGTTCTTATCGCGGTCGCGGTAACACTGCTGCTGATCCGCGGCATCAAGGAATCGGCCAGCTTCAATTCAATAATCGTGCTGGTTAAGGTGCTCGTCGTTGTTCTGTTTATTATTGCGGGTATCGGCTACGTATCTCCGGACAACATATTGCATCAAGGGTGTCCGGTCGATCTTCCTAACTGTAATCAATTCATGCCATACGGCTTCAGCGGTGTGATTACAGGTGCGGCGGTCATCTTCTTTGCCTATATTGGGTTCGACGCGGTTTCGACGGCCGCGCAAGAGGCAAAAAATCCTCAGCGTGACATGCCTATAGGTATTATGGGCAGCTTGGCGGTCTGTACCGTGCTCTATATTTTGGTCGCAGGAATCATGGTCGGTCTCGTCGACTATAAGATGCTGACTACGGCTGCTGCTCCGATAGCAGTTGCTATCGACGCCGCTCTTCAGCAAGCGCAGGGCACGACAATGGGCAAGGTTCTTTATGCCTTCCCGACGATCATCAAGGTCGGTGCCGTCCTCGGTTTGAGCTCGACGATGGTCGTCATGACAATGGGCCAGCCGCGTGTGTTTTACTCGATGTCTAAAGATGGCTTGCTGCCTTCATGGGCGGCCAAGATCCATCCAAAATTCCAAACCCCGCACATTACGACGGCGATCACCGGAGTCGTTGTAGCGATCCTTGCCGGTATCGTCCCGATCAGCCTTCTCGGCGAATTGGTCTCTATCGGCACGCTATTCGCGTTTGTCATCGTAGGTACGGGCATAATCATCCTACGTTCGACAAACCCTTTACTGACACGCCCTTTCAAGGTGCCGCTCAACCCGTATATACCGATCGCCACTGTCGTTTCAGCAGCTTTCCTGATGAACAGCTTGCCGCTTGACACCTGGATCCGGCTGATCGACTGGATGGCTATCGGCCTCGTGATCTACTTTGGCTACAGCTATGTTCACAGCCGACTTGCGGCCGAAGGAACAGCTGCCGACGAGGTGCCGGCGGATTACAAACCGCCGATCGCGGCTATGGTTGGTATCGTGTTGGTGCTTGCGTTGACGATCTATCAGGTCTTGGCGCCATCGTCGATGCTCGGATTGGGATTGGAGCCGAACAAGCACCTTGCTGACAATATGGCAATTAATCTCGCGATCCGGCTATTTGCCTGGGTCCTGACGGGAGCTCTCGTATACATGTTGCTTTACAAAAGAGGTTCGGGCGAGCGAAAAGCTTCAACCCGCAACATCGGCCTTGCAGTCTCGGGAATCAACATAGTTATTTGGGCTGGCATCACAGCGTACTATTTTATGTACATCCACGGTGCAGAAGCGATGACTAAGTAGCTTGGCTTTAACCAAAAACTAAGGGCGAAAGTGAGGAATCCTCGCTTTCGCCCTTAGTTTTTGTCATTACCGTTTGATCTAGTTATCGTCGCCGCTCGGAGCGCCGCCGGGCAATCCGCCCTTTGGTCCGTCGATCTTGTCGAGCACGTCCTTGTAGATAACGATCTGGCCGGCCGTGTCCATCTTTTGTTTGGTCGAGGAGAGGTAATCGGAGAAGACTGCATTACGCCTTTGCGAGAGCATCTGTTCCATCAGGTCGTCACGCTGTTTGGCGAAATCATCCAGCTTGGCGTCCTCGCGTTTATTGAGGCCGATTATGTAGTAGGTGTCGCCGGCGTGGATGGGGGTTTTGGTAACCTCGCCATCCTTAAGGGCGTAGACCGCATTCTCGAGAGCATCGCTCGTAGTGGCCGATGGGCCCTGCCCAAGCGGGGAGCCCAGCACAAAACTCTTCTGGTCCTCTGCCTTCAATCCCTTAGTCTGCGCGGCCGCTGCTAACGCACCGGCGTTTGCCGAACCGCTGGCGATCTGGTTTGCGATCTGTTCGATCTCGGCCTTTGCCTTATCGAGCTTTACGATCTCGACGATCTGGGCCTTGACCTCGTCAAACTCGGCATCACGCGGCTCCTTCTTATCGGCAAGCTGCGGTATCGCAAAGCCATTCTGGATCGGCGTCTTCTCGCCGACGTCGGTTTGGTTTTCAAGCAGAGCGATCGAAGCTTCAAAGTCCGGCGAAACACCGATATTCGGCACGTCATCGCCCGGTTTGACGTAGGCCGTCTCGCGGATCATGTCCGCCACGCTCTCGTTCGCAAGCGACGCAAAATCGTTCGCGGTTTTCTGAAGGTCCTTGTTCTGCTTGAGCTCATCCGCCGCTTTCTGTGCAAGCTCAGCGGCTACACCGTAGGCACGGCGATTACGGAGACTGACTTCCAATTCCTTCTTTGCCATCTCGAACGTTTTCGGCACATCCTCGCCGCGCCGTAAAATGAAGTAGCGGTTCTGATAGCCAATAGGCTCGGTCACCTCGCCCGGCTTCATTTTCAGAAGACGTTGATACGGATCGTCCGGTTTGGCCGAATTCTCACGAACCGGGCCGCTCAGCTTTCCGCCGTTCAATGCTGACGCGGGGTTTTCCGACTGACCCTTGGCTGCGGTTGCAAACGCTTCTTCCGAGACAATCTCGCCATTCTTTTTCAGGTCCTGAACGATCGTTGAGGCCTTTTCCTGAACTTTACCGTCCTGGTCCGGTTTGGGAACACGCAGTACGATCTCCTGACCGAGCGCTCCGGCCGACTTTTTGTCCGCCGGTATCTTTTCAAATTCGGCCTGCAGATCGGCGTCCGATATCGGGAGCTTTTCGCCGATCTTGGCGGTGTTGATAAAGAGATATTTGATCTTTTTCTGCGGAACGCTTATGTAATACGCGGCCTTGTTCTTGTCGAAGTAATCTTTGAGTTCAGCGTCGGTCGGAGTTATCGCTTTGGCGAGGTCGGTCGTGTTTACAGCGACATACGATAGATCGAATTTCGAATTCTTTCGCTGAAAATCCTTCAACACCTCTTCCTCCGAAACCGTTACGCCTGAAGTTAAAAACGCCTGGAGCTTTTTGGCGCTGATATCGTCGCGGACGCTGTCCTCATACGCTGCAACGCTGCCGAATTGTGCCCCGACATTTTCCTCGTATTTCTTCTGATCAAAGGGCGTGCCGTCTGGATTCTTGACCTGTTCGCGGATGGCCGCGGCCACCTCGGCGTCGCTCGCCATCAGACCCAGCCTTGCCGCCTCGACCCGAAGTATCCGGCTTGAGATCAGCCCATTGATCAGCATAGCCGCAGGAAACGAATTGCCGCGGCTGAACTGGCTGTACTGCTCCTTTTGCCTGATGATCTCGGCTACCGTGATCTTTTCGCCGGCGACCTTTGCGGCCGTCTCCTGGCTGTGCGCCAGGTCAACCCCGAGGTCCCCGCCGGTCGAGTTCCTGCCCCAGAAGACAAGGCTGACCACCATCA
>JBDTXM010000211.1:0-6696 GCA_040006215.1 Acidobacteriota bacterium
ATCTTTTGATCTACAAGGAGCGCCCGGATATCAAGGCGGTCTGTCACGCTCATCCGCCCCACGGAACCGCGTTTGCGGTCGCCGGACTGGCCATCGATAAACCAATCCTTTCCGAAGTCATCTTGACGCTTGGCTGTGTGCCCTTGACAGATTACGGTACGCCTTCGACCGATGAACTGACGGAGGCGATGCGACCCTTCGTCAAGCATCATAACGCTCTGTTGATGGCGAACCACGGGGCCGTCGCCTATGGCGAAGACCTTTGGCAGGCTTTTGACCGGCTCGAAACTCTAGAACATACTGCAAAGATCGCGATCCTCGCAAAAGCGCTTGGCGGTGCCAATGACCTTCCGGCGGATGCTATCGAAAAGCTGATCCAAATTCGTGAAAAAGCGGGTTACCTTAAGGAAAATGCGAGATGCCAGGCCTGCGGCTATCTTCACGACAACAACATCGCTTGCGATCTCGACGTAAGCTACCCGGCACCCGCGGTCTCGAACGGAGCCAAGATATCCTTTACCCGCGAAGAATTGATCGACCTTTTGAGCCAGGCAACCAAGTTGGGTTAAACTAGCGAAACCTTTAGTCAATTTTGTACAGATAAGTCAGGAGTAAAACTAAATGCAGGAAGCATTAGGAATGGTTGAGTGCAAAGGCCTTGTAGCAATGATCGAGGCAGCCGACGCGATGGTCAAAGCAGCAAACGTAAACCTCGTCGGGTACGAAAAGATCGGTGCCGGGTTTGTGACCGCGATCGTCCGCGGTGATGTTGCGGCTGTTAAGGCTGCAACTGATGCCGGGGCTGCTGCGGCCCGCCGGGTCGGCGAACTTGTCAGCGTCCACGTCATCCCGCGTCCACACTCCAGCGTCGACGAAACGCTGCCGATCGTCCGGAAATAGTTGTCGTTAATATGTTGTCGGTTGTCAGAGTACCTCTGAATTCGAACTGGCAACTGAACAACGACAACTGACTACCGACCATGATAATTGCCAGAATTCTGGGCACTGTCGTGTCCACCCAAAAAGACGAACGCTTGCTCGGCAAGAAACTGCTGATCGTAAAGCCCATCAACCTTGACGGGTCCGACCAGAGCGGTTACGTTGTCGCGGTAGATACTGTTGGTGCCGGCTTTCACGAAAAGGTTTTAGTCGTCGGCGGTTCTTCCGCTCGGCTGGCCGAGGGCAATAAGGATTGCCCTGTAGATTCGGCGATCATCGGCGTTATCGATGAAATCGATTGTGTTAAATAGGAGTCAAAGATGAAAAAGTCTGCTTTCACATTTTTCATCGTCCTGGCGGCGGCGGTTCTGACGGCGTTCGGACAGGGAATAGGAGACCGGAACCGACCGGCCGACAGCAATGGCGGTATTTACTCTATTCAGGGACGTGTCTTGTTGCCCGATGGAAAGCCCGCTGCGGGTATAAAGATCGCTATTTCGGGAACCGACGGCAACACCTCAGCTACAACAGATCGCGACGGCGTTTTTCAAACAAGTGCTCATTCGGGTAATTATGTAGTTTCGGCGACCGTAGAAGGTTATCCAACTGAGAATGAATCCATCGCGATCGACCGCGATTCGCCGCCGAGTCAGGTTTATTCGATAGTTCTTTACATCAGAAATCCCGGACAAAGAAAGGGTGATATCTATTCGAACAATCCGCTTTTTAAGGATGTTCCGAAAACTGCACTCGACAAATTTAGAAAGGCCGAGGACAAACTGCACGCGAACGACGCGAAGGGAGCCATTTCACTTTTTGACGAGGCCGTCGCTGAGTATCCGAATTTTGCTGCCGCGTTCTACGAGCGAGGCTCGGCGTACATCAAGACGAATGACCTCGACAAGGCTCTCGAGTCGTTTGTAAAAGCCATTCAGATCAAACCGGATTACATTGAAGCGAAGTATTCGGTTGGCTATACACAATTCCTCAAGAAAAATTATGAGGTCGCCTCCGCCGTCTTTGACGATGTTCTAAAAGAAAAGGACATGCCCGAGGCTCAGTTAAACCTCGGTATCTCACTCGTTTATATCAAAAATCCTGATGCTGCTGTTCCGCATTTGAAGAAGGCCATCGCCGCCAGGGACGATGAAAGCATGGCTTTGGCTCATAGATTTCTTGGGGCCGTCTACATGCAGAAAAAGCAAAATGGCGAAGCCGCCGCGGAACTTGAAAAATATCTCAAGCTGGTGCCGAAAGCTCCTGACGCGGAAAAATTGAGAACGACCATTTCCGATCTGCGAAAGACATCCTAACTGTTTTCGATCTTAGGCAAACATATGCACACACTCTCACGCGCCACACTCTTTCTCCTGGCGATAGTCGCTCTCGGTCTCTCGATAAGAGCACAATCGCCTGCGCCTATCTCGGAAGAAAAGCGAAAGTTGATCATGGAGATTATCGCTGAGATGAAAATGAAGGATCAGATGAGCAAGGTTCGCGATACCGTTCTTGATGGGCTCGACAAGGTTTATCCGGCGACCTACAACGCCGCTCTTGATGCGGTTCCTGGGCTGACGCCGCAACGGCGTGCAAAGATGGTGGATCGGGAAGCGAACGCCCACAGTGCATTGACCACGAAAATTCGAGACGGCCTAGCTTCAGCGATCGATTACGATGAGTTTATCGATCAGGAGATCGTCCCGATCTACGCCGGACTTTATACAGAGGTCGAGCTAACGCAACTGTTGACATTTTACCGATCGCCTATAGGGCAGAAGGTCGTAGAAACCACTCCCGAGCTTTTCCGGCAATCTCAGGAGGCTGCTCAAAGATTCCTAATTCCAAAAATGCTTCCTCTGATCCAAAAGATCGCTGCTGAGGAGATCGAGAGAATAAAGCGGGAAGCGGAGCAAAAGGACTCGGGGGCGACACGGGAGATCGAGAATATGCCGGGTCCTCCACCACCGGTGCAGAAGAAGAAAGCTCCTTAGAATTATGCAGATCGCGCGAGTCATCGGCACGGTTGTATCGACCATAAAGAATGAATCGCTCGAAGGTCGCAAGATACTGCTTGTTCAAACCCTCGACGCGGATCTCAAGGAAAAAGGAAAGCCGATGGTGGCGCTCGATGCGGTCGGCGCTGGTGTCGGTGAACTCGTATTTTGGTGCCGCGGCAAGGAAGCGTCGTTCCCGTTTAAGCGGGATGAAACACCAACGGACTGTACGATCGTCGGGATCATTGATTCTGATTCTCATGTCTTTAACGGAAAACGATAGGATATGCTCCTTGCCCGCGTTATAGGTAACGTCGTCGCAACGCAGAAGAATCAGCGTTACGAGGGAACTCGTGCCATGCTTTGCCGTCAGATCACTCCGGAAGGCGACGATATGGATTACACGTGTATCGCCCTTGATTCGGTTAGTTCCGGCGAGGGCGACATCGTTATCATTGCGCAGGAGGGATGGTCGGCGTCGACTGCTGCCACGGGCAGGGCTGGAGCTGCGATAGATTCGGCGATCGTGGGCGTAGTTGATTACATTGACCTTTTACCCGCAGATAAGACAGTGAAAGGTTGAGGGTAGATCGAGTAAAATGAAACTCAAGAGCGGCATTCTCATTATTATCATATATTTGATGGGGGCTGTTGCGGCATTGGCACAATCCGAGAATCCGATGGCGGATCTCAGACAATCGGAGATCGAAGCCAATATTCCCAAAAAAAGGATTTCGACGCGATCCTGAAGCGAGATCTTACGAAATATGTGACCCATCCTCGCGATAAGGGGATCACGGTTAGTATTGAATTGCTAAGGGATCAGCCGAGCCAGGCGGGCGTTGCGTTTCCGAAGTTCTACTGCTGGATAGAAAAACGTGATGCGAAGGGCGTAATAATGGAAGAAGCGGCTGCCAGGATCGCGGCCGTAAACAAAACGCATTTCGATGTTATCCAATACTTTGATCGAAAGCGTCTCGTGGCCCAACCAAACGTGATCGCGGGTGTTTTTCCGGAGGATGTTTGTGAGAAGATCCGGAAAAAGCTAGAGAAAGATGAAAAATAGCGTGGGTCCGACACTGGCTGAAAAGATAGCAAAGCTCCTCGAATCCGAAACACAGCCTTCGGACGTGGCCTCGCTCTTTGCCAGTATTGAAAAACTTAATCATCGCCTCGAAAAATTAGAATTGCAGAGAGAACTTCATCCTTCATCCGCCATTCGCAATCCTTTGCCACACCACGCATCTCAGGACCGTTTCGCGGTCGCCGAGGCCATCGCGGATGCCGTCTTCGATATCAAATCAACAGAAAAAGCCTGCACGTTCGAACCGAACGGCAGGCCTTGTGATCACTGCTCAATGTGCAGTTCCCGCGGATTTTAACCTACTTATTTGCTGGAGCCGGAGCACCAGGAGGCGGAGGCGCCGTTTGCTTGCGCAGGCTGTTGGCGTCGCCGACATTCGGTACCGTGTGTGATTTTTCATCACCTTGGAAGAAAGGCTCTTCCTTAAAGCCAAGCAGACCTGCAGTTAATACCGCCGGGAACGAATTCCTGGTCGTGTTGTAATCTCCGACAACCTTGTTATAGTCCTGCCGGGAAGTATTAATTCGGTTCTCCGTGCCTGCAAGCTCGTCCTGCACCTTCATGAACGCGTCCGCAGATCTAAGCTGAGGATAATTCTCCTGCAAACTAAGCAAGCGTCCGATCGTTCCGCCAAAACTGTTATTCGCGTCTATCACCGCTTGTTTTTGCTCCGGCGACATATCACCGTTAGCTCCGGCTGGCGGGGCCTTTTGAGCATTCAATAGCCCATCGCGAGCAGCGGCGATCTGTCCGAAAACTTCCTGTTCCTGAACACCAGTCATCTTTGCCGTT
Source organism: Acidobacteriota bacterium (assembly GCA_040006215.1). GTDB lineage: Bacteria > Acidobacteriota > Blastocatellia > Pyrinomonadales > Pyrinomonadaceae > OLB17. The sequence continues at coordinate 4,810 of JBDTXM010000211.1, forward strand.
TCGACGAGATTGGGGATCAAGTCGGCCCGCCGCTGCATAGCACTTTCGACATCGGCCCATTTCTGCTTGACGACCTGCTGTTTAGCCGTCAGGTCATTGTAGCTGCACCCGCTCATTGCGAATGCGGCCGTCAACGCGATCGTCAATAAAATTACTCGTTTCATAGTTTCTCTCCTCATAAATAAGAAATTGTTACATCTGTTGATCGTTAAAGTTAATCGAAAGATACGACCAACTATTAACAATCGCTTGTTTACGATTCCTTTAATTGATCGACGGCGTCGATCACTTTTTTTATCTGCTCCATGTATTCGCCGAAAAGAGAATTCGCTCCGGCTTCGTCAAGTTTTTGTTCGAAGTTATTTTTTCGAATGTTAAAGATCTTCTCGAACGGCCGTCCGTCGAGCTCGAAATGCTGCACGGTCAACGCCACAACCTCGTGCTTCGTAGCCGGTGCGGCGATTCCTTTGAGCACCAGCAGAGCACGGAACAGAGCTGCGAAACTCGCCAGGCTGTCCCCCATCAGGCTCTTCAATCCATCGACGGACTTCGAAGCGGGAATGTATTGCCGCCTTAGTTGGATCAGTTTGCTGCGAAGCTCATACTCCGCTTGATGACGCATGAATTCGTTGGTGATATTCAGCTTCGCGAGCACGTCAGAACCGTACAAAACGCGTCGAGCGACCTCCATCTGATGAAATTCGATCGGAAAAACGTCCGCCGCGTTCTGAAGTTCAGACACGGTAAAATAGACCGGTACCTGATGCCCAAGCCGTACCCATTCCCGCACACACGCATGAGAATTTCGCAGATCCTTTGGCGTGATCTCATGAAGCGCGATCAGCAGATTGTAGTCCGACTGCTCCGGGATATAATCTCCCGCCGCCGCGGAACCATAGAGGGTCACCGACGCAAGATTCTTTCCATGCGTAGTTTTAAGATCGTCAATAAATGCGTCGAATTGATTCATATGCTTCGTTCGTGTTAGTTGATCGTCGAATCGAGCTCGTCGCTTCGACGATCTACGTTCGCCTCACCAGCTTCCACCTGATCCTCCGCCGCCAAAATCGCCTCCACCTCCAAAACCTCCCCAGTCAGAACCGCCTCCACCGGACGAGCCTCCCCAATCGCTTCCACCATTGGAACCACCCCCGGACCCGAGTATTCCGCCAACTATCCAGGGCAGAGCACTTCCCCCAAAACCGCCTCCGCCCCAGCGGCTGCGGTCACCACTTGTTGGGCCGCCGCGGCTACCACGGCTAAAGACGATGAGGAGGATGACGACGATGACGATAAGGCAGCAGATGATGCTGAAGATGGAACCGCCGCCGTCCGTGTTGATGTTTCCTGAGCCGCTTTTGGGCGTCGGGGTCGGGTTTCCGGTTGTTTTTGCGTCGATCGTCGCAATGTAGGCGTCGATGGTATCGGAGATCCCTTTCGCGTAGTTGCCCTTCTTGAACTCGGGCACCAGGTATTGACGCTGAAGGCTTCCTACCGCGCCATCGGGGAGTTCATCCTCTAGGTCGCGGCTCACCTGGGTGAAATATTTTCTGTCCTGGATGGCGACAAAAAGCAGGGCACTCGGGTTATCGTCATTTTTTGAACCGATTTTCCAACCGCGAGAAACGGCGAGCGAATACTCGAATATATCGCGATCGCCCGTGGTTTTTACGACGGCAACTGCAAGCTCCACCTGGGGATTAGTCCTTTCCTTAAAAGCCTTTAACTTTTGTTCGAGCTGCTGTTTCGTTGCGGCGTCGATCACGCCGGCGTAATCGTTAACAAACCCGGTAGGGGCTGGCAGCGAAGAAGTGTCGGTCGAAAATGGCTGGCTGTCCTGCGCGACCGAAAAGTCCGCGGCAAGCAACAAAATCAAGAACGCGAAGA
>JBDTXM010000212.1:0-6688 GCA_040006215.1 Acidobacteriota bacterium
CATTTTCGGCATTCCAAACGTAACGGTACGCGATGTCACCGAACGCCCGGAAACTGTTGAGGCCGGCAGCAACATTATCAGCGGAGCGGATACCAGTTCTATTCTGGAAGCTCTCGAACTCGCTCTTTCGCAGCCATCCGAATGGATCCCGCCACGCGAATACCTCGTACCGAATGTTTCGCAGACGGTCAGTAAAATAGTGCTCGGCCGTTTGAGTTTGCGAATCCACCGCTGATCGGAAAATGTCGATAAAATCGAGGATAATCGTCTTCAGTGACTCATACCTGCCGAGCCATACGAGCGGGGGCGGTGTGTGGACGATCGTTAATCTCATCGAACGATTTGCGGACCGATACGAGTTCTTTGTCGTAACGCGAAATAACGATTTTAAAACCAATAGACAAGTCTATGACGGCATCCGATCCGATGCCTGGAATGATCTCGGAAATGCCAATGTCTTTTATTTTTCCAACGAAAATCTCAACGAACGAAAATTTCTCGCGCTTATCGCAGAGGTTCAGCCCGACGCAATATTTCTGAACAGCTCGCTTAGCACGCCCACTATCAAGGTTCTCAGGGCACGGCGTAAAGGTGCACTAGATGAATTGCCGCTCATCCTCGCTCCTTGCGGCGAATTGTCCGAGGCAGCTCTTTCACTGAAAGCATACAAGAAGAAACTTTTCTTGACCTACGCCAACTCTATCGACCTATATCGCGGCGTGATCTGGAAGGCCACCTCCGCTAACGAGCGGGACGAGGTGAAGGCGGTCATCAAGAAAGATCCCGAGATAATGATCGCTCCGGACCTGACGCCAAAAGCGATACTCCCGGACTACGATCCCGCATGGAAAACGCCAAAGGCAACCGGGGCAGCTCATTTCGTTTTTCTATCACGGGTTATGAGAAAAAAGAATTTGGGCTTTTTTCTCAAATTGCTGGGCGAGTCGGGCAAGGGAAATATCGAGGTCGATATTATCGGCCAGCTCGAAGATCAGGGTTATTGGAGCGAATGCCTTAGTCAGATCGAAAAGTTTAGCGATAATATTCAGGTTCGCGCCCTCGGATCGTTTCCAAATCGGGAAGCCCTGGAACTTACCGCCCGGAATCACTTCTTTGTGCTGCCGACCCTCGATGAGAATTTCGGCTACGTGTTTATCGAAGCTTTGGCGGCGGGATGTCCTCTGTTGATCAGCGATCGAAATATTTGGAGCGGGATAGAACCCAACCAGGTGGGCTGGCGAATGCCGCTTGACCGCACTGATCTATGGGCCTCAGCACTAGATCAGTGCGTAAATATGGACCAGCAGGAATACGATCAAATGTCTGGCCGCTGCCGGGCTTATTCGCAAGAACTGCTCAAACAGGAAGATGCAGAGCAGGCAAATGTTAAAGTCTTCGAACGCGCTCTTGGCAGTAACTCAAAAAGGGGAACTGTCGCCCTGACACGATGACCGACTCGATGGCAAAACAACGCCTTTGGGTGGTAACAGAGGTTTATTATCCCGAGCAGATATCGACGGGTTACTATCTGACGTCGATCGCCGAAGGCCTCGCACCGCACTTAGAAGTAAACGTATTAGCAGGCCAGCCCAACTACGGGTCGCGGGGTTTGACGGCTCCTAAGCACGAGAGCCGCAACAATGTCGAGATTTTTCGCGCTTCTAGTACCCGACTCGATAAGAATGTCATCCCTTTCCGCGTGGTCAATATGCTGACCTTAGGGCTTTCGATGTTCTTTAAGTCGCTAAAGTTATTCAAGGCGGGCGACAGCATATTGGTTGTAACCGCTCCACCAAGCCTGCCGTTTACCACGGCTCTTGCGGCGCTCATCAAGGGCTCGAGCTATACGCTTCTCCTTCATGACAGTTATCCAGAGATACTCGTGGCGGTGGGCAAAGCTCGGCCGGGATCAGTTTTCGTTCGAACGGTAAACCTCTTTAACCGCTGGCTTTATAAGCACGCGTCGAAAATAATAGTTGTAGGCCGCGATATGCATGCGCTATTGACGGCCAAAACCGCGGGCCTGGACATTCCGATCGTTACGATACCTAATTGGGCAGACCTGGAAGTGATCGGCCCCGAGCCGCGAAAAGAAAATACGCTCCTCGCTGAACTTGGCATCGGAGCTAAATTTGTCTTCATGTACGCAGGCAATATCGGCCATCCGACGGACATTGAAACGATAATTGAAGCGGCTGCCATACTTCGAGCGGATGACCGCTTTCATTTCGTATTTATCGGATCGGGAGCAAAAAAACCGTGGCTTGTTGATGCGGTCGGCAAGAGGGAACTGGACAACGTCACGATACTTGATCAACGGCCTAGGGCCGATCAGTCCGTCTTTCTGAACGCTTGCGATGTCGGGATAATTTCGCTGGTCCCGGGGATGTTGGGAACGGCGATGCCGAGCCGAACCTACAATATACTCGCGGCTGGGAAGCCTATATTGGCTCTGACGGACGAGGGATCGGAATTGGCACAGGTCATCGATGAAGAGCAGGTCGGATGGCACATCAGGCCGCGTCAGCCGAAAACACTGGTTAAAACGATCCTTGAGATCTTCGACCGTAAGGATGAATTGGCAGAAATGGGCCAAAGAGCACGTGCCGCGGCCGAGGCCAAATACTCGCTGGCCGACGCGGTAAGGTCATACCGGGGAGAACTCGGCAACTAATTTCTAGCGGTATGAAGGTTTTGCTGACAGGGGCAACGGGATTTATCGGAAACGCGATTCTTACGGAACTGCGTGGCAAAGGATTTGAGATCATTCCTGTTGGCGGGCCGCATTCCTCGCGGTCGGACATTCTTTCATGCGATATTTCGAACCGAGAAGCGGTGATGGAGCTTTCATCGGTCGGCAAGGTCGACGCCGTTGTTCATGCCGCCGGCCTCGCCCATCGCCTTAAGGGCGGCATTCCACAGGATTTTAACCGGACGAACGTTGACGGAGTTCGAAATGTTGCCGAATTGGCGGTTCAACTGGAGGCAAAACGGCTTGTTTTATTGAGCTCGGTGCTGGTTTATGGAAAAGCCGCCGAAAAAGCGATCGAACCTCTTGGCGAACAAGCACCATGCGTTCCTACGGATGCTTATGGCCAAAGCAAACTCGATGGCGAAAAGGCTGCACGGGAAGTCTGCGAAAAGAATTCTGTTGCGTTATCGGTACTTCGACTGGTTCCGACCATCGGCGAGGGCGGCAAAGGGAATTTTGCCAAATTGATAAGAGTTATAGATCGCGGCCAATTTATCTGGGTTGGCAAAGGCGAAAATCGCAAAAGCATGATCTACGTTGGCGATGTCGCCCGCGCGGTCAGGGCGGTTTTGAAGGCCGGTAATACGAAACCGGGAATCTTTAATGTCGCCGCCTCGCCGATCACAATGAACGAACTGGTTGCCGAGATCGCCCGAACCCTCGGAAAGAAAGTTCCGGCGGCTAGAATTCCGGCCGTGCCCGTGTCTTTGAGTTTGCGTGTGCTTGCGCATATCCCGTTTGCGGGATCGATCGGTGGGCTATCCGACACGATCGCGAAATGGTTGTCGGACGAGGTTTATTCGACAGCGAAGATCGAAAGAGAGATCGGCTTTAAGCCAAAGACATCGCTCGCCGTAGCTGCCGAACGGGATGTCACGTATTACATGAAGAATGCCGGATCAAACTCAAGAAAATAAAAATACATTTTATTTCGAGGCCTACGGCGTTCGGCTGCGGATAGATTCCAATGATTCGGCCTTGCTGGACGAGGTCAAATTAATCTTGCAACAGACGTTTGGCGTCAATCTTCGGATTACCGGGCCGCTGAAAGACCCGCTTTTGTTTGGTATCGACCGCGATGGCGGTGAATTTGTCATGTATAAAGATGGCAAAGTTTTTACGAACGGAGCGGTGAAGGACGTTTTCCTAAGGTTTTTCGACAGTATGGTGCGGGTAACTATTGCAGAACATGCGGTTGACCGTGTCTTTGTCCATGCTGGCGTCGTCGGTTGGAAAGGAAAAGCGATAGTAATTCCGGGCAACAGTTTTAGCGGGAAAACCACGCTGGTTTACGAGCTGGTCCGCCGCGGGGCCGAGTATTTTTCAGACGAATACGCCGTGTTTGATGCCGAGGGGTTGGTCCATCCTTTCCCAAGGCGGCTTGCGGTAAGAAACCGTCCCGAGGAAGGCCAGTCTATTGAAACCACCTACTTAATGGCCGAAGAGATCGGAGGCCGCTCGGCAACGACACCGATCCCAGTCGGCCACGTGCTTTTTACCGAATTTCGGGAAAATGCCGCATGGGAGCCCGACAGTCTGACCCCCGGCCAGGCAGTGCTGGAGATGGTTTCCCACACCGCGCCAATAAGATATAACACAAAATTATCATTAGAAATCTTGAAAAAAGTTACAGCGAATGCAATAATCCTCAGAAGCTGTCGTTCGGACGCCATTGAATTTTCAGAATTCTTTCTGGAATTTGTTGACAATAAAGCGTTTTAAGCTAGAATGTTAAACACACTATCTTTTAATAAGAGACTTGCGTGGAGGAGAAAATGAATAACTCACAATTCCCATCTGCCCGGAAAACCGGCTTGGTAGTCCAGGATATGCCGGACGAAGTACTCGTCTATGACCTAGACAGTAACAAGGCTCACTGCCTTAATAAGTCCGCCGCCTTTGTATGGAAATCATGCGATGGCACAAAAACCGTTCCCGACATTGTAAACCTCTTCGCATCGGAAGCAGGCGAGAAAGTTTCGGAAGATTTTGTTTGGGTTGCGATCGATCAGCTTAGCGAAAACTCACTACTCGAAGCCAGCATAAAGGCAGATTTTGCCGGCCGCTCCAGACGCGATGTCATCAAGAAGATCGGCATGGTATCGGTGATCTCGATCCCGATCATTGCTTCGCTCGTCGCTCCGAAGAATGCGTTGGCATTGGCTTCGTGTGCGTGTATTAACCCTGGGGACTGTACAGTGCAAACCGGCTGTCCTTCAACGGTAAACTGTAGTTCGCCTGGCGTCTGCGCTCCATAGTAGCTAATAGCTTTTAACCGACCTCGAACGCAGAGTAGTAATGAATGAATTTCATTGCTACTCTTTTTCGTGTGATAAATACGTCGGAAGCAGCGATCAGTACCGACGACCTTCGGTGGTTCTCGCTTCAAAGAAAAGTCAAGGAAGATACGATCAAGCGCGTGTTTGATCTGTTCAGATCGAACGGGATCGAGCCTGTCCTGATCAAAGGCTGGGCTGCGGCTCGGAATTACCGTGAGGATATTCCGCGCGATTATATCGATACCGATATTGCCGTGGCCGCGTCCGACTACGACCAGGCACGGCAGATCTGCGATTCCAACGCATCGGAGGGTTTGGCGATCGACCTGCATCGTGAACTGCGGCACCTCGACAGCCTGCCTTGGAACGATCTGTTTGCCAACTCGGACATCGTAAAGATCGACGACAGCGATATCCGCGTTCTACGGCCCGAGGATCATCTCCGGGTTCTGTGCATACATTGGCTCAATGACGGGGGAGCCAATAAAATAAGGCTTTGGGATATTTATTATGCCGTTGCTAATCGGCCTCCGGATTTCGGTTGGACGCGGTGCCTTGAAACCATTTCAGAGTATCGCCGCCGGTGGATAATTACGGCCATCGCGATCACGCACGAATATCTCGGGCTAAAGGTCGACGACCTGCCGTTTCACGAAGAAGCCGCTACGGTGCCGGTCTGGATCCGGAAATGCCTTGAGCGTGAATGGAATTCGACGGTTCGGCTGGAGCCGGTCATCATGCATCTCCGGTCGCCGTCGTCGCTGGCACAGCAGATCGTAAAGCGTATACCGCCTAATCCTTTACGGGCTACTATCGAAATGGAAGGCCGGATCGATGCCCGGACGCGGATCTTTTATCAGATCGGATGTTTTGCGCGGCTTCTTGCAAATCCGCTTCGATCGCGGGCACGTCGGAAGCAGTTTGACGAGAATCGTAAATGATCAAGTTTGCCGAGCACGACATTATCCTCGCCATCGAATCCGCCGTCTCCGGCGGGAGCGTCGGCCTATATTCTGGCGGCATGGCGATCGACAGTTGGGTAGGGGCAGGAGGCGTTTCACGTGCCGAGGACCTGCTCCCGAACATCGCGGAAATGCTTGAGCGGAACTCGATCGAGCGGCGGTCGATCGCAGGAATTGCGGTATCCATTGGACCCGGAAGTTTTACCGGAATTCGGATCGGCATTGCAACGGCGTTAGGATTGAAAACCGCATTGAATATTCCGTGCATCGGCGTTTCAGCTCTCGAAGCGATAGCCGTAGAAGCCAACACCGGCCGCGTTGCCGCAGCATTGCCGATGGGCCGCGGAGCCTTCTGTTTCCAGGGTCTTGAACTTGGCAAAGGCGGCATCGAAACGTTATTTGGCCCGTTCGCGTCTCGCACGGTTCCTAAGGAAATGATTGCGGATCACGGAATTGAGAGGATGGTTGTTCATCAGTCGATAATGGAACAAGTTGCTTCTGAGTTGCCCGGTGTTCTGATCATGGATGCCGGAACTGACCTTTCTTCCCGGATAGCGGCCGCCGCGATGATACCGGCGATGCAGCGTTCGCTCGAACCTATATTTCTTAGTCTTGCCGCCAATGTCTGATAGCCAGGACTCACAGGAAGTGGTGATCAAACCAATGCGGAACGCGGACATCAGGTCGGCGATCAG
>JBDTXM010000213.1:0-6638 GCA_040006215.1 Acidobacteriota bacterium
TCCGTGGACTCGGTTTGATCGCAGCAGTTTCGGTGATCATCGGCAACGTGATCGGGACCGGTGTTTTCCTGAAAGCACGCGTGATGACCTGCAACGTCGGGACGCCGTGGTGGGTGATCCTGGCTTGGGTAGCGGCCGGTATTCTGTCGCTCGCAGGAGCCTTGACCTATGCGGAATTGACGGCGATGAAGCCGCAGGCGGGCGGCGAGTATGTATTTCTGCGTGACGCCTACGGTAAGGTATCGAGCTTTCTGTTCGGCTGGATGCAGATGCTGATCGCCAAGCCCGGCTCGCAGGCGGCGGCAAGCATGGCGTTTGCGATCGGGTTGAACGATTTTCTCGGTAACGGGGCGTTGTCCTCGGTCGTTTTCTACAAGGGCGTCATCCATATGCCCCTTCATTTTTTTGGGGTGATCTTTCGAGTTTTTGATTTATCGGATCAGGATGTTCCGTTTGAGATCACCTTACTCCAGGTGACGGCCGTGATGGTGATCATCATCTTCACGACGCTCAATTGTGCGTCGGTAAGCGTAAGTGGACAGATCGCGACCGTTCTGACGGGCGTCAAGATCGCGTTGATACTATTCGTTACCGTCGGGGCGTTCATTTGGGTCACCGGTGATTTCTCGCATTTCGGTTTGGCGAATACGGGCGGAGCGTGCGAGGGGGTCGCGGATTCAGTACGGGTAGGAGCTCCGGGATACTCGTTCACGGCAGGATTTGCGGCCGCAATGCTCGGGGCTTTGTGGGGATATGACGGGTGGAACAATCTCACCTTTGTCGCCGGCGAAGTAAAGGATCCGAATCGCAACATTCCGCTAGCGATCATCGGCAGCACGATACTTGTGATCGTACTTTACGTGATAGCTCACATTGGTTACTTCTACGTTCTCGATCCGACTACGATCGCCTCGGTGTCCAAGAATTCTTCGGTCGGTAAGACGGTAGTCAGTCTATTCTTTGGCGGAGGCATTCAGACATTCGCAACAGGGATCTGTGTTGCGTTGTTTACGTTCGGCTTGATGCTGTCGTCGCTCGGAACGCTCCACACATCGATCCTCGCCGGTGCCCGCGTGCCTTACGCTATGGCACAAGACGGACTGATGTTCCGGACCCTGGGGAAATTGTCGGTTACGGGCGTTCCGGTCAAATCATTGATCGTGCAGGGAATCTGGGCTTGTATTCTGGCTCTATCGGGTTCGTTCGATACGCTGACCGATTACGTGATCTTTGGTTCGTGGATATTTTACGCACTGGTCACATCGTCGATCTTCGTGTTCCGCATCAAGCACCCGGATCTCGCAAGACCGTACAAAGCCTGGGGCTATCCGGTCATCCCGATCCTGTTTTTACTGGTCGCCGGATGGCTTTTGATCACGACTTTGATGTCGACACCGACCCAATCTTTTATTGGAATTTTCCTCATTATTCTGGGATTACCGGTCTATTACTACTTAACTAGAAGCAAAGCTAAGTCACCCGAAGCTTCCGTTTAGTTGAATGACAGTGATAGACCGCAGAATAGGCAAAGACCGTCGGCGGTATGCTAGGCATACCGTTCGGATAGATGTCGATTGGGAAAGCCCCGGAGCTAAACGTACCGCGAGGATCAGCGATGTGAGCCTCGCGGGTTGTTTTTTACTTAGTGCTGGGGAAGTGGACGACGGACAGATCGTCAAAGTCTTCTTTCCGCTGAACAATGGCAACCGGGCCCTTTTCTGGGGAAAGATCGTAAACCACGTTTTCGAAGTGGGATTTGCCGTGAGGTTTGTCGGATTGACCGATGTGCAGGATTCGCTGCTCAGGCGAATGGTCCAGAATCTCGAAACGCGAGGGAACTAGCCTCTACAAATTCTCCGCCAGTTTAGCTAACGCCTCTGCCGCAACCTCGCGGTCGTCAAAGTGGAACTTCTCATTTCCTATTAGCTGATACGTCTCGTGGCCTTTGCCCGCAATGATCACCACGTCATTTTGACCGGCTTTTGAGATCGCAGTCGCAATAGCCGTCCGGCGGTCGGAAATGGTCAGGTATTCGGTGCCTGTCTTTTTCACCCCGATCTCGATCTCATCAATTATCTTTAACGGGTCCTCAGTTCTCGGATTGTCGGACGTGATCACCACGAGATCGCTATGCTCGCCGGCGATCGTGCCCATCGGCTGACGTTTTGTCTTGTCTCGATCGCCACCGCAGCCGAACACGGTTATTATCTTCCCGTCCGTCAGTTCACGGGCGGTCCTGAGAGTATTTAACAACGCATCGTCAGTGTGTGCATAATCGACGACCACCGCAAAATCACCCTCGTGTGCGACGCGTTCGAATCGTCCCGGAGCTCCGACGCATTTTTCCAATCCTTTCTTGATCGAATCCAGATCGTAGCCTAATTCCAGAGCAGCAGCGGTCGCCGAGAGCATGTTATAAACGTGCGGTTTTCCGACCAGGGGCGAAGTGATCTTAGCTTCGCCTTTCAGCGTCTTTAATGTGAATGACGTTCCTTTGATCAATGAGACCTGAAGATCGGATGCCGTCAGGTCGGCATTTTGGGCGGGTGACTGCTGCGAGAAAGTGACAACACGCTGACCGTTTGCCCTCAATCCATCAGCGAGCTTAGCTCCCCATTCGTCGTCAATATTGATCACACTCGAACCGGGCCTTTCTCCGAGCGTTCCGTCAAAAAGCTTTTTCTTGGCTTCAAAGTAATTTTCCATCGTGTGATGGTAGTCGAGGTGGTCTCGCGTTAGATTGGTAAATATCGCTACCTTGAACCGAAGCCAGTCACAGCGGTGCAGATCGATCGCCTGTGACGAAGCTTCCATCGCCGCCATCGTGCAGCCAGCATCAACCGCTTCGCGGAGAAATTTGTTTGTGTCGGAAGCTTCGGGTGTGGTTCGGATCGCCTCTTCGCTTTTATTTCCGATCCGATATTCGACCGTGGTCAGCATCGCGGGCTTCACTCCGGCGGCTTCCGCTAGGGCGAAACAGAGATATGTCGTCGTCGTCTTTCCGTTCGTACCCGTCACACCGATCAGATCGAGGTCGTACGAGGGATTTCCGTTGATCACCGCCGCGGCTTTTGCCAACGCCCCGCGGGCATCTTTTACCTTGAGCCAAGCACCCGCAAAATCCGCGGGCGGGTCGTATTCCGAGATAATGCCGGCAGCTCCGCGACGCATTACGTCGTCGACAAAACGGTGGCCGTCGAGAGTATGCCCCTTGATGGCTACAAACAGCGTACCTTCGCGAACCTGTCGCGAATCATGTGTTACACCTGTTACTTCAAGATCCGTGTAACTGTTCCGCTCAGCCCGTAGTTCGTCTGCGACCAAGTCAATATTTATTGCGTTTATTGGCATTTCGGATCGATTCACGGGAATTATACGACAAGGAAAAAAATTGCACGAACATCCGAGTTTGAAATTCGTAATAGCTTAAAAGATGGAGGTTTCGCGATGAGCATAATAAAGATCATTCTCGCTATTCTCGGGCTTATTTTTGGCGTGATGCTGTTTTTCTGGCTGTTTGGCTTTGTTACCACGCTGCTTTGGTATGGTTTCTGGGTCGCATTGTTCGGAGCGGCCGGGTATGGCGTATATAAGCTTTTCAGGAAGGCTGAGACCAAATATGTGGGCGACGGGGCCTCTACGGGATACCTCGACGTTCCGGATACCAACATGTCCTGGGAAGAATACGACCGCAAGTATCTCAAGAAGTAGTCGGCTCGACATTATTCGCCGGATTCGGTAGATTTTTAATTCATGCCGAGGTGGCGAAATTGGCAGACGCACTAGACTTAGGATCTAGCGTCGAAAGACGTGCGAGTTCGAGTCTCGCCCTCGGCACCAAAAATCAGTTGTCAGGAGTCGGTGGTCAGTTGTCGGATAAGGCAGCGGCCGCCGCTTCTTTTTTTAACTCTTGGATTGCCCAATGAGGGCTAGTCACTCATTCGACTTTTTCCCGTCACTTAGCTATCCTTTTCAAAGCAAATGAAAACCGAGATCAAAGAAGTTTCTCCGACGGAAAAGGAGATAAAAATTGAGGTAGACGCGGCGGCGTTAAAGGACGCCTACGGCCGCGTCAGCCAGAAGTACGCGAAGGGTGCGAGCATCCCGGGGTTTCGCAAGGGTTATGCACCGCTCGACGTGGTTCGCCTGCGGTTTAAAGAGGAGATCAAGAACGAGGTTCTGCAGCAAGTTTTGCCCGCAACGATCTCGGACGCGATACTCGAACACAAGCTTCAGCCCTTGACCGAACCGCACATTCACTTTGACGATCCGGACAAAATAAAGGTCAACGGCTCTGAGCCGCTTTCGCTCAGCGTTCACGTCGAGGTGATGCCGGAGATCCCGGAACCGAAATACAAAGGCATCGAGATAACCCGCCGAGTCAAACCAGTCGAGGATGGGCAGATCGAGGACCTGATAGCCGAACGTCTTCAAAAGGAGGCTGCCTTGATACCCATCGAAGGTCGAAAATCTGAGATCGGCGATACGGTTCTGGCTGATCTCGAAGGAACCTTTGAGGACGACCCGAACGGCGAAACGATCAAGGCCGATGATCTCGAAGTAAAACTGGGCGACGAGATCATTGAAAAAGCATTCACCGAAAATCTCATGGGAGTCGTCGAAGACGAAGTTAAGGAATTCACGGTCGAGTACGCGGCCGACTTTTCCGCTGAGGCTCTTGCGGGAAAGACGGTCCATTATAAAGCGAAGATCAAGTCTGTCGGCAGAATGGAAGTGCCTTCACTCAATGACGAGTGGGCGAAAAGCCTCGACGAAGGTTATGAATCGCTGGGCGATCTGCGAAAGAAACTCCGGACCGATCTGGACGCCTACGCGAAGTCCGACGCCGATGCCCGTCTGCGTAATAATGCTGTAGCTAAATTGATCGAAGAAAACGCATTCGAAGTTCCGAATGTGCTTATCGAGAATCAAGCTCGCAACCTACTTAATAATTTCGCCCAGGACCTCCAGGGCCGAGGCGTTGATCTCAACAAGGTCGAAACCAACTTTGTTCAGATGGCTTACGAACAGATGCGTACGCAGGCCGAGCGTGACGTCCGCGGGGCAATGCTCCTTGATAAGATCGCGGCCGCCGAAAAGGTCGAGGTTGCAGACAGTGAGGTTGACGAGGAGATCGCGAAGATGGCCGAGTATTATCGCTCGACATCGGAACAGGTTCGCGAATCGGTCGAAAAGCAGAACGGCCTCGATAACTTTCGCAACAACATCAAAACACGTAAGTCGATCGAGGCGTTGATCGATAAGGCAAAGATCACTGAAGGTCCGTGGGTCGATGAGCATATCGGCGAACCGAAGGCTGACACTCCGGAAGACGGCGAAAAGAAAAAGGCCGCACCTAAGAAAAAGGCAAAGGCTGAAGCCAAAGACCCTGTCGCGGAAGAGAAATCCGAGAAAAAGGAAACTAAGAAAAAGACCGCAAAAACAAAGGGATAATTTGTTCTTTGAGTTTGATCCGTGCATTCATCAGAATTTTCCGAAACGGCCCAAGACGCCGCGAAGAGTTTTGAACGCACGGATCTTTTGTCTGGGAAGGCGGGATGTGAAGGTGGGAAATATTATTGCTTGCATTTTGGAAAAAAAGCTGTACAATCAGTAGCCAAATTGGCAATAGCCTTTTTTTCAACAAGTTAGCGTCACTTAATTCACCAAATTCCTGAAGTAATTCATAACGAGATCTTGATTTTATAGAGAGAAACACTATGGCTCTAGTTCCAATGGTTGTCGAACAAACTTCACGCGGCGAGCGTGCGTTCGACATCTACTCACGCTTGTTGAAGGACAGTATTATTTTTATCGGTACGCCGATCGATGACCAGATCGCGAATCTGCTCGTCGCCCAGCTTCTATTTCTCGAAGCGGAAGATCCGGAACGCGATATCAATCTCTATATCAATAGTCCCGGAGGTTCGATCACAGCCGGCATGGCCATCTACGACACGATGCAGTTCATCAAAAATGACGTAACGACGATCTGCGTCGGACAGTGTGCTTCGATGGCGGCGTTGCTCTTATGTGCCGGAAGCCCCGGGAAGCGTTTCGCTCTTCCGCACGCACGAGTTCTTATTCATCAGCCGTCAGGTGGAGCTTCGGGCCAGGCAACCGACGTTCGGATCATGGCGGAGGAGATCCTGCGAATGCGTGAAATGACTTCGCGGATCATCGCGAACCACAGCGGCCAATCGTTCGAGCAGGTCGAACTCGATGTAGAACGCGACCGCATTCTTTCGCCTGTCCAGGCAAAAGAGTACGGCCTGATAGATGAGGTGATAGAACACCGGGAGAAGTAGTCCTTGGCAGAAGCAGTAGGTAGGTAGGTTTCCTGCTCGACTGCGCTCGCCAACTGCTACCGATAACTGATATATGGCTCAATTTCGCAGACCCGAAGAATTGCTTTGCTGCTCGTTTTGCGGCAAGTCTCAGAACGATGTTCGTAAACTGATCGCCGGACCCGGCGTTTATGTTTGCAACGAGTGCATCGATATATGCAATGAGATCATCAATGACGACGAGCATACCGAAAGCTCGGCGGTCCGGACAAATTTGCCGAAGCCGCAGGAGATCAAGGCATTTCTCGACGAATATGTAATCGGCCAGGACGAATCGAAGAAGCGTTTGTC
>JBDTXM010000214.1:0-6622 GCA_040006215.1 Acidobacteriota bacterium
GACGGGCAAAAAGAAGTCATCAATG
The DNA here is from genome assembly GCA_040006215.1 of Acidobacteriota bacterium. Classification (GTDB taxonomy): domain Bacteria; phylum Acidobacteriota; class Blastocatellia; order Pyrinomonadales; family Pyrinomonadaceae; genus OLB17. The sequence goes on from JBDTXM010000214.1 coordinate 26, forward strand.
CCCTGCTCGACGAATACGAAAAGCGTTATGACGACGCTATTGCAGAGTCGCGAAAGAAATCAGTTGACGATGTAAAAGCTCTCATCAACGACGCTCCCTACAACGCCACACAGGCTAAGGCTAACGGCTTGATCGACGACGCTCTATATCCCGAACAGCTCGAGGCCGATTTTAAAACCGCGCTCGGATATGGGCCGAACGATCGGCTCAGTATTGTGCGTTCCGGCGAATATCGTGATATCTCGGCGGACTCGCTCGGTTTGAATAAAGGTGAACGCGTGGCAGTTATATTCGCGTCAGGAGCGATCACTAGTGGACGGTCGAGTGGTGGGGCATTCAGCGGAAACATGGTTGGATCAGACACGATCGTAGAAGCCGTCAATGATGCCGCAAACGATTCTTCGGTCCGTGCGATCGTTCTTAGAATTGACTCACCCGGCGGATCAGCTTTGGCGTCGGACCTGATGTGGAACGCGATAGAGAATGCCAAAGCGAAAAAGCCCGTCGTGGTTTCGATGTCAGACGTCGCGGCCTCGGGCGGATATTACATCGCGTGCAACGCGAACAAGATCGTCGCCGAGCCGACCACGATCACGGGGTCGATCGGCTTATTTCTCGGCAAGCCTGTTGTAAAAGGACTCTACACGTGGCTCGGAGTCAGCAACGAATACATAACGCGCGGGAATAATGCCGGCATTTTTAAAGAAACCGAACATTGGACCGAGGCCGAACGCAAGAAGATGTACGATCAGGCTCACGCGACTTATTTCGACAACTTTGTCGCGAAGGTCGCAAAGGGGCGCAAGATGACGCCGGAGGCCGTGGACGCTATCGGCGAAGGCCGTGTCTGGACCGGGACCCAAGGGAAGGGTAACGGGCTGGTTGATGAATTCGGTGGTCTCGAAAAAGCCATCGACATTGCCAAACAGCTCGCTGGCTTGCCCGCGGACAAAGACGTAAGGCGTGTCGTTTTTCCCGCACCGCGGCCTTTCTTTGAAACCTATTTCAACAGCGGCGATGAGGATTCGTCCGAAACGAAAGAGCGGCAGACTCAGGAAACTCTGCTTGCTTCGCTTCCCGAAGATGCCCGGCGTGTTTTTCGCTACGCCCGGCTTCTCGACCAAATGAAGCACGGCGAAACGATCATGATGATGCCGTATGACCTGAACATTAAATAGCTGGCCTATTTGCTGTTTACGGGCATTTAGGGCAGATTCGTAATTTATATTAAGGACAAGGGAAGTTTAAGGTAAATTTCCCTTGTCCTTTGTCTTTTAGCAGTTCGCCAAAAACAGCAACCGAAGGAGAAATTATGATACGGATCATTCTCGGCGTGATCGTCGGGTTCATTGCATGGACGATAATGTGGCTTGGCAGCGATTACGTTTTCACGGCTTCTTTTCCGTGGTATGCCAGCGAGCAGACGCGGCTCATGCTGGCGATGCTGAACAACAAGGGCTCATTCGACGCCAACACCAACATTCTCCTGCTGAATATCGCCCGCAGCGTCGTCGCGTCATTTCTCGTTGGTTATCTGAGTGCGGTCATCGCGGGCGAAAATCGCAAGAGTACTTTGGCACTCGGCGTTTTGTTATTGGGGGTCGGGATCTTTTTTGAGGTAACGACTTGGCATTATTTCCCCGTCTGGTACCATATCGTCTTCCTTTTACTTTTGATCCCCGTGACTATAGCGGGTGGAAAACTAAGAAGATTCAGTAATTGATCTTGGGTATATGGTAGTTAAGCCAAATAGAGAATAGGCTAAACTACCATAGAACCTTGATCTTTTCTGCTCGAATAGCTGGAATAAGTAGTAGAATAGCCTCGATTTTGTCACGTTACCGGTTGCTGGCAGCATCTTGATCATGACGTTGCCGGTCATTGAGTTGGGAGGGAATTATGACGACCTTGTCGGGGCCAGTAGGCTTGCGCAACCGTATTACGCCTGTCCAAAACGATAAGATTGATCAGGGTAAGGTTACTGAGCTTCTGTGGAGCATCAACCCTGAAAGCGGCGGCATGAAGGGCGTTTCGACCGCTCCTGCCACACAACCGTCCTTACAGTGCTCACCGGAACTCGCGGCCGCAATATTAGCGTTCCAGGCTTTGTGGGTTGCACGTGGTGAATTTCGCGCAGCGGACGGTGTCGTGGATCGGGGAGGCCGGACCTTGCGGAAACTTGATCTGTTAGCGAGCGGCGGCGCTCCGCCAACGCCTGTCGAGCAAGCCTTTACCGATCTAAAAGTTCTGAGCTTTCAACAGACCGAACCGATAACTTCTGCGGTGGCACTGAGCATTCCAGCAATTGAACCAGGTAGTGTGATGCCTTTTCTCTTTGGGCCGGGGTTCGCTAAGAATAACACTCTTGTCGAAGGAAGCGCCGTAGGAACGGCGACTCAGTTCCTTTTCAAAATAAAAAAAAACGGAAAGATCTTCTGGGTGGGAGCGAGCGTGCCGGAGGGCACATCGGATTTCTCACGCGCACACATATTCTTCCACCCCAACACCAAAGGCCCCGAAGGCTACACCAATTTTAGCAGCGGATGGCCGGATGTAAAACAAAAATATCTCGTCGGTTTGGGCTTGCATATGGCTTCCGTGAAGCAAATGGTTCTGATCGTACCCTTCACGCCATTGGTATCAGACATCTCTCCGACATGCCCGCTTTTTGCCGACCGCGGCTTAGATACACTTAACGACATCCTAACGGCTATCGGAATCTCACTCGGTCGACAAGACCCGGTGGGATCGATCCAGCAAATCGGGGTATCGAGCTACAGCTCTGGAATCGCTCTGCTCTACAGTTTTGCTCAGAGTATCGGATCGACCGGCCTCATTCGTGAACAGATTGACTTTGACAGCGCCTTTATTATAAAAGCACACAAGCGCGCCCAGTTGTTGCCGAACGTGACGAACTGGATGGTAACTCAATCCGCTCCGCCTTTTGCCAATCAGTTGGGATGGCTGCATCTTCCGCCGAGTGCCTTTAAAAAAGTGTTTTCTTGGGGAGGAGATGTGCACAGCCAGATTGGCCTTATGATGTTCAAGACAATGATGACGGTGAGCGTCATGCCCTGAGGCAGATGTAATCCCGTGCAATTCGCTAATTTGTTCGCCTGATCTCAGATTCAAGGCCTTTTCATTATCGCAGGCGGAATCGAAACGACCGGCATTTCCCTTCCGTAAACTCGCTTATTTAATTTATCGATCTTTATTTCATAAAACGCGAGCAACTTATCTGGCGGCAGATCATTTTTGTTTTCGTAACATGCATGAGCGATACACGGCAACGGCTTCGCTGTATCATGTACGAGGCATCCGATTCCCTTCTCAAACAGCGGGCATGCAAATTTCTCGTTGTCTGGATCTACCAGGCCGTAATCGGAGATCGCATTTTCGATTCGCGAATAAACGGCGGTTCGCCGGTCGTCCGACAAGCCGTCCACAACCCGTCTTATTGCCGCCGCCTCAAGCCGCGAAATTCTTACGTTCACAAAATGAGCATCGAGACAGCACGCTCCCGGCGTTTCGCATGTCCCGCACGTCTTGGCGCGGTGTTCAAAATCGTCCGCGATCTTCGCGCGAAAGGCCTCGCGGATGCCGCTCAACCGTCCGATCGCCTCTATTTCGCTCACAAACTTCATACGCCGTGATATACTGCGTGACAGTCCACAAAAACTAAACTTTCGTAATTCTACCTGATTTTTTCGACTATGCTGAAAGAAGGCGACAAAGCACCCGATTTTTCCGGCACGGACCAAGACGGCAAAAAAGTAAAGCTGGCAGACTACAAAGGTAAACGCGTGGTCCTATATTTCTACCCTAAGGATGATACGCCCGGCTGCACCAAAGAGGCATGCTCGTTCCGCGATGCCGACCAGTCCTTTACCAAAGAGGGCATTAAGGTTTTCGGGGTTTCGACTGACGACGAAAAATCGCATCAGAAGTTCGTCTCGAAATTCCAATTGCCTTTCGACCTGATCGCCGACACGGATAAAAAGATCGTCGAGAAATATGGCGTTTGGGGCGAAAAGAGCATGTACGGCAAAAAGTACATGGGCACGATCCGCAAGACATTCCTGATCGATGAAAAAGGAAAGATCGCCAAGATATTCGACAAGGTCAACGTGGCAGAACACGCTGATGAGGTCCTGAAAGCCTTTAAATAGGGCTAAGTCATTAACACCATGCGAAATCTACTTATAATCCTCGCACTCGTCGCTGCGGCGATCTTCGTCCTTGCCTGCTCCAAGACTGACGCATCGTCGCCCGCGCATCAGACTGTGGCCGAAACGACCAGCGCGACGCCCGATCCGAACTTCAGCCCCGCGCCCATCTACACGGCACCGGAGCGACAGCCCGTACAGGACGATGCGCCGCGCATTTCACTGGCGGATGCCAAGAAAGATTATGACGATGGAGCAGCCGTCATCGTGGATGTCCGCGCCGAAGACATCTATAAACAAGAGCACGTCAAAGGTTCGATAAACATGACCTTCGAGAACATGAAGGAGAAGGCCAAATCTCTTCCAAAGGATAAGAAGATCATCACTTACTGCTCCTGCCCAGCCGAACACTCCGCCGCCGCGATGGTGCTCGAACTCAAAAAGAAAGGCTTCAAGAACGTTTTCGCAATGCTCGGCGGAACCCTCGCCTGGAAAAACGCCGGATATCCAATGGAATCAGGCCAATAGTGAGCTTTTTTCACAGGTGAAGGATATTTTTGCAGCCAGCTCCAGCGGTTGAAGTTTGTGCTCAGTGTTCAGGGCGCGTAACTGTACAGAATGTGCGGCCGTTCAAAATGTTCATTTGTTCATGGGCTGTTACTCCAACCAAGTCAACGGAAAAACCGGAAGCTTACCTTCTGCGAACGACCGCTTAGATCCGAAGGTCCTATAAATTCATTCTTTGCAAGATGTTCTGAAAGCGAGGTTCGTCTCGGAGGTTTTTCCATTGCGGTTCGACCTTGAGAAAGACCATTCTAGCGTCCCGCTCCGCAAAGCCTCGATCGAGCAGGTCGATCGCCTTTTCGGTTTCCCCGAGAGCGTTATATATCAGCGCAATGTTATGCGGGGGGACGTATCGCTCTTCAGACAATTTCAAAAGCTGATTAAGAGCCGCTTCCGCCTCGGGCCGGTTTCCGGACCTTGCGAGGGCGAACGCCAGATACGCGCTTGACTGGCTACTTATCGCCGAAAGCTCCTTTGATCTACCAGCCTCAGATGCAGCCTCAGCAAACATATTTTTCTCGATGTACGCACTAGATAGAAAAAGATGTGTTAACCAGAAATTCGGCTCTGTGTCGATATTCTTAGTTAGGGTTGAAATGGCGTCATCCGTCTTTCCCGACTTGACCAGAATGAAACCTTCAAAGGCCGCCGAAACTTGTGACAGCGGGTCAAGCTTGCGAGCGAGCTGAATCTGAGCTATTGCGTCGGCGTGCCTACCTTGCGACGACAACAGCACGGCATATGCCTGACGAGTGTCGCCGCTGCCGGGGTTGAGTTCGATACCTCGCAAATATTCTTGTTCTGCTTCCCTCCAGTTCCAATCATAGAAGAATATTACGAACCCTAGGGCCGCGTGAGCTTCGGCAAGCGAATCGTCAATAGCAATCGCTCGTTCCGCGGCAGCCTTGGCCTTTGGCATCGTTTCGTTGGCCGGAAAATCGCTTGTGAGGGCAAAGCTCCGGTAAACGTCCGCCAGTCCGGCAAACGCAAGAGCATACGATGGATCGACCTGGATCGCTCGATCGTAAAATTCAGCTGCTTGTTTTGCTTCGGGCAGCGTAAGTTTTAATTGATGAAATCGCCCCTTTAGGTAGAGATCGTAGGCCTCGACGTTTTGCGTGTACCTCTTCGTCAGGCGAGCGCGGTCAGATGTGCTTAGTTTCAGTGAGAGCGCCGTAACAACCTTTTCCGAGATCGAATCCTGTACAGCAAAAATATCTGCCGACTTTTCGTCAAATTGACCCGTCCATAGCTGTTTGCCGTCCGAGGTGCGAATTAGCCGTGCCGAGATCCTTACCTGACCCGCCACATTCTGTATGCTGCCCTCGAGCACCGCCTGAACTCCAAGATCACGTCCTGCCGCCACCGAATCCTGTTCCAAATCGACAAATCGACGTACGGAGGTGATTGGACGTACCGTTATTTCGCCTCCGCTCAGTTTACTGATAAGGCTGTCCGCCATTCCCAGTTCCAGCGCTTCATTTCGATCATCGGCCACGAGCGGTTTGAAAGGCAGGACGGCGACGGAGGTGATGGTTTCATTCGGATCTCCGACGGTTCCCGTCGATCTCGTCCGCCAGTAAACCGCCGTCAAAACGATCCCGATCAAAGCGATCCCCCCGATCGCAATTATTGCTCGGCGGCCATTCGACCCTGATCGCCCCACAGATGATTTCGCTTCGAGGGGCTCCTCTACAACCCTAGAGGGATTCTCCCCAATTATCACCGAGGTCTCCAGATCATCTACCCGCCGAACGTCGGCGACAAACTTATATCCGCTTCCGGGAACGGTAACTATAAACCTGTGTGCTCCCGGTTTTTCCCCGAGAACTTGCCTGAGTACCGATATATTTTTGTTTAGATTGTT
>JBDTXM010000215.1:0-6592 GCA_040006215.1 Acidobacteriota bacterium
GCGGGCACGGTGACACTGCGGATCAGCCCTTCGGCGGAGATCTCGGCGGTCAATGTTAACGCCGCGACCGCGGATTTTACCAAACGAGAGGAAAAGATCAATGCTTCGGCGAGCTTGCAGCGGATCTCAGTACGCGTGCCGTCCGTGGCAGTGGGCGGCACGCTGACCGCGACGATCGATTACAAACTAAATGTAAAAGAGAATTCAGGATCGGGCTTGATCACGCCTGCCGGAGCTCAGTTCTTGCCGCTCTCGTTTTGGTATCCGACGCCAAACAGTTGGTATTTTGCGCGCGGGGCCGATCACGCACCGTTTAGGATAAATGTAACAGGGCCAACGGATGTTTCGTGGTTGTCATCGGGCGCTGATTCGGGCGCGGCGTTCGATAGCACTGTGGCGGGGCAGCCGTTCTTTGTGGGCGGGAGCTGGGATGCGGTTAAGGGCGATGGGACGACCGTTTACACACCGAAGGGCGTCACCGGTGCCCCGGCGAGAGCGGGCGAGCTCGCATCGCTCGCGTCGGAGATGAAGGCTTTCGTTTCGGGCTTTTTAGGGACCGAAGCGGCTGCACCGCTTCGGATCGTTGCCGTCAGGCGCGGATCGGGTTTTTCAAACGGCGGGACGGTGCTCGTTGATGAAGGAGTTTTTCGGCGTCAGAAGATAGATTCGCTGACGGCGATGACAATCGCAGAGTCCGTTGCGAAGCTGTTCATCGGCGGTGTGATCCCTGTCAGCGGAGACGGCCAAGGTGTACTTCGCGAAGGCCTGCCCCGGTTTCTGGCGACGCAGTTTTTGGAATCGAAATACGGCAAGGATGTCGCGGACGTGGAACGAATGCGGCAGCGAAATGGGTATGCCGCGGTTGTTAGCCGAGATTCGCCGCTCGCGACCGTGGCCCCCCTCGACGATTATTATTATCCGGAAGTCGCGAACAAAGGAGCGATGATATGGCGGCTGCTTGCGAAAAAGGTTGGAAACGACGAATTCACAAATACTTTTCGTTCGATCGCTAAAAGCGGCCACATGGACCTCGCCGGCGTGCGAAGCTCGTTCTCCACGCAGAAGGATTTTCTCGACTACGCGTTCGATAAGGTGACGGACATGAACCTGCTCGTCGGTTTGCCGCAGGTCAACGGTGCCGAGACGAAGGTGGCGTTGCGCAACACGGGCAGCGTCGATGCTACCGTTTCGATAGTCGCGACGAGCGTGAGCGGCGAGAAACTGTCGGCATCCACGACGGTCCGAGCCACTAGTTTTGGCGATGTTTCGTTCAAAACGACGAACAAGATCGCTAAGGTCGAGGTAGATACCGAAAAGCTCTATCCGCAGATCGATTATTCGGATGACGTTGCTCCGCGTGAAACCACAGACAGCGATCTGCTGCTTGCCGTCAAGAAAAATTTCGACAAGCAGGACTATGCGAATGGCGAAAAGACGGCGAGGTCGGTGCTTCGCGATTATCCGCGGTTTGACGACGTGCGGATATTTCTCGGACGCTCGCTGTTAAGCGCGGGCAATACGACCGAAGCCGAAAAAGAATTCCACGCTGTGCTGGATGAAAAGCTCCCGTCCGCGCGGAGTCTGGCCTGGGCGAATGTCGGCCTGGGCGAGATCGCCGCAAAAGCTGGACAGAATGGGCCGGCCGCGAAATTTGCTGAAGGGGCCATTCTCGCGGACGCCGAATATGGAGCGAGTTTGGCGGCACGAAATCTGAGAAATCGGATAAAGGCCGCGACACCGATAGACGACGGCGTCAAAGCGTTTTTTGCTCAATTCGATAAAGCCGCGGCGGGAAATCGTAAGGCCGAGATCGACGCGTTGGTCGTCCCGGGCGACGTGGCAAAATTCGCGAGCGGCATTTCAGGGCAGACCGAACAATGGCAGAGCCAGGTGACGCAGGTCGATCGCATCGACGCCAACAACGCCTGGGCGGAAGCGAATCTGAGTATCAAGCTGTTGAATAAAGAGCCGGAGTCCGGCTTGGTAGTTTTTAGGCTTTCGAAGATTGGCGGAAGCTGGAAGCTGAGCAGTGTCGATATGTTTGAGGTGCGATAGATGAAGATGAATGTGTTTCGTGTTCTGATCGTTACCGCGGTAGTTTGCGCGGCGGTATCTGCAGCGTTTGGCCAGGCAAAACGCTACGGAAAGATCTGCGGCGACCCGAATGTTCGGTGTGTTGGTACTCAGGATTTCAAGGCATGGGAAATGAAGTTTGCGTTGCCGAAGAATTCGGTCATTTACGAATCGGAATTTTTCTATGCCATCATTCTCAAAAGCGTGAAATTGAAACAGGGCGGTGACTGCGTAAACGCGATCGCAGAGGACGACCGGACAGCGACGCAGGCGCTTTTCCCGAAGAATAAGGTATTTGCACTAAAATGCTACGAGCCGGGAGACATCTCGTATACAAACGTGGCGGACGATGTAAGCTTTCTGGCCGTCTATGCAGGGAAGACCCAGGCGGAAGCGAATTCGTTTTTGAAAACCGTAAAGACTGCCGGCAAGTTTCCGGGAGCCACCATTCGCCGGATGCGCGCGGTCATCAATGGCACGTAGCATGGATATTAAACAAAGGGCCAAACGGATCAAGCTCTTGTTGATGGATTGCGATGGTGTGATGACCGACGGCCGTCTGTATTTCGGTGCGTCGGGCGAGGAGTTGAAGGTGTTCAACGTTCGCGACGGGCAGGGGATCGTTTCGTGGCACAAAGCGGGCTTCGAGTCGGGTATCATCTCGGGCCGTGACGCGGAAGCGATAATCGGAAAACGGGCCGAAGACCTCGGCATGCGCTACGTCAAAGTTCGTTCTCGCGACAAGATCGAAGATCTAGCGGCCATATTAGCTGAAAGCAAGGTGTCGCCGGACGAGGTGTGTTTTATCGGTGACGACATTGGCGACGTCGGAATAATGAGGCGGGTCGGACTGGCCGTCGCCGTGGCTGATGCCGTAGAAGAGGTCAAGGCGGCCGCGCATTTTATGACGTTGGCGGATGGCGGACACGGAGCTATCAGGGAATTGACGGATCTTTTGCTCGAAAATGCGGGAGATCAAGTGAACAATCCGCGGGCTGCAAGTTGAGAAAGGGCAGTATCAATAATCTCGGGCAGCTTGACCGCGAACTCGGCCTTCCTTTCCTCGGGTACCTGCACTCTCGTTCCTAGTTCAGAAATAAGTTTTTCGCGCGTACGCGTTCCATCGGCAAGCATTAAAAGCAGGCGAACAAGATCGTCATCCGGCGTAAAGGTGAAACCGCCCATCGTAGAGATCGAACGGTAGCCTTTTTCGACCTGTAGGCGGGCGACTTTGTGCAAACGAGGGCGCTCCGGCACGGCCGTCGTAAAGTCCGCCTGAAAGCGATGGAATTCGATCCGTCCGGCTTCGAAAAGATAAAGGAGATTTTCGGCAAGCTGCGATACATCTTCGCCAGCGGGCTTTTCGCCAAGCTGACTACCGGCTTGATCGACAAGAGCGTCGAAGGGCAGCGATCTTGACCAAATGCTTCCTAGGATCGAGAGAGCGGCGGCTGTCAGCGGGTGGTCCATCTTCAAGCTTTCTTCATTCGGGCCACGAAACAAGCCCGAGCCTTCAGCTCCCGCCGCAGGCTGGAATCCGGATGCGATGTAAAACGCTTGAACGATATCGTTCGCGGGCTCACGCTGCGCGTCGAGGCCATCGCGGCAAATAAGTAGGTTTCGAAACGATCGGCATTCGATGAAATCTACATACTGTTCACGCGTCTCGAGACTGGCGCCGTCAGGGATCACAGAATCAACAACAGCGGAAACCGACGGGTTTGTAGGTGATAAAGGAGCCGATTCCGCGAGAAACCGCAACCCGTGAGCCTTTAGATGGTCAACGAACTCGTGGAAATAAAAAGGCTGATTGATAGGCGCAAATTCGTCGTGAAAGATATTTTGAGGATGGCGCTCTGAGAGCGATCGGAATGCTGACTGAAAGAGAAATTGGCTCATTCCTGCAGCCGCAGCGGAAGCTCCCGCCTTGCGAAGGATATCGATACCGCTACTTACTTTCTCCATCGGGTCTGGCGTGTTCACCGTATGAAACCTCATCATATCTCGGAACATTTCCCACATCTTGTATCCGGGATATGCATTAAAACTCACAAAACCTATCCCGTTTGGAGCCAGGCATCGAGAGTAGATCTCAAGTGCCTTTTCGCGGACGTCGACTGGCACCCACGAGTAAAAACCGTGAGCAATAATAAAATCAAACTCGCCCAGCGTCCCCAGATCGAGATCCAATATGTCCTGTTGCCGGAATGACAGGTTTTTTGCTTCCATCTCGGCCGCAGACTGGTTGGCCGATGCAATATGAAGGTCCGAAAGATCGACACCGATAAATTCACTGTGCGGCAGTGCCGCCGCAAAAGCCAGGAGATTGGAGCCGTCACCGCATCCCAATTCTAGAACGCGACACCTTGCCGGATCCGCCGCGGCGATCCCCAGATAACTGGCGAGCGTGGACATTAGGTCAGGATGGGTCTGCCCAAAAAGCAGTCCGGGATAGGGGACAACATCGTAGCTGAACGATTCGGACATATAAGTAGTCGAGTGAGGCAATTCTATACTGGATCGAGGAAAACTCCTCGGCTTTTAACCACACGATCGGTTCTCGCATTTTAAGCGCGGAGGAATTGAAATTGAAACCGACAAGTGGAATAATTGCATTCCTGCGGGTGTAACTCAATGGTAGAGTGTCAGCTTCCCAAGCTGAAAGTTGCGAGTTCGATCCTCGTCACCCGCTCCATTTTCGGCTATGGTGGTCGAATGATATCCCACGGGCAGTATTGAATGACCATCCCAGTACCAAAAAAGAAAGCGAAATACGATTGCTCTAAATGCCCGGGCTATTGCTGCTCGGTTTACGAGATCGTAGAGGTCGACGATAAAGACATAGAGCGTCTTGGCCGGCATTTCGGGATTCCTTCCGCCGAGGCTGCAAAGAAGTTTACCCGCCTTCGTAAGGAGGGTCGTGTGTTGAAGCGGAAAGCGGATCCGCTACTCGGAAGTTCCTGTCGTTTTCTCGATCTCAAGACCCGCCGATGCTCTATCTACGAAGCAAGGCCCGATGTCTGCCGAGATTTTCCGCCTGTCTCACGCTGCACCTTCTACGATCTCCTTGAGTTTCAACGGCGCCACTGCGGCGATGAAGAGATGCTTCCGGTAATCACGATGAGAGGGTGGAAGCGGGTGCTTTGATCAGTTTGGACGAAAACAAGGACAGCTCTCACTGGAATCAAGAATCGGTAGATAGTTCTTTTAAAGGCTGTCCCGCGTCAATCTCATAGATAGATCCGCATAGACTTGCGAAATATCTTCAATAAAAAGTCTAACTATACAGAAAGAACTATGAAGATTTGGATCTCAGCAGTATGGATTCTGGGTATTGTCGGTCTCGCCGGTTCGCAAACGCTCTGGCAGCCGTCGGCTGGACATAAGCAGATCGAGATATGGCCCGGAGCGGCACCTGATGAAAATGCCCGTGAGACCGAGTCCCTTGTCGGTGAGGCGGTTGTCAACGTTACCCGCCCGACAATGACCGTCTATTCGCCCAAGGGAAAGAACACGGGCGTTGCGGTGGTCGTTTTCCCGGGCGGCGGCTACAAGATCCTCGCAATTGGTTTCGAAGGCTCAGAGGCTTGTGACTGGCTGACGTCAAAAGGGATCACGTGCGTTCTCCTGAAATACCGCGTGCCGAATTCTGGCCCACATTGGGAAGACCAATGTAAATGTCATATCACGCCAAAATTTCCGATCGCTTTGGAAGATGCTCAGAGAGCCATCGGGCTCGTACGCTTTCATGCAGCCGAATGGCATATCGATCCGCATAAGATCGGAGTGCTTGGATTTTCGGCGGGCGGACATCTGGTGGCAGATACCAGTACGCATTTCGACAAGCGTTCGTATGCTCCTGTGGATGCGGCTGACAAGGAAAGCTGCCGACCTGATTTTGGAGTAGCTCTGTATCCGGGACATATGCTGGAGAACACTTCGAAACCTTTCGAGTTGAATCCGAACGTTCCCGTTTCCAACAAAACGCCGCCGACATTTTTGCTTCAGGCTGAGGATGATCCAGTGGATGATGTGGAGAATTCGTTGGTTTATTTTGAAGCGCTAAAGACGGCTGGTGTCCCGGTTGAAATGCACATATACGCTAGAGGTGGCCATGCATTTGGGCTGCGACCGACAGAATTTCCGATAACTGGCTGGCCGAAACTGGTGGAGGTATGGTTGGGGACGATCGGAATGATCGTGAAGAAGTAGTTGTGCTTAAACTCTGCGACCATCGTAAAAACGCAATTTATTCAGGCATTGAAACAATTAATACACCATTTGTTAAATTCCTCTCGGGTAGGCTTGACAAGACATGAGAGAATGTAGAGAATCATAAATTGCCTCGAAGCACAGCTTAGCTGATCTCGAAAAGAAAAGTTACAAACTTTGCTTCTTGGCTTGACAACCGAAATAGCTTCTGTATAATCGGTAGTTTCGCTTCTAATTGGAAGTGGTTCTAAAAAAGAAGTTGATATTTGAAAACTAGATATGCGTGTCCATGTGTTAATTCGTATAG
>JBDTXM010000216.1:0-6590 GCA_040006215.1 Acidobacteriota bacterium
CGCCCAATGGTAAGAAACTTGTGTTTGCCTCGAACCGCAACGACGCAAAACCAGGCGATACCAATGTTTTTATCGCGGATTGGGTTGAGTGATCAGCTCACAGCCTCAAACTTGCACCTAAAGGTCGAGGCAATTGAAGAAGGATTTTCGAGATGAAATATTTTAAGATTCACCTCCCACTGCTATTCGTTATCTTGTTTTCGGTGGCGGCGTTCGCGCAAACCGCCGCAGTTGCCAATTCCGATGCTGTCGAGAGCGGGCTTCGCAAGCATATTGAATATCTTGCATCGGACAAGCTCGAAGGCCGCCGGACCGGAGAGCCCGGAGCGATGCTGGCGGCGAAGTATATTGAATCACAATTTACGAAGCTCAAATTGATGCCGGGTTATGATCTTAAGAAAGCAGATGCCGAGCGCTCTTATCTTCAGCCTTATCCTTACGTGACCGGAGTCGAGATAGCCGCCAGCGGAAACTCATTTCGATTGACCGCCAACAGTGCTCCGGTAGACGGCGTTCTGGCCAAGCCCGTTGGATTTTCGCCCAACTCTTCCGTAGAAAACGCTCCCGTCGTATTCGCCGGATACGGTATCGTATCCAGCGAATTGAAGTTCGACGACTACGCGAATCTCGACGTCACGGGAAAAGTAGTTGTGATCTTTGACGGCGTGCCCGACAACGACAATCCACACGGACCGTTTTACAGCAAGTTTGACGTTCGTACGAAAGCATTGATCGCCAAAGACAAAGGAGCGGTCGGTATCCTGCTGATATCTCGCGAGGATAAATTTGACGACGATAAATTGACGCGGCTGGGATACGACCAATCGCTCGGCGAGGCCGCGATCCCGACCTTCGTAATTTCCCGTAATACTGCCTGGAGTGTTTTAGGTATTGACGAAAAAGGACTCAAATTCCTGGAACAGTTGGAGACAGCAAAAAAGGACGATCCGGCAGATGTCCACATAAACCTAAAAGACACTCGACCGTCCGTCAGCTTCAAAGTAAATCTTGTAAAAAGATCGGTCAATGCATATAACGTGGTCGGCATTCTGCCAGGCAACGATCCGGTGCTCAAAAACGAAGCGATCGTGATCGGCGCTCATTATGACCATCTTGGTCACGGTGGACAGGGGAGCCTTGCCGCCAACTCGACCGAGATCCATCACGGGGCCGACGACAACGCTTCGGGAACGGCGGCAGTTATTGAGCTGGCTCGGCAATTTGCGAAAGACAAGAACAACAAACGGACGTTGATCTTTGTATGCTTTTCCGGTGAGGAAGAGGGTTTATTCGGTTCGAACTTCTACGTTAATAATCCGGTTTTTCCGCTCGACAAAACCGTCGCCATGATCAACATGGACATGATCGGACGGCTGAACGACAACAAACTAACGATCGGAGGGATGGGAACGGCGAGCGAGTGGGCTGAACTAATCAAGCGAAATAACGATTTCGTCGCGGGAGCGAAATCCTCTGGTATATTCACTCTTCAACTCAACGAAGACGGCTTCGGTCCGTCAGATCACTCTTCTTTTTACGGCAAAAAAATCCCGGTTCTCTTTTTCTTTACTGGTACACACAACGACTACCACAAACCGACGGACACAGCCGATAAGATCAATTACGAAGGGGAATTGAGCGTCCTAAATTACGTTGCGGCGATCACGAAGGCGATCGACCAAAATCCTCAGCGTCCGACATATACCGTCGCAAAATCCTCAATGACGGGCGGACGGACCGGATTTAATATCTCGCTTGGAACCATTCCGAATTATGCCGATGCGACCGACGGCCTTCTTCTTGATGGCGTGCGCGATGGCTCGCCGGCGGCAAAGGCTGGTGTGAAGGCTGGCGATAAGGTCGTAAAGCTTGCGGGTCACGAAGTGCGTAACGTTATGGATTACACATACATCCTCGGCGAGATGAAAGCGGGCGAGGAATACGAGATCGTCGTGCTTCGCGGCGGTGAAAAGTTGACGATGAAGATAGTGCCTGTAAAACGATGATGGAAATTTTGCTCTCTTTACTTTAAGACTGACACTCACGTAGCCGAGAATATGAACTCCCTCAAATTCTGCAAATTCCACGGTTTCGGCAACGACTATATCGTTGTCGAAAAGAGCCAGATACCGCACGGTTTTTCGATCTCCGATCTCGCCCGCACCATCTGCCACCGTCACACGGGAGCCGGAGCCGATGGCATCGCCGTCGTCGAAAAAGCCAATACGGACTCTGCCGATTTCGACTGCGAGATCGTCAATCCCGACGGGAGCGTCGCAGGATTTTCGGGCAACGGAACTCGCTGCGCGGTCGCGTATCTTTACTTCAAAGAGCTCTGGGCTAAACACGAGTTGCGGCTGCAGATGAGCACCGGTATAAAGAATTACACGCTGCTCGAAACCATTTCGCCCGGCCACTATTGGTTCGAAGCCGAGATCGGAAAACCGAAGTTCGCGAGTGCTGAAATTCCGGTCGCGACTGAATTTCCGATGGAGTCAGTCGTCGACCGGTCGATCCCAGTCGGCAATACCTGGATAAAGATCTCTGCGGTAAACGTCGGCAACCCGGTCGTGTGTGCGTTTGTTGACAACTTCGATCTCGATTGGTGTTCGCTTGGGAAAACTTTGGAATCGTACGAGGCTTTTCCCGAACGCACAAACGTGGTTTTTGTGAAGGTGTTAGACGGCGAAAACATCGAACTCCGCATCTGGGAGCGTGGTGCAGGTGAAACATCGGCGTCCGGAACCTGCGCAAGCGGGGCGGCTGTTCTATCCGCATTTACAGGCAAGACGGAGAGGACAGTTTCGGTCCACACGCCCGGCGGCGTGACCGAGGTTTATTGGCGCGATGATGATGAGATACTTCTTACGGGTCGAGCCGATCTTGTTTTCTGCGGGGAATGGCCGATCAATTAGGCTGTCTCGGCTTCCAGGATCTCCGCAACTGCCTTTTGTCGGAAATCAAAGATTCGGTCGAGCTCTCGTCTTACTAACCAGTGAAATAGATCGCCGATCGGCTCAAGCGGCGGGCGGTATCTAACCTCATCCTTTATAAGCGTCCTGTTCTCGCCTAATTCGATAAACGTGTGCCGATGGATCCATTGCTTATATGGCCCTTTTAGCTCACGGTCCACAAATTCGAATGGCGGGTTCCAATAAGATATTTCGGTGCGCCAATTTATCGGAAAACCATAGATGCGCAGCCGATATTCGATCAAAGCACCCTCGTAGAGATCGATCGGCTGCGGCGTAAAGATGTGAAATTTTAATGCCGGCGGCGTGATCCGTTCGAGGTTGCCGGCGTCGGAAAAGAAATCGAAGACCCTGGGACGGGCCAGCTCCACTGTCATCTCTCGCGTCAAATAATGTTCGGCCATAGACATATCTAACGACGATCCCGTCGCTAAATAATAGTTCGCACAAAGTCGAGGATCGGATTCTATTTCCCGCTCTTTAAATATTTTTCGGGGATCGGATTGTCCGGCGTTTCGGCATCCCAATATATCGTCACGACCCACCACCGCTTGCCGTCAAAAAATAGCTGAAAGCTATTGATCCCTCGGGCGAACGGCGTCTTGTCAGCGAGGGTGTGCCGCGATTCGTAGGTCGAGAAAACATGCGCGATATGTCCGTATTGTTCGACACGGCGAGCAGATTCGCGTTCAAAAAATCCGTCTTTTGCCATCATTGGCGTGGCGCGTTGAACGTACTCGTCGGGCGTGTACGCATGCGGAGCAAATGATCCATTTTGCGGGTCCTTGCGAACCGGAATGAGCCGCGCGTCGCTAGCAAAAAGCGAGCGGAAACGGTCCCAGTCGCGCTTTTTGGCCGCATCGCCCGAGATAACGTCATAAATAGACTTCAAGATCGCGTCAAGCGAAGAGACATCGGCGGCGTTTGCTTCTTTAACGGCCTGCCCCAGGCTTACATTGGCGGCCAAAAGACCGAGGAATAGTGTCAGGATCAATTTTTTCATTGTGTATCTTCCTTTAATACTGGCTCTTAAACGACGATGCACAGATTTTACGATAAAATAGAAGCCGTGTCAGAAAGACAGCACATCCTTGGGAAGTCGCGAGCAGAACTCATCAATTTTGTGGAGGGTATCGGTGAGCCCAAATATCGCGCCGACCAGATATTTCGGGGCCTGCATGAACGGCGTCTTCACTCTTTTGACGAGATGACCGACTTGCCTAAAACGGTTCGCGACAAACTGACCGAAACCGCTACGCCGTCCGTCTTGTCAATCGAGTCGCGCTACGTATCCGAGGATGGAACAAGGCGTTTCCTGATGAAAACGCTCGACAATTTTCCCGTCGAGGCGGTGTTTATCCCTACCGAGGGGCGCGACACCATCTGCTTTTCGTCGCAGTCGGGCTGTCCGCTCAAGTGCGATTTTTGTCTGACGGCAAAACTCGGATTGTTGCGAAATTTGACTGCGGGAGAGATCGTCGAACAGATCATCGCCGTTCTCAACGATGTTTACGGCGTCGGCGGCGAAACTCCGCACGGTACAAACCTGGTAGCGATGGGTGCGGGCGAACCGTTCATGAATTTTGACAATATTCTGAAAGCACTGGAAATAATGTCGGACAAGCACGGCTTGTTCATCGTGCCCAATCGCGTTACGGTTTCGACCGCCGGGATCGTGCCGAAGATACTCGATTTCGCGCGCCTTGAGCGTCGCCCGAATCTAGCCATCTCGCTCTCGTCACCCACCGATGAGCTTCGCGACAAACTGATGCCGATCAACAAACGTTGGAACATCGACAAACTGATGCAGGCGGCAAAGGAATACGAAAAGACACTGAAACGCGGCGAGCGGTTTACGTTCGAATACGTTTTGCTTGGCGGCGTTAACGATTCTGTCGAGCAGGCCGAATCGGTTGCGGCCCTCTTGAAGAAATACGAATTGAAACGCGTGAAAATTAATTTGATCGCCCATAACCCCGCGGAGGGTCTTGATTATCAACCGCCAGCGGCAGAGCAGGTGAGACGATTTAAGACTACGCTCGAATCGCGCGGCGTTTCGGCGTATGTGCGGATCCCGCGTGGACGTGATATCTATGCGGCGTGCGGACAGCTTGCGGCAAAGCACGAGCCGAATCTCGTTAAGATACAGAACGCTTAAAACACAATTGCTTTATGGAGCTATTAATTCTCGGCGTTATATTGGTTGCGCTAATGGCCTACGCCTCCACGCGCATCAAAAAAAATGCAGCCAAAGCGTTCGAACAAGAACTTGTCGAGACGGACGATTTTTCGTTATTGAAGCCAGAGGGATTTCTTAACAAGATCAACGGCGTCGATCCTGGGTATGTGTTTCAGGCCTATTCAAAAGAATTCGGCAAGGACGAAGCCGAAAACACACGTCAGGCGACCATCGATATAACTATCTCGAAAGGCGGGTCTTTTGCCGACGTGTGCGGCGAGACAAAAAAAGATTCCACCAGCGTGATCGAACGAAAAGGGCTAGAGGTAAGCGGTTTCAAGGCATGGTCGATCGAAGCGGAACGGGAGATCGATGGCCATGAAATGGTCGTTCACGCGCTGATCGTCGATGCTCCGAGACGCATATTTTCGCTCCGCAGCAGTGTTCTGAAAGAACACAATAATGATTTTTTGCGTAAAATAGACGAGATGGAAGATAGTTTGGAGATAAAGAAATGAATGCGGGTTTCGCGCATCTAACTTTTCGATATTTATGAAGCAATTATTCTTTTTTGGAAGTTTGATCTTATCGGGCGTTATCTTTTTCGGCGGCCCATCAAGCGTCGGCGCTCAGACGGTTCGTGGTTCGATCGGGAACGGGACCGTGGCCCGCGGATCGTCGTCACGTGCCACAGTTGTAATCGATATCCCAGCGGGGCTTCACGTAAACTCAAGCCACCCGAACAGTGAGTACGCGATCGCTACCTCCGTTCGTATTACCGGCACGGGCATCAAAACTTCGCCTGTGCGCTACCCCGCCGGGCACAATCGAAAGTTTAGCTTTTCTGAGTCGGCGATCAACGTATACGAGGGCAGCACGTCATTTCCCTTTACGGTAATGGTCCCGAAAAATTTTAAGGGCGAGACGGTTAGGATCAGGGCCATGGTCAGATATCAGGCGTGTACGAATGAGGTCTGCTACCCGCCGAAATCAAAAGAGCTAACGCTCACCGCCAAGGTTCGCTAGTTCATCTCCGCCCGATAACCGAAAGAAGACGTCCGGTCTTACCGAGCGTCTTTTTCTCTTGGCGGTAAGAAAAGAAAAGGTCGGTCCGCTCCATCGTGCAGAACGGTGCGATGAAAACATTTTCTCGGGCAATTCCCGAGGCTACGGCCTGATCGCGATTTGCGGCATGAAGGTCTACGAGGGCATGATCGGCCCGGGTCGCCGTAAAATATTTTTCGCTCCCAGAGAAGTTTGAAGCAAACGCGTCAATTACATCGCGGCCGACCTCATAGTTGCGTCCGCATGCCGCCGGGCCTATCGAGCAAAGCAAATCTTTGGGATCGCTACCAAATTCATTTCCTATCAAACGTATAGCTTGGACGACTATCGATTGGACCGTTCCCCGCCATCCTGCGTGGACCGCCGCAAAGGCT
>JBDTXM010000217.1:0-6503 GCA_040006215.1 Acidobacteriota bacterium
TCATGCTAATTTTCGCGAGACATATCCGTGGGTCAAGAAACAGGCCCTGATCGTCGGCGGCGGAAATTCGGCGGGAGAGGCGGCATTATTTTTGGCGCAGGAAGGAGCGGAAACAACGCTTGCGATATTTCGTTCTGACTGGGAAAACAATGATCCAAAGCAGGGCTGTATTAAATATTGGGTGAAACAGCCGCTTGAGAATGAGCTGAACGAACACTGCCTTAAGCTATTTTTTCTCGGCAAAGTAATTGAGATCCGCACACGCGAAGTTGAACTGGAGAGCGAAAACGGCGAACGAGTCGTACTAGAAAACGATGTCGTCTTTGTTCTGATCGGTGCAGATGCCGATCTGACGTTGCTCAAGAATTTAGGGGTCGAAACCGAACAGTCAAAATATGGCGAGGTTCCGGTTTACGATCAGGAAACTTTCGAAACGAACGTGCCCGGCGTTTATGTGGCCGGACATTTCACCAATCATCGGCATATCAAGGGAGCAATAGACGCTGGGAAAGCACTGATACCGGGGATAGCGGAAAACTAAAAGGAAAAAAGGCCGAACGATGATCGCCGGCCCTTTTTCAATTTACAGCCGAAACTACTGGCCGTCCGGTTTTTTCATCCGGATGAACAGTCTCTCGTGTTGGAATTTATCGGCGATGTTTGCGGGATTCACTTCGTAGCTTGTCACGTCAAACGTTTCGTCGAGAGCCCCATCCGCGTTGGTCGTCCAGCGATAGGGGAGCTGAATGCCGTTCACGCTGCGGTAATCTGAGAAACGCACTTGAAACTCAGCGCTCTGATTAGCCTTTTCACCGGGCCCGGCTCTACGGAATGTTATAATACCGTTCTCACCACCTGTTGGAGCCGCAGTTTCCTTATCAAATGTAATGACTTTCGGCATTCGGATGCCGGAATATGACAGCATTACGGGAAGGTTCGAATCTCTGTTCAAGAAGATCTTTACCGACGAACCAGCGAAATCCGCGACCACGATATTACACGCCGTTCCGTCAACGCTGCTCTCGCCGCCGTAGGTGTAGCTGACGTCCATTCCCTGAGGAGCTGAAAGCAGCAGGCCGAGCGTCAATCTTAGCAATTCGTTATTGCGCTCTTGTTCGTGCCCGCCTCTTCGCAGGACAATTTGCTTGCCGGTTGGATCAAGCGGCGCCCCGTCGGGACCCGCGGTCCTGAATTCTACGTTATCGCTGCCTTCGACTTTGTGAATAATTATCTTTTTGCCGTCTGAGGTGTTTACTTCCTGGACGTCGCCATCGCCTTTTTCGAGAATGATCGCTTTTCCGTCAGGGGCAGCTACTCCCGGGGCATCACCATCGCCTTTTTTGAAGACAAAGACCTGTCCGCCCTGGCCGTCACCTTCACCATTAAAGGTAACCTTGTCCTTGGCCTCACCGGTGACCACGACATCGACCTGGCGGTTGATCATTTTTTCTTGTTGGCCGGTACCGTCATCGTGGCCGATCTTGATCATTTTCATCAGCTTGTCGGGGAGCATCAACGCGATCTCGGTTTCACCTTGCTCGACCTTGTCGGTGCCGTTGACCTTAAAAGTCTGTGTGGTCTGTCCAACGATCCTTAGGCTCTGAACACCGGCGATCGAACTATCGCCGCCGATCGCTTGGCGCGCCGCGCGAATAAGAGCGAGGGCTTTTTCGTCAGACTTGAACTTGGCACTCGTTTTTTCGACGATCGCACCTACGGCGAGGAAAAAAACGGTTACACCTAAAATTGTCGTAATAAATCTTTTCATAATTGGCCTCCAAAGAAGTTTTAGGCCGAACGAGCCGTATGGTATTGGTACTTCATTATTTTTGGAGAAAGCCCAGGGAATCGATATACGGCTCGTTCAACATGACTGATTATTCCAGACCTTAACACGCAATTGGTTAAGACGACGCAAAGAAATTGTTAAGGATGTAAAATCTGCGCAAAAACAGTGGACAGGGGATAGTGGACAGTAGAGAATGAAGTCGATGAATCGTTCGTGGACGACAATTTTAATTTTTGCTGGACTGTTCGGCCTTTTGGTCGTGCTTGGCGTCCTGCAATATCGATGGCAGACGCAAATCGCAGCGAACGACGGCGAGCGTATGCATAAGCAGACGCAAGACGAAGCCGATCGATTCGCCGCGGACTTTAACCGCGAGATCCAGGGTGCGTATTTCAATTTCCAAACGGACGCGGACGCATGGAAAAGTAAAAACTTTGCGGAGTTTAATGATCGTTACGATTACTGGCGAAGCGAATCAAAGTACCCGACCCTTATAAAGGACTTCTACTACTTTGACACAAAGGATGACGGCGCGCCGATGCGTTACGACAAGAACGCCAGAACATTCCAGACCGTTGGGTGGAACGCGGAACTTCGAGGTGTTGCGTCACGTTTTTCGGATCCCAAAAACTTCAAACCGGTCAATGCTGACATTTATACGCTGCTTCTGCCAATGCACGCTGCCCGTCAGCAACTGGAGAAGATAATACTTCAGCACCAGCAGGTTTTGAGTGAACCGGTCCCTGCAATTCCGAAGGTGGAAGGATACCTGGCCGTCGTTTTGGATGAGAATACCATCAAGGAAAAAGTGTTAACGGACCTGGCCGAAAGTCATTTTGCCGGCGGCGACCTTAAGATCTCGATCACCGGCAAGGACGACCAGCAGATTTTCGCGACCTATGGCGGAGGGGATGGCCAGGATGCGAGGTCTGGGCTGTTCGACATCGCTCCAGGCGATTTCGTCTTTTACGCGAATAAAGGCGTCCTGCCGCGGGATGACACCCAGCATTCGGGCTTGATAATCAACTCTCGTCTGGAGAGCCGCACTTTCAGCCGCGTGAAGTCGGACGACACTAATAAGACGGTCCAGATCGAGTTGCAGTCGAGCGATCGGCCAAAAACGGCGATCTTCACCTCGCGCGGGGCGGCGGACAAAATGCCATGGACCCTGATGGTACAGCATCGCGACGGCTCGATCGACACTTACCTTGCGAATACAAAATTTAGAAATCTAGCGATCGGCTTTGGCATATTGTTTGTGCTCGGTGCGGCGGTCGCGGCGATCATATTTTCTGCACAGCGGTTAAGAATGCTTGCTCAGCGTCAGATCGATTTTGTTTCCAGCGTGTCCCACGAATTTCGAACTCCGCTCGCAGTCATCTATTCGGCTGGCGAGAATTTAGCAGACGGCGTTGCAAAAGAGGACGAGCAGGTCTCTCGATACGGAGACCTGATCAAGGGCGAGGGTCGAAAGCTTTCCGCAATGGTCGAGCAAATACTGGATTTTGCGGGCGCTCGGTCGGGCCGGAGAAAGTTTAACTTCGAGACGAGCAATATTTCCGATGTGATCGCAAACGCGCTTGTCGAATGCGGACCGCTGATCGACGAAAAAGCGATCGATGTTGAAACGGATATCTCGGAATCTTTGTCGCAGATAAATGCCGACCGGGTAGCTTTAAGTCAGGCCGTTCAGAATTTGATCGCTAATTCGATCAAGTATGGCAATGGCGAGCGATGGCTGCGGATTGCGGCTGAAAACGACGGGAATAAGGTGAAGATCTCGGTCGAAGACCGCGGGATCGGCATCTCAAAACCCGATCTCGGCCAGATATTCGAGCCGTTCTATCGTGCGAAAGAAGTCGTCGATGCCCAGATACACGGCAACGGCCTCGGGCTGTCCTTGGTAAAGCAAACGGCTGAGGCTCACGGCGGGAGAGTAAGCGTTACGAGTGAGATGGGAAGCGGCAGCAAGTTTGTTATCGAAATTCCGCGTAAATAGATCCTGCGGCCTAGATGCGAACCGGCTCATAACTGATAAACGAGACACCAAGGATGCGGATCTTACTCGTCGAAGACGAACCAGGGTTGATCATCACGCTTACTGACCGGTTGCGGAGTGAGGGGTTCGACGTGGTTTCGGCGGTGGACGGCAAGAGCGGTTACGACCTTGCGTCGGCGGAGAAATTCGACCTGATCATTCTCGATGTGATGCTGCCAAAGAAAAATGGTTACGACGTCGCCCGCGATCTTCGTCAAAAAGGAAACTCGATTCCCATTTTGATGCTTACCGCGAAGGGGGAAACGATAGACAAGGTTCTCGGGCTCAAGCTCGGGGCCGACGATTATCTTACAAAACCATTTGAGGTTATCGAACTTCTCGCCCGCATCGAGGCCCTCCTTCGCCGGGCTCCGGCACACACGAATGGGGCATCGCACGATTGCTTCCGTTTCGGCGAGGTCACCGTAGATTTCAAGCGTGCCGAAGTGCTGCGAGATAGTACGGCCGTCGAATTGTCGGCGATGGAGTTCAAGCTGCTACAGTATTTGATCGAAAATCGTGGAAACGTTCATACTCGCGATCATCTCCTCGATGCCGTCTGGGGATATGACGCGATGCCGTCGACACGGACAGTCGATGTCCACATCGCCTGGATCCGCCAAAAACTCGAAGCAAATCCCCGACGCCCGCAATTTATTCAAACCGTTCACGGTATTGGCTACAAGTTTGTGGATTAGGCCGTCTTTAGGATCCTCTCAAACCTCAACGCATCCTCCCGCATTTCGCGATTATTGAAAAACACGTAAGAAGGACCTCTATTCGGCAACATGGATGCGAGTTCTTCGAGCTCGCCATCCTCATATTTGTATCGCCAGCCGCCGATCCCATGCAGGCGAAAATAACATTTTGCCGGGGTCGTAGATAGCTGCTTGAACGGATCGACCGTGTGCCAGATATCGAGATCATCGCACATCTTCTTAACGAGTTTCGGGTCCCAATCTCCGCGAGGCTCCCACGCGAAGTTAAATTGTCCCCGATCGATCGAGTTGAAGAATTTCGTCATGTTCCTGACGTTCGTTTTCGTCAAGACAAATTTGGCCGGGCATTGAAAGAGGATCGTTTTCGCACCCAAAGCGGCGGCGCATTCGCGGGTCGTTTCCCATGCTTCACGAACAATGTCTGTAGATTTGAAAAAGCCCGCATCGGCCGCTTCTTTTTCAGTCAATTTTCGTTTCAGACGCTTATAAGTAGGGCTAGATGATTCGTGTGTAATTAGCTGCCACGCCTTTAGCGTGAATTCGAAATCCTCCGGCATTTCCTTCCGCCAACGCTCTAGCGTTTTGATCATTGGAGGTTGGTAGAAGGTGTGTTGGATCTCAACGCAGGAAAGGAGTTCTGCGTACTTATGCTTCGTTATCCCAAATCCGCAAGTGCCAACACGGATATCTCGCCTTATCTTCCGCATGCTATCCGGGGAATACGAATGGGATCACGTAGAATACGATGGCGAAGTAGTGGATCACGCTGCCGGCGAGAACGAAAACGTGAAAGATCGCGTGGTGATGCCGGATGCTGTGCCAGCCGAAAAATATTACGCCGAGTGAGTAGGCGACGCCGCCCGCAACCATTAGTGCAAGCGGAAATGCGCCCAGAGCGGTGTACATTGGCTTAACCGCCAAGACTCCGACCCATCCCATAGCGAGGTATGAAATAACGCCGATCACCGAATATTTGTTGCCGAAGATCAGCTTGATCGCGATGCCGAACACGGCAAAGGTCCATGCGAAGATCAGCAAGCCTGTTCCAAACGAGTCGCGGAATACCAGCAGTGCGAGAGGGGTGTAGCTGCCGGCGATGAGCAGGTAGATGCAGCAGTGATCGAGGATCTGCAGGCGTTTTTTGAGCTCGGGAGCGACGGCCGTGTGGTAGAACGTCGAGGCTGCGTAGAGCGTAACGAGCGAGGCTCCGTAGATGACGCTGGCGATGACCGGCAGTGTTCCGCCTCTTGCCGCGGCAAGCCAGATCAGGGCGAAGAAACCGGCAATGCTGAGCAGTAAGCCGAATCCGTGGGTCAGCGAATTGGCCACTTCTTCGACGGTCAGCTCGGCGAATCTGCTTGCGATCATAGGTACATCATACAGCGAATCTGACGGCCACGAAAAAATACCTACCTGTTCGGTGGCTGCGAATCGAAATCGCCGGTGTTGCGGTGACGCCGGGCGACACCGGTGTCGTACGCCGCCTCTTCGACCTTTTCGGCGACAGCTTCTCCAACGCGCCTGTCGAATACGGACGGGATGATATAGTCCGGGTGTAGTTCGTCGGGCCCGATGATCCCGGCTATCGCGTTGGCGGCGGCGAGTTTCATCGGCTCGTTAATGCGCGAAGCCCGGCAGTTCAAGGCTCCGCGAAATATGCCTGGAAAGCAAAGCACATTATTGATCTGGTTAGGATAATCCGAGCGTCCGGTTGCCATGACCGCAACAAATCCTTCGGCCTCCTCAGGCATTATTTCAGGGGTCGGGTTTGCCATCGCGAAAACGATTGGGTCCTTTGCCATGTTCTTGAGATCGTTCGCGTCTATCACGCCAGGTGCGCTCAATCCCAAAAATACGTCGGCACCCTTGATGACGTCATGGATCGTGCCCTGTTCTTTTTTAGGATTGGTGTTTTGCGCATACCAGTCCTTGACCCAATTCATGTGTTCTTTGCGGC
>JBDTXM010000218.1:0-6456 GCA_040006215.1 Acidobacteriota bacterium
CGATGTTTGGCACTGATCAATCTTCTAAAAAACTCCTAATTGTCGAAACTGACGCGGAAAAGCGCCATTTACTAAGTACCTTTTTTTCGAAGCAATATGATTGTGTGGCGGCCGATTCCGTTCATGCCGCTCTTGATCTCGCAGGCCGTTCGCATTTCGGCGTTTTGCTCGCCGCGATCCATCAGCCTGATCTGACACCGCAGGCTATCGTGCCGCATCTGCACACTATATCGCCCCGCACGATACCGATTTTTATGAGCGAAGAAGGCTCGAACGGAAACACAGTTTCGGCGTTCCGCGCCGGAGCGTTCGAGGTCGTACAGGCCCCGATAGCGTTAAAGGCTGTGGAGCTCGCTGTGGCAAAAGCCTTCAGCCAGTTTGACCTCCACAATCTAAAGGAAAATTATCAGCAGCATCTCGAAGACCTCGTTGCCGAACGTACGGCCGAGCTCGATAAAGCGCTCGAGGAGATCGAAAATTCGTACCGGATGACGCTCAAGGCGTTAGTACAGGCGCTCGAGACACGCGATTTCGAAACCGCCGGCCACTCCGAGCGTGCGGTCACCTTCAGCCTGCGCCTCGGGCACGAAGTGGGACTTTCCCGCGAAGCGATGCGTGACCTAGAGTTAGGGGCTCTTCTCCATGATGTCGGAAAGATCGGGGTGCCTGATTCGATCCTGCACAAACCGTCGGACCTCGACGAGATCGAATGGGCCAAGATGCGGCTCCATCCGCTCCATGGCCAGGAAATACTTCGAAACATACCGTTTCTGAGAGGTGCTGCACGCATTGTTTCGCAGCATCATGAAAAATGGGATGGCTCGGGCTATCCGAAAGCCCTTCGCGGTGAGGGGATCGACATAGGCGCTCGGATATTTGCCGTGATTGACGCCTTTGACGCGATGATCAGCGAGCGGGTTTTCCGCGACAGCCGCACCTACGAAGAAGCTCGCGCCGAGATCGAGAAAGGATCGGGAAGCCAGTTCGACCCAATGGTGGTCGAAGCCTTCAAGAATGTGCCAAAGGAAGATTGGGATATCCTGCTTGAACGCTCGCTCATGGAAAAGGAAAAGTCCGTTTCACCCCAAGCCGTCGTCGCATCTCTCGTATATACCGAAAAGCAACTCGAAATGGTTCATTGATCGCTTTTTGTTAGCTGCGAACACGAACACGAGAATCCATCCGTAACCAACACATCGTCAATATACTGGCCCTCCCTAAAGGTGCCAATGTCCGTGCCCACACGCCAGCGTAGCTGGACGGTTTGTCCGGCAGCGGTTGGCGGGAGTTTGACGCGCGTCGTGATCCATTCGGCTGGCCGTGAACCGTTGCTGGTTCCCGACCAGCCCATCCGCCCTGCGAGCGGATTCTGGCAGCAGTTGTCGATCAGGCCGTCATAGCCGCCGCTTTCAAATTCTCCCCCCGCAGCAATAATATCCTGCCAATCGCCCCCGCCGATCCTGATATCGAGAACGCCGCCGTCAAAAAGGCGATTGCGAAGAAACGTCGATTCCAGATCGTAAAAATTTCGGAAAGAAAGAACAGCGTTGTCCGACGTTATCGAAAATGCGGGCGAGACCAACTCGTTGACTCCGACCTGATTTGGGTCGGGGGAAAACGCCGAATTCGGCGGCGACTGTGATCGAACCGTACTCGATTGCCAGTTCATTTGACCTCCCGAAGCAGCCGTGGCCCAACCCGGCGGCAAAGCCGGACTTGCCAGATCAAAGGTCTCCGAGAATGCATTTCGCGCGGTGCCCGACGGAATCTGAATATGTATATCGCTAAACCGATCGCGCCCGTCGGTCACGCTGAAAGTAAGCGTGACCAGCGAACCGCAAGCAAGGTCGGGCGAAACGGTAAAGGTAAACGGGCGCGTGACGCCGCCTCCATTCACAGGCAGTATCCAGAAGTGTCTGGGAACGTCCGACGTAGTTATGCCTCCGCCACTGAGGAGCGCGATCCGCAGGTCGCGCGTCACTATCCTGCCGACATTTCTAAATGAAGCATTGATCGTGAGCGTTTCGCCAGGTTCCACCGCATGGTCTATCGAGCAACTTTCCGCAGTTAACGAAAACCCCGAATTCACGACTACCGGGGAAGGCTGCAGCGGAACGGTCACGACGCTGTCACTCCCGGCGGCGATCTCCGCCTGAACTATTCCCCTATGAAATCCGGGAACATCCGCTGTTACCGTATACGCACCGGGCGGGATCGTCATCGCGTCCGTCTTTCCATCGCTTCGGGTCGAACGAAAATAAGGCGACAGATCGGAAGGGGAGATATTCACCGGGACGTTTTCTAATCCCGTCTCCGTCGAATTGCCGATGACCTTTACGGTCAATCGCGCCCGATCCGCCGGCGTGCATTCCGGAAATTTGAAATTGCCGATCCGCGTCAGCCATGTAAAATCACTGAACCCCTGGCTCGCCGCCGTAAAATATTCGCCCGTCGTCCAGAAGGTGCAATCGTCTACCGGATCGACACTCATCGAGCTCCAGTCGCCCCACCGAAACCCGAACGCGGTTTGAACGCCGGTGCCGTTTACGAGTGTTCCTTCCGAACGAAAAACGCCTGCGGGATCTGTCGCGAGTTTGCCGGAATATAAAATTGACGGCACCTTCTCACCCGACGCGAAGTTATAACCAACGGCAAGGTTTCCGTTGCCGTCCTCGGCCGCCGTGGCGATCCATCGCGACGATTCGGGGTCGCCGATCGTCGATTGCTCATCCACTGAATACTCATCTGCCGTTCGATGCAGCCGATAGACGCGAACCCCTGCGCGGTAGGGTGCAGTTTGCGGGGTCGTTCGGACGGTTTGATTCAAAACGAGTGATTCGTGTGAGCCGAAATTTCGGTACGAAACGCGCGACATCAGCCGGTCGCTATTTGAATCCAGGGCGAGTCCGGGCACCGGCGGCGATATGTCGGCTCGACCAGCCGGACTCGTTGGATCGAAAGCGGTGACAGGTAAAGGACTCTCCGGCCGCTCCGCGAATGTCGAACGATCCGGACGATCGAAATCCGCACGAAAATCAAAAAGCCGCAAGGCATCGTTTGCATCTCCGTATTCGTCGGCTGAATACGACGCGAAGGTATTCGGTTTGCCGAGTTGCGGCGGCGTTAGTCCGTCGATATCGGAGGGCAGAAAACCTCCCCGACGATCTGCTGCTGCGCCGGGAATACTGAAATAGATGAATCCGGCGGACGGGTCACCTACCAGCATCTTTGCCCGGTCAAATGCAAAGACGCCGCTGCCCGCATAGTCCGATCCGAGGTACTCTTCCGTCGACACGTAATAGCCGTCCGCCCAGACGCCGAATTTGGCAAAGTCGTTCAGCCTTACGTTAGGCATCCCGAACTCGTACGTGAAATATGGCCCGGCGGGATCCTCGGTCTTTGAAACCGCGATCATCTGTCGGAACGGCGGGAAGTTGTTGCAGTATTCGCTCAAGATCCATCTGTCCGCGAGCGGATCGTATAACACTGTCGGTTCGCCGTCATCGCGGGTCGAGCACGGCGTTCCCAGTGAAGCCATGATGTCGCTCAATTTGAAGGGAGGTGTAACCGGGTCGCCCTTTTTGTTATAGATCTTAAAGAGCGAGTTCACCGCCTGAACATAGCTATTCGGCCCAACATCGCCTACCGGGTCTGGTGGCAGGAAAAAAACATTGAAGGCGGCTAGGTTATCGAAATTGCTCAAGCCGTCGAACGAAAGGCCCGCCGCCGGCATCGGCACATCCGAAATCGCGGCGAGGGCTGTGTCCGTCTTTTGACTTTTGTGCGTAGGTCGGAACGATGCCGATCTTTCAATGGAATTATCTCGGATCTCGGTTGTTAACTTGATCTGCCGACTCGCCACCTTCATTTTTCTCGAACCGACGATCTCGACCAAATTCCTGGAAACGCCTGCCGCAGCTGCGCCGAAAAACTGCGGACGCGAGATCAAAAGCTCTGATGTTCGGTGTTTTGCCGAGGACCCGCCGTCGCGCAGTAGATACGCAGCCGAACCGATGGCCGCCATTAGAAACAAAAGCGTTAGAGATCGCTTTGGCATTACGAGGAGAGGCAGTTGATCGTTGACTAGAATCTTACCTTTCCGGTCACGAATTAGACAATAAAAAAGCGAAATGAACCACTTCATTTCGCCCGCCTGTACCCATCTGTCGGGTCTGATCAGACCTCATTGAGGATGACGACCTGGACGCGGCGCTTGGCGTCGTCGAGAAATGTTTCGATATTTGCAGCGACCTTTTCTTCGGTCAAGGTAGTGTGAATGTCACCTCGTTTTTCGTCAAGTGTTGGCATCAGCAAGCCCGGAAAACGGCGTCGAAAATCGGGTGTAAAGACATCGCGATAATATTTGGACTCGTCCTCTGGGGTAACAACGATAAAAGATCGAAAACGAAAATCGAGATACTTTTCGATCGATAATCGGTCTGTGATTATACGTTCAAAATTGGGGTCTTTGATCGACTTAAACCCCACATTTCTAAGCCGCGATTCAAATTCGAGCGGCGACGAAAAGTGGCTTACAAGCTCTGTTATTGCAGCACTTATCTCTTTTTCGTCCGGCGGTTGGCGAGGCACTCGGTTGGCTTCGAGCGTAAATAGGCGCTGGTTGATCTGCGTCTGAAGCGCGCGATTAAGGTCTTCGGATGACGGCGGATCCAGCGAAACGCGGGGTTCAAGAGCCAATTGCCACAACAAGTCCGAATAAGTGATCAATTGGCTGCGAACGCCGTCGTTGACCACCGCTACCGACTTGTCTACCTGCTTTTGAGCGATCGCTGAGGCAGCCGAGCCGCACAAAAACATGGCCACCAGACCGCATACCACTTCAACAATTCTTACTCGCCAATTCATACGTCTTGTGCAATTTTTGCTTGAAACTAAAGGTCTGTCAATGAATAAGATAATTGTTAAACACGTTGACAAAATGTTCAAAAAGTTTTCTAATAATTTTAGGGTTTTAGCGATTCCCTCGCTCCCTTTACTTCCTTCACCCGCTTTGGCCAGTTGGCTAGAAGTTTCCGATTCAATTTCTTTTCCGCAATGCTGACTTCTCCACGCCCTAAAAAGGACGGCAGAACTTTACCTGTCGGTGAGCGAAATGATGATGCTTCCTTCGATCTGAAGACCATCTCAGAGCTCGGCCGGAGCCTGCTGCTTACCGTCCATCCGAAGAAGGTCGCTGCTCGCGTCGCCGCCGCTATACAATCGGGCGTCCATGGGGAGACGTGCGCATTTATTGCGGAGTTGAAAAATATCGGGATGGTGATATCGGCCGCATCCGTCCAGGGTGATGTCAGCGAAGGATCGGTCAAGCGCACACAGTTTGAAAAATGGCTCGCGTTTCTGCCGCCTCAGGTTGGATACGTAGAGGAGAACGCTGATGACTTTCTCATAGAGGGAAAACACAAGCTTGAATACGTATCGCCGCTTCGCATTGACGGCGATATCAAAGGCGCTATCGTCACCGCCTTTGCGAAAAAACAGGATTTTGTCGAAAGCAAATCACATTTGATCGACGCCGCGACGCAGATGGCGGCGATGAGCGTAAACCTTTCGGCCCATTACGAAGCGGCCCTTAACAGCTCGATCAATCGGGCCAAGGAAGAGAACCGAAAGTTTACCGAGGCGGTGCTGGACTCGCTGCCAGTTTCGCTTTATGTGGTCGACCGCGACTACCGCATCGTTACCTGGAACCGTCACCGCGAGGTTGGTGTGCAGGGAATTCCGCGTGATACGGCGATCGGGCGGGATGTTTTTCAGGTGCTGGCCAAGTTTCCCGAAGGGAGATTGCGTCAGGAATTTGAACGGGTCTTTCGCACGGGCCGCATTGAGCGGATCGAGCAGCAGACAGTCGGCGACGATGGCTCGACCAAACATTGGATGGTCAGCAAGGTCCCGATGAAGGACCCAATCTCCGGCCGAGTAACGCACGTGATCACCATTGGTGAGGATGTCACCGTACGCGTCGAGGCGATACATGCCATCGGCCGTGCCGAAAAATTGGCCGCGGTCGGCCGTCTCGCGGCAGGTGTCGTCCACGAGATCAATAACCCGCTTGCTACCATAGCCGCCTGTGCCGAAGCTCTAGAACAGCGTGTGGAGGAAGGGGCGTTCATCGAGTCCGAAGCCTCGGACGATCTAAACGAATATCTGGCTTTGATCAAAAGCGAGGCGTTTCGATGTAAATCGATCACGACCGGGCTGCTCGATTTTAGTCGTGCCCGCACGGGCGAGCGCACGCCAGTCGATGTAGCGGAAGTCCTTCGCTCATCCGCACGTTTAATCTCGCACCAAAAACGCGGCGGCAATATCAAGATCGACGTCGATGCGAATGATCCGCTGCCAAAGGTAAATGCCGACGCCGGCCAGATACAGCAGGCGGTGATCGCCCTCGGCACCAACGCGATCGATGCAATGCCCGGCGGCGGCGAACTGATATTC
>JBDTXM010000219.1:0-6441 GCA_040006215.1 Acidobacteriota bacterium
GATCGGTCAGGATATGGAGCGTATGCAGTATCTTCGAATTCTCCATCTCTTCCTTGCGGATCGCCGCGTTGACATCCGCCGGCTGGGCCTGCTGAGCGAGCAAAGCCAGCGGAGAAAAAAAGGCTTGGATGAGAACTAGCACGATAGGGCATTTAAAGAGTCGGTTTATATTCATATCGTTTTAAACAAAGATAGGCGCCCCTCGGCGCTGGACTAATTTAGTCGAAAATTCGGTTTGTAGCTACAATCTTTCGGAAGCAGATTTCGTAAATTGGTTATACTCTAGCATCGGCGTTTTTGTTTCGGAAATTGGTCAGTGTTCTATTTGTATGGCTTTCTTTGGGGGCTTTGCGGCTTTGCGTGAAATTAAGCGGCTCTATTACGCAAAGCCGGCAGGAACGATCGCATTGATCTCATCAACCGTGGCGGTTGCCTCGGCCGCGTTCGCTTTTGCTTATTTGCCCTCCTTACAGTCATCGGCGGCACCGTCTGATCTTGCCTATTTCCAGGGTAAATGGACGATCACTCTTAAAGCCGACCCGACCGCTGTATATACATGGACGGTCACAGACGATCTCAAGGGCGAATGGCTCACCGGCGTGGTCGAAAAGGGGGGTGAGAGAACCTCAACCGATCACTGGCGCATCAGCGCCGGTTTGATCGAACGCTACGTTTTTACAAACGAAGGGGTGACCGTAAAGCTCGTTAGTTCCGGCTGGAAATCAGGAAAAATGGTCTTTAATGGCATTGCCAGCGGCAAAGCGACAGATTCTAGAATGCGCGAAACCATTACGAGGGAAACTGATAGGAAATTTAGAGCAGTTTGGGAAAAACAGGCAGAAGACGGAAAGTGGGTCGTTTTTTCCGAAGAATCTTGCGTGAAATAGATCGTGCCGGACTCCGGCACCGATGAGCTCACCGGTATTTCAGGTAAATTCATGATCAGGATCGAGAACGGAAAGCATTTTTACGAACTCGATTACACACTTCCTGACGCAAGGTAACGAAACAAGCCCTAATATCAGAGATGCGAGATCTGATCGGACCTTCTCGAGACTAAGACGATCGGGCCGAGGAAATTCTGCAGGCCCGATTTTTTTTCATATTTTTTTGCAAAAATTAATTTCGAAAACGTCTGCCCCTCAAGAGCATCGTAAATTGGG
Organism: Acidobacteriota bacterium; assembly: GCA_040006215.1. Lineage (GTDB taxonomy): Bacteria > Acidobacteriota > Blastocatellia > Pyrinomonadales > Pyrinomonadaceae > OLB17. Next base: position 1,164 of record JBDTXM010000219.1, read on the forward strand.
CTTACACCGTCGGTCGTGAAATGTATGTGCCCTTGCCGCATGTGTTTCCACTGGCCGATCCTCTGGGAGTTGGTTTGCATGGAGACCTTGGCTCTGTTTGGGTTGACGATCTTTGCGTTCGCCGTAACCCGCATTTTTTCATTTTTCCCGCTTACGACCTAAATTAGACCGTCCGATATGCGCATATCCACGGCGATCCGCTCTTTCTTTAATCACAGGCCGCTCCTCACGGCAGCGCTGTTCGAAAAGGAGCCCTCACGGCGAAAAGTTCGGCACTCCTTTACCCGTGTTTTCTTTGAGTGCTTAGGGAGTAAGATATCATGTTCAAAAATTTCTACATTGTCGGCGGTGGTACGGACGCCGGCGGGATCGTTATCACGGTAGGATCTGACGGCAAGATCATCATCAAGCGCATTCCGGGCTGGAATCCGGAAGCTCTCCTAGACGTTTCGCGAGCTCTGCAAGTTATCGGCAAGGCTGCTTCGATCAAAGAAAAAGGCCTCGCCGAATCCATCATCGGAAGCGTAATGCCGATGCTGCAAAAGCAGTTGGGCGAGCACGCTAAAGAGGGCGGAGTTGTTCTGGTAGGTTGATCGAAATGAAAAACCAACGGACGGGAGGGGACTCCCCCTCCTTCCCTATTTCCGACGAAAAGACCCGACGCTATGTCGCCTGGTTCCACGAGCTCGATTCGTGGACCGAGTATTGGGATGTCTATCATCCTGAATCTAAGGGGCATTATTACTTCGGCGATGGCGAAGACGCTCCGGGCCTGCTGTCGCAGTTTCTTCCCCGCGAACGAATGCCGCCTGTGTTTCTGGCTTGGAAGCAAAAAGCCCTTTTACAAAAACCTGAAGCTGATTTTCTGCGCGAAGCCCGATCGCCTTCAGTCGCAGCTGCGTTGACCGAGGTCGATGAATTTGTCGGCGGTGTTTTTGCCAAACACTTCGGCGATGCGTCTGATCCGGCCGTTCAGGAGGATTATCTCGAAGCGCTCTTCCAGTTCGGCATCGACAATTTTCCGCCCGCCACCGAGCGCTACAACCTTATCGCCGACGACGATCCGCGCAAATCAACCGCGGGCCGCAATGCCCTCGACGGCGACATCATGTGGTTCGCCTGGTCGCTCCAACTCGAAGGAGCTCAAGCCAATCTCGACGGCGATTCCGGCTTTGCGCGGCGTTCCCTCCAACTCGCCGGTGTGGCCCTCGGCTGCCCGGCGAATTTTGCGTGGCGAGCACATCGACGGACTCGTGAAGAATACTCACCCGATCAAGCTACACGCGACCTTCTTTTTTTGCGGGCAAGGTCATGGATCAAAGATTTCGACGCAACCGCAACGGAGATTGGGGCTCTGTACAGGATCCGCGAATGGGGCAGCGAAGAGTGATCCAGCTTACCTATCTTTAAGTGCGTTAAAATCGGTCTTGTAAGACAAACGGACCTGTGCTATTTTTTCAGTCAAATCGCCGTCTTGCAGTTATCGGGTTGGAGCACCCTATCATTTTTGAATAATTTAGGAGAAGCCTTTTTATGGCCTACGAGGGCGAAATATTGACAACTTGCGGAGATCTTAACATTGACTGTTCCCGGATCGCGGTCGGAGCGTGTGTGCTTTTCTGCCTGGCCCAGCCGGCCTATTCACAAACCAGATCGGTAAACAAGAAAAAGGAGATAACTGTGACGAAACACGCAAGTGGTACGTTCGACGTGAAAATAAACCCGATGCCCGCCGAGGAGAACGTGGGCGATTCGTTGATCGGCAGGCTTTCATTGGAGAAACAATTTTCTGGCGACATGGACGGCACGAGCAAAGGTCAAATGCTTGGGATCGGCTCGGCGGTCAAGGAATCGGGCGGCTATGTGGCGGCCGAACGATTCGTTGGAACTCTGGATGGAAAAAAGGGATCGTTCTCGCTTCAACATTCAGGCACGATGCAGGGCGGCAAGTTCGATCTGAATGTGTCGGTCGTACCCGAATCTGGCACTGACGAACTGACAGGGATTTCAGGCAAGATGAATATTCTGATTGAGGGCGGCGAGCATTTTTACGAATTAGATTATTCTCTGCCGCCGGAAAAATGGCGCTAGGATCAGTATTGCTCCTCAACGCTCCTGACTTTTCTGCAAAAAATGCGAATCGAAACTGAAAGATTCAGCAAAAAGAAAGAGTGAGCCGCGGCAGTGATGCATACATTAACCAGCGGGTCCACGGAAAAATCGAACAGATCAGACAGGCTGTTCTTAGAGTCTTTGCTTCATGATTAAAGGAGGAAATTATGTGGTCAGCATCCCTTAATGGTGCCCAAAGTTATTTTTACGCAGCGCACCAGAAACTTTCACAATGTGCCAACAAGGCTAAGAAAGATTTCGAAATTGGCGATCTAAAGGAGGTAACAAAAGGCTTGAGTGACATCGCGTGGGGACTGGAGAAACTTTGCGAGTATGAAAAGGAGAAAGTTCAGAAGTTTGACAACATCATGATCCTCCTTGAATTGATTAGAAGCGAAGCCGGAACGCGATGATGACTGATTTTGCAGCTAAATAGATCGCCCGAAATTTTATCGATTAGTTATCGGCGCGGACGACGGCAGCTAAGCGTTTCACCAGATCTAACGAAAATCTTAAGCTTAGGGACAAGCAGGCTCCTCAATGGCACCGACGAGGTCGTACTCGTAGGCCTCAGTGATCTTGACGTCGTAGATCGCACCGAGCTTGGGTTCGAGGCCTTCGGGCATGTCGTTGATCAGGATGTAGCCGTCGATCTCCTGCGTCTGGCCTTCAAAGCGGCCTTGAAACAGCAGATCGGATTCCTGCGAGATGCCTTCGAACATCACCTTGTATGTATTGCCGACCTTCGCTTTATTTAATTGCTTGCTGATCTTCGCCTGCTCTTTCATCAGCCGGTTCCGGCGCTGTTTCGCAACCTTTGCATCGACCTTCTCTGTCAGATCGTATGCCGGCGTTCCCTCTTCGTCGGAATAGGTAAAGACACCGAGATTATCGAATCGGCAATTCTGCACAAACTTCATCAGCTCCTCGAAATCTTCGTCCGTCTCGCCGGGAAATCCCGTGATGAACGTGGTTCTGATCGCTACGCCGGGAACTTTTTCCCTCACACGGCAGATCAGTTTTTCGAGAGATTCGCGAGTGCCGCCGCGTTTCATGAGCTTTAGAACGTTTCGCGAGGCATGCTGAAGCGGCATGTCGAGATACTTTACGGCCTTTGGTGTTTCCGCCAAAGCCGCGAGAAACGCATCTGAAATATGGGTTGGATACGCGTACATTACGCGGACCCATTTAAGGTCTTCGATCTCGCCGAGCGCCCGGATCAAAGCCGCGAGTGCGTCAACTTCGCCAAGATCCTCACCGTAGCGCGACGAATCCTGTGCGATCAGCACGACTTCTCTGACGCCTTGTTGCGCCAGATTTCGCGCTTCCTCGATGATCGATCCAAAGCGCCGCGAGCGAAACGACCCACGCATCCCCGGGATCGAACAGAACGCACACGGCCTGTCACAACCTTCGGCGATCTTTATAAACGCCGTATGCGATTCCGTAGCACGCATCCGCGGCGTGTATTCGTCGTAAAGGTAAGTTGCCGATTTATTCCCTATCGGCGATATCGTCAGCTTCGCGGCGTCAAATTCTTCATCCGCCGCTTTAAGAATATCGTTGATCTGCGATGTTCCGATAAATGCATCGACGTCCGGCAACTCCTTCATCAGATCGTCGCGATATCTCTCTACCAAACAACCCGCGACGATCACACGCGTAGCCTTGCCGTCGCGTTTCAAAGACGTAGCTTCGAGGATCGCATCGACCGATTCCTGCTTTGCAGATTCGATAAACCCGCACGTGTTGACCACAACCGTATCCGCTTCGTCAGCGTTGCTCGTGATCTCATAGCCAGCCTCTGCGAGCTGTCCCATCATCACCTCGCTATCGACGAGATTCTTCGGGCACCCAAGACTGACAAATCCTACCTTTTTCATTCCTACTTATTTATCGAGGTCATTTCCGAGGTCGTATCACCGCTACCGGCAATGTTCGTCACCGATTTCACCATTCCGGTATCCTTTACCATCCAGGCGGTCGTTTCGACCTTAGTGGTTATCGGCATGCCATTCGCTCCCGGAATATTCATGATCAGATCGAGTTTGGTCGTGATCTTGATCTTGACCGCTTGAAAGGTTCCGGCGGGCACAGTTACCTCATCGGGCCCGACAACCTCTCCATCCTGCGTTACAGTACCTTTGCTGCCGCCGATCGATTTACCGCTCGAGGTATTTATATTCTCGATGATGTGATATTCGGCCGTCCAGGTGCTTCCCGGCGTCCATTTATCAGGATTCGGGAACGTGACGCCCTTGCTGTCGGTGGTTTCAACCGCGACCGAGGTGCCGCTGTTCTTCACGTCGATCGAATTATTGTACTGCGTAGCCAGCAAACCTTCGGACATGCATCGCCATTTTACGTGAGCGGCCACAGTTCCGAAATCGGTATTCACGGTAAATGTATCACCCGAAAAATCTGTAAAGCTTTCAGTATAGTCGCGATCACTAAGCAGGCCTTTAGGATAACTGACGTGGTATTTTCGCGTTACGTTGGGACCGACCGGGTAGTAAGTGTTGTCGCATTGCCCCGAGGCTGATCTTGTCGTGCCTGAGCCACGATTGTCCGTGGTGCCCGGTACCTGCGTATTCCCAGACCTAGTGAACCTGCTCAAATTGCAGCCGACAGCCAAAAGAATGAGAAGCGCAAATGCAGCGATCCCAGCGATGATTTCCTTAACACGAATGCCCTGGTCCTTTTTCATTCTGGATGCTCCTTAGCAGGTTCTCTATTTCCGAGCTTTCATCTTTTGAGATCGGTCGGTCGCCGAAGCGGACCAGATTATATTTCTCTGTCAGTTTTACAACCCCCGTATCGCCTATGAAATATGCGAACTCGAGTGGCGTCTGATACTGCTGTCTGACATGGCCCCGTCTCGACAAGATCCGCACTAGCCTCTCGTAAAATTCAACTTGCGACCGGCGTCTGCCGCCACGGAAACGATCCCAAAGCCTCGCCCAAACCCCTAATTTTACTATTTTCCTGCATGACCAAACAAACACGAACAAGGCCACTATTCCGCCGCCGAAATACAAGACGGCGTAACCCACCGCCGCAATACTCCCGGATCCACCGTTGTCGCCACGAAGATCGGCCCACCAAGCGGTCAAGCGGCCCTGAATAACGTTCATCCATATAGCCGCTTTGGTCTGGTAATCTACAA
>JBDTXM010000220.1:0-6408 GCA_040006215.1 Acidobacteriota bacterium
GAGCAGGGCGACGTCGTGACGTGTGACGAATGCGGTTCACGGCTCGAGGTTGTCGGGCTGGATCCGATCGAGGTCGACCTTCAGGTTGAACACGATGCGGACGACGCCGAGGAAGATCCTGAATCGCTTGATTATGACAGGGATCGGTACTAGACGTTAGTCAGGGTTTGTCCTTGTAGCCAGTCCGATTCTGTTTTACCAGATAGCCTTTCGTTGACTCTATCTTTACCGCGTGAAATTTCCCGCCGTTCCGGTTCGGTTCGATCGGATAAAAAGCGATAGCGTAGGACGAAGTGATCTCTTCGGCAAGCGACCTAAATAAGTCCTCGAAATTCTTATCCGTAGCGTAAAAGGTCTTGCCGCCCGTCCGCTCGATCAACCCGCTTACTTCCAGAAGAGTGGGAAGCGGCTTGTTCGTTCGCTGAAGCGGCGAAAAGGACGGCAAAATGACCGAATAGATACTTGTCTGTGCATTATTAGCGCGTTCGATGACGGTCGCAGGAGCGACTACATCGCCCACGGGAAACCCATCAGTGACCACGATTACCGCCCGTTTTGGTATCCGGCCATTCATTTTTGGCGGCGATTTGGTCGCGATCATTCGTATAGCATCGTCGATCGCATCATAAGCATGCGTCGACAGGCCGTCCGCATCGCTCGCCAACCGGTCAAAAGTCTTCTTCAACTTATCGGGTCGGTTTGTGAAGCCCTGCACCGTTCGGACGTGCATGCCAAACGCAGTGACCGCAAAATACGAGTTGTAGTCGGCTAGGCGCCCAATAAACGTCTGCATGGCAGTGTGCAGTCTGACCATCTCCTGTGGCGTCATACTGCCGGAAACGTCAAGTGCGAAAACGATCGACATCGGGCGGCCCGTATCGCTCTTAACGATCGGCTGGAAAAAGTCCGCCCGTCGTTCCGACCCGTCCTCGATTATCTTAAAATCGCCAGCCTGTAGATTTTTAACCGGGTTACCATTCTTGTCGCTCACAGAAACTTCGAACGGTATTAGCTGCGTTTCAACGCGCACCACGCCATCAGGATCCTGCGCGATCACAGAGAGTGCAAAAACGCTCGCCGCCAGCAAAATTGCTCTAAACATCTCTTTCATCAAGTTGCGACGATTCGGTCAAATTGACGGGTACACATCAATTTGAATCACCAGAATGGAAGAAAGTTTGCCGCCTTCCCTCGGCGTGTCTAAAAACGCAGTAAATTTACCCATTTCAATAGTTACGTTCTGGCACATCGTTTGAATACAGATTGTACACTGGGCTCTTAACCGAGCTTATTCCGAAGCGCTCGGAGGGGGAATCACATAAGAGCTATTTTCCCATAAGCGCAGAGTAATTTTGTAATGGCATTTCACCTTCCATCGCTTTCCGGCAAACCCTGGCACGTAAAGATCCTGTGGACCTTGACCGCGATCGTCGCCACGATACTCGTCGTTGTCGCCGCGCTTCAGCTTACTCTCTTCGCACCGGAAAAGCTGGTCATTCTTGGCGTTGCTGCATTTATCTCAGTCATCGTAAGTCGTTACAGGATAACGATCTGGAAGACGCGAGTTCGCATTTCGGCCGCCGACCTTTTTGGTTTCTGGGGCGTACTCTGGCTTGGCGTAAGCGGCGGATTGATCCTTGGTGCGATCTCTTCGGCGACCGCTGCCGCTACCGAACCTAACGACAAGGAAGACAAACCATTCCTCGCTGCGGCTGATGTTATCGCCCTCTATATCTCGGGGATCATTTTTTATCTCGCGATAGGATATTTGCCATACGCTCAAAGCTCAGTGGCCGGTGACCTGGACTTTACGCCGCGGATGGCCTGGGCGATCGCCCTCATGTCGGCGAGTCACTACCTGATCGGCTCATTGCTAAGATATCTCCGTCACCGCTCGGATGACACTGTCGCTTTTCGCTCGCTGCTGGCCGATCATTTTGTCTATTCGCTCGGCGGCTACGCGATCAGTCTCGGCGGAATGTTTGCCTTTCATTTCGCATTTCAGAAATTTGGGATCGAATTCGGACTCGTCATGGTTCCGATAGCGTTACTTGGCGATTTCGCCTACCGCATCCACAGCTCGCGGCTCCAGCAAAAGACCAAACAGATCAGCGACGCCAGCCGCATACATCTCGCAACAGTTGAGGCCCTGGCGACTGCGATCGATGCTCGCGACCAGGTCGGGATCGGCCATGCGCGTCGCACGCAGATATACGCGATCGGCCTCGGCGAACTGTTAGGGCTGTCGGAGAGCGAGATAAACGCACTGCGAACAGGAGCTCTTCTGCACGACATTGGAAAGCTCGCCGTGCCCGATCATATTCTCAACAAACCCGGACGGCTGACCCCGGCAGAAATGGAAAAGACGAAGATCCACGCCTCGGTGGGAGCCTCAATTTTGGAAAAGGTAGGCTTTGCCGATCCGGTCGTGCCAACCGTAAAATATCATCACGAATGCTGGAACGGCACCGGCTATCCGGAAGGCCTAAAAGGAACTAACATTCCGCTAACTGCGCGAATACTGTCCGTGGCTGACGCCTACGACACGCTTCGCGGCGCGCGGCCGTATCGTCCTCCTGTCCCACGTGAGGAGACATGCAATTTTCTCGTCAGCGGTGCCGGAACACAGTTCGATCCGAAGATCGTCAGCATCTTCCTGAAAAATCTCAGCCGCCTCGAGACGGTCATTGACGAAAATGGCCTCGCCTATCCGCGGCCCGAGGATGAGGAATTTCAGAGCTTGAGCGATATTGACCTTGATTCACCTGCGGGCTACGTCGAACAGATAAAGCGGGCCAATCGCGAGGTATTTACTCTGTACGAGCTGGCTCGGGATTTCGGTTCGTCGGTGAATTTGCACGAAACACTGTCGTTGTTTACCAAGCGGATCGAGGCATTCGTTCCGTTTGATACCTGTTCAGTTTATTTGCTCGAGGATGCAGCCGAGTTTGCGATCGCGTCTCATACGGACGGCAAAACCGGGCCGGCTTTCAAAGGCCGACGGATCAAGGTCGGCGAAGGCCCCACGGGTGACGTCCTTAAACGTCGGATGGCCTCGTTGAACTCCGACCCGAGGCTAGATTTTTCAGCGTCGCAGCAGCAATTTGTTTCAGATTATTCTTCGATGATATCACTACCGCTAATGGCGGATGACATTTTGATCGGAGCAGTAACTCTGTACTCTATCGAACGGCGCCTGTACGAAGAGGAACATATCAGGCTGCTCGAGACCATCTCTAAGATCGCGGCAGACGCTATTCGAAAATCTCAACGGCAGCTTGTGACCGAAACCTACGCGCTGACCGATCCAATGACCGGCTTGCCGAATGCACGCAGCCTTCAGATCGAATTTGAGAAGGAGATTGCGCGATCGGAACGTACGGGATCCGGTTTCCAGCTCTTAATGCTCGACCTTGATTGTTTTAAGGCCGTGAATGATAACTTTGGACATAAGACGGGTGATGCAATGCTGCAAGAGATCAGTCGCGTGATACGTGAACAGCTTCGCGACTATGATTTCCTCGCTCGTTATGCTGGGGATGAGTTTGTCGCTCTTGTGCCTGATACAAAAACGCGCGATGTTCTTGATCTCTGTACGCGCATCGAAACCGCGGTTACGGAATTTGGACTCCCGGTTTCGGATGAGAATCTGGCCCGCGTCGGCATCAGCATCGGCTCGGCTAATTTTCCGAGTGACGGGTGCAGCTTTGATGAGATGGTGGTCGCTGCTGACAAGGCCATGTATGCGGCCAAATCAAGGCATAAGAGGGGACAAGCATCCGAGATCGACGAGGCCGAGACCGAAGAGATCTCGGCCTTGGCATATCTCTCAGACCACATCGAAGTTGAGGCGATCCTGGAAAGCGGACCGCACGAGGAAAGCTACGTCGTCGAGGTAGACGAAACGCATATAGTTTCCTCCGCTGTAAATTGAATCTAGAAGGCCTGTGAGAAACGGAAATGGATCTGTTCCTGCCGCAGACGATATGTCGCGTTGGGCCCGACCGGCTGCGGTATGGCGAACGACGGCGGATTTAGCAAGTATCCGAAATCGACTCCGAGCTCGCCGCCCACCGGGGTTCGAAGGCGCATACCGAGTCCAACCGTGTGCGACCAAAGGGAGCGTAGATTCTGTCGAAAAACATCGCCCGGCGGAACGTCGGGCGGATTGAAAATGTCGCCGACCCTCCTGAATACATTGCCGCCGTCATAAAAAGGAACGGCGCGCAGATTCTTTGAAAGCGTTACCCGGGCCTCGAGATTTACGATGGCGAGAGCGTTCCCGCCAAACGGCACAGTAAACGGATCCAGGAATACGGGTTCACGTTTACTATTTCGAAATGTCCCCTGTGGAACGATCACGACGCGCGGACCGGCGGATTCAAAATCAAACCCACGTAGGGTATTGGCTCCGCCTGCAAAAAATCGCTCACTGATCGGTAAGATACCGTCAAGATCAGGAAACTCAGCACTCGAAAACCTATTTCCACGGGAGAATACGTTTGAAACGCCCAAGACGGCACGGCCAGCCAGCGTGACCCGCTTGAATTGTGGCGGCGTGTAATACTGATTGTACGATGCCTGAAATTTATTAAAGCCGATGTTCGCACCCAAAACAGGAATGGATACATTGTATTCGGCAGTTAGATAGCCCCCGCGCGTAGGGTCCGCGGAATCGTAACGGCAGGGACTGCCGGGTTCACCTTTTGCGATAGTTTGGAGCAGCGTGTTTTTGACTGCACAATTTTCCCGCGTGTCGCGCACATACGTTGCTCCAAAGCCCGAGATCCGTATTCTCGAATCGGGCTGCAGAAGGTCTTTGATCAATAGACTCTCGGTATTAAAAAGCCTTACGTCTTCAAAACGGTAGCGGACGAAGATTACACTCCTATGTTTGATGTCGAGCGTGCGGTTGGTTTCGGCTGTTAGTGTCAGACGGTTTATCGTCGGACTTCCGGTTGCGTTCCCGAATTCATCTATCGGATTTCCATTTTCGTCCAACCGCTGAACGACGCCGAATGTGCCAGTATCGAATGCCGAACGAAAAAATCGCGTCACCGTGGAATCCCGCTGATACTGAGCGCTTATCGTGAGCGGAGCAAAGCGATTTTCGCCGTCGCGAATAAATCTGGGATTGACAAAGTCGAACTGGACCAACTGCTGGCGTTCGCTCCACCGGACACGGGCTCCACCTTGCCAAAGACGGCCCATGAGATTGAAATGTCGAACGTCAAAGAACCCGTTCAAGCCAAAGTCAGTCGAATAACCGCCGCCGTACTGGGCAAGCCGCGGAGCCTGTTCCGTAACGCTCACGATGACGTCGCGAATACGCGTGCCGTCGGGCCGTTCGCCGGCGGCCTGACCCTTGATATCCACGTTGCTAAACACATCGCTGGCGTAAAGATTTTGCTCGCTTGTGTAGATGTCAGCTGATCTGAGCGGCTGGCCCGGACGAAGGGTGATCGCACGCGAGATGGCTTCTTCCTTTGTCTTTTCGTTGCCGGTGATCAGTACGCGGCCGATGTAAACGCGCTTGCCTTCGTTCTCGACATTTAGTACTACCTTTACAAGCTTCTGGCCCGTCGTCGAATCGTCAGGTTCCTGAACGACGGACGACGTGACATGCGCATCGAAATATCCTTCGCCCGAATAATATTCTGCGAGCTTGCGTTCGGCGTTTCGAAGCTTAGCCCGCGAGAAATTTTGTCCGACGATCGGCGGTAACTGAGCAAGAAGTTTGTCCTTAGAAATCTCGACATTCCCAGCGACATCCACATCATTAACGACCGTAGGCGGACCTTCGTCAACGATAAAAGTGATTATCAGATTGTCGGCAGTAGGCGAGACGCCCTGCGTGACCCGGACCGTCGCATCGCGGTATCCGAGTTCCCGCATCAGCGATTGAATAGTTGACGAATCTTCTTCGAGAAGCCGCTCGCTCGTGTACCCTCGGCCGTAGCCGAAAAGCGGGATCACACCGAGGAGATTTGCGGTTTGCGATTCTAGCACCGTTTGCACGTCATCGATAGTTAACTGCGTCGTGCCGCGAAGCCGGATATCCGTCAACTTAAATTGCCGATTGAGATCGACGTGATATTTTAGCTCAACCGATTTGCCCATCAGCTCGGTGTTGCTAAGGGTCGAGCACAGAAACTCGGTGTCGTTTGCTACACCGCCTTCTGCCTGGGTCAACGGAGGGGTAACCGAACAGACGGGGGTCACGTTCGCAAAGAAATATCCGTGCTCCTGATAGTAATTTTCCAATCGCCGTTCGCCTTCAACGATCGCCGAATAGTCGAGCGTGCCATCACGCTTCACCGGCAGAAGCGTATTCAACGTTGACGTTCCGATCTTTGCTTTTTTGGTGTCTAGCGGGATGGCTACTTTCGGGCCCGCCTTTCCCGTTAG
>JBDTXM010000221.1:0-6376 GCA_040006215.1 Acidobacteriota bacterium
CGATCGAGAACCAGCTTGTATTTTCTTTTCTCCTTTGGGGGACGCCCGGTACCGGTAAGACCACGCTCGCCAGGATCTACGCAAATGCAATAAACGGCGATTTTTACGAGCTTTCAGCCGTCTCCGCCGGAAAGGATGATATTCGGAAGATTATCGCGGCGAACACTTTCTTCGATCGGCCAAAGGTCCTGTTCCTCGACGAGATCCATCGGTTCAATAAAGCTCAGCAGGATTTTCTTCTACCATATGTGGAGAGCGGCGAGCTCGTCCTCATTGGTGCGACCACGGAAAATCCGAGCTTTGAGGTCATTCCAGCCCTCCTTTCCCGCCTCCGCGTTTTCGTTCTCGAAGAACTTACCGCGGACGACATGTCCGCTATCATCGACCGGACCGGATTTGATCTCGAGCCGACGGCGAAGGATTGGCTCATCGAGATGGCGAATGGCGATGCCCGCCAAGCCATTACGATGATTGAAAACGCATCAAAACTGTATGACGAGATAAACGTCGACACTCTAAAAGAAACGCTTCAGGCTAAATTTCTCCGCTACGACAAGAAAGGCGATGAGCATTACAACGTCATCAGCGCCTTTATCAAATCGATGCGGGCAAGCAAGCCGGACGCCGCACTCTACTATCTTGCCAGGATGATCGAATCGGGCGAGGATCCGAAATTTATCGCCCGCCGAATGGTGATCTTTGCCTCAGAAGATATAGGCCTCGCGCAGCCGACCGCTCTGGTCGTCGCAAACGCGGTGTTTCGGGCCGTGGAAACGATAGGCTTGCCGGAATGCGTTCTCAATCTAGCGCAAGGCGTTGCCTACCTCGCTAACGCCCCAAAAGACCGCCGTTCGACAGATGCGATCGGTGCGGCGATGGAAGACGCAAAAAAATTGGGCAATCTCCCCGTCCCGATGAATATCCGCAACGCACCGACAAAACTCATGAAGGGCCTCGGGTACGGCAAAGGCTATGAAATGTACCCCGACGATGACGACCTTCTACCGGAAAAGATCAAGGGAAAGACCTACCTAAAACCGCCGACGGAATAAAATATCTTCGATTGAAATTTAAACCCGAATGCTCTACAATGACCAAAAGTTGATTTTGGTCACTGGTCATTATGAGAGATTCCGTTCAAACCAGAAGTGTTAGAGACGCGATCCTGGACGCAACTGATCGTCTGCTAACCCGTTTCGGCTATAAAAAGATGACCATCGACGACCTGGCTCAAGAGGTCGGCATCGGCAAAGGAAGTGTCTATCTTCATTTTCAAAGTAAAGAAGAGATTGCTCTCTCGCACATCGACCGGATCATAGAACGGTTAAAAAGGTCGTTGACCGTGATCGCCGCAAAACCCATCCCAGCCGATGAACGCCTTCGCCTTATGCTTATCGAACGCGTCCTCTTCCGGTTCGACAGCGTTCAGCATTATTCAACGAGCCTGAACGATCTCCTCGCGTATATTCGAGCAAGTTTGTTAGAGCGGCGTAAGGTCTATTTTGAAAAAGAAGCCCTGATCTTCGCAAAGGTCATCGAAGAAGGGATGGCGGCCGGAGTCTTCCGAGATGTTAATGCTCTCGAAACGGCTCGAACGATACTGCTGACCACGAACTCACTTCTTCCTTACAGTCTCAGCCCCGAAGAACTCGGAAAACGCAGCGACATAAAACGCAAAACCGTCGAGATCGCGGAACTTATCCTCGGCGGTATGCGCGCGTGACTTTTTTGATCGCCAATAATAAAGGAGTAAATCATCCATGAAAGCGATATTTTCAGCAATACTGTGTTTCGTAACGACGATGCTTGTGTATTCGCAGCAGCCGCAGCCTTTGCCGGACGGTCCACTCGACGCCGCAACTCGGTCTACCGTGATAAAGAACTTGAACGGTGAATTAAACGATGGATACATCTTTCTCGACACGGCCAAGAAAATGGAGACCGACATTAACGAGCGTCTTTCGGCCGGCGAATACGACAAGATAACGACGGCTCGGGCGTTTGCTGAAAAACTCACGTCAGACCTCCAGGCGATCAGTCGCGACAAACACTTACGTGTTCGGTTTTCCGCTCAACCAGTGCCGATTCGAAAGGACAGGGGTGAACCGACCGACGCGGAAAAGGCCGATTTCGCCGACTTCAATAAACGCGTAAATTATGGGTTTGAAAAGGTCGAGCGTCTTCAGGGAAATATCGGTTATCTCGACCTTCGCGGATTCTTCGACCCAAAGGAAGGGATCGATACCGTCGCGGCCGCGATGACATTTGTTTCAAATACTGACGCTTTGATATTTGACCTTCGCCAGAACGGCGGCGGCGATCCAGGAATGGTCGCGCTGATATGCTCGTATCTTTTCGGTGACAAGGCCGTTCACCTTAACGATCTCTATTTCCGACGAGAAAACAAGACGGACGAATTCTGGACCAAACCCATCGTGGCGGGCAGAAAGTTTCTCGACAAGGACGTTTATCTGCTCACAAGCAATCGCACCTTTTCCGGAGCAGAGGAGTTCAGTAATAATCTAAAAACGCTCAAACGGGCAACGATCATCGGCGAGACGACGGGCGGCGGAGCAAATCCCGGTGATTCGGTTCGCCTGACCGAACATTTCCTGGTATTCGTGCCGACCGGACGCGCGATCAACCCGATAACCAAGACAAACTGGGAAGGAACGGGCGTTGAGCCAGACGTGAAAGTGCCAAAAGAACAAGCCCTCAAAACCGCCTACATCGCAGCGCTTCTCAAAAAACTCGCCGCCGCCAAAGACGATGACACCAAAACTGCTTTCAAAAATCTGATCGATCAGCAGCAAAAGGAACTCGACGAGATCAAAACTAAAAAGTAGGCGAGCGCAAAGACGAGTAATGACGTTCCGCTCGTTACTCGTCACTGTAAACTCGTTTGCTATCTACCTTTTCCAGTAGTTTTTTATTTTCAGGTCTAACATCGGGAAAGCGCAGTATTCGACGTTTCGCCCGGATTCACGCAGTTTTTCTACCATGGGAATTGCGGCATCGGCGTTGCGGGTGTGGACAATGATCGTAGCGGCGCGCTGGAGAGCACGGCGTTTGTCGAGAAATTCGGCTATCGCATAGCCCGTCCTTCCGTAATCATTATGATCGTTGGTCTCGTAGTGTTCGGGAAGGAGATCGTGATCTAAAAAGATCGCGTCATAGCTTTCCCGCGAAAGAAATTCCTTAGCCTCTTCGACTGTTTCCGCGATGTCCAAAGAGTCTCCGGCGAATCTTTTCTCGAACCAACGGTGACGTCTCTCGTCATCATCGAGAAGAAATACCGAGATCGGCGTGCGTTCGGCTTGAGGCTTGGCCAGACCGAACCGAAGCATAAGATTGCTGAAGAGACTCATGACGGAAAGGGGAGATGTAAAAGCTCAGCCATGATTTTACCACACCAGAACAGCCTGATACTTCTTAAGATCGAAAAGATGGACTCGTGTTTCCAGGCCGTGGCTAAAATTTGAATTACGATTTTCGAGTGCTATAATTCGTCTCACCGTCACGACTTCGCATCACAGTTCTTAATGCCAAAGGAAAAAGCCAGGAAATATAATCTAGCTGCCGTACCCGACCCGGCACCGTTGGCCAGCGGGCCTGAGTCGGAATTTCTTGCTGACGAAGAAGTATGCTCGATCTGTTTCGGCACGGGCATTCAGATCGTCACTGGCATGGGAGCAAAGCCGTGTGAATGCCGTCTGCGGGATGCCCAAACCCGTTCGATCGATCGGGCAAGACTGCCAAAACGTTATTCAAAGTGCCACTTCCATAATTATAAGCCGACCAACCCATCGCAGGAGCGAGCTTTTAATTTTGCTATGCGACTCGCGATGGAATATCCGGCTGTCGAGCAGGGCCTTCTTTTCGTCGGCCCGGTCGGTGTAGGAAAAACGCATCTCGCGGTGTCGATCTTAAAGGGGCTTACCGAACGCGGTATTTCGTGCTTGTTCTATGAGTTCGGAACCCTTTTGAAGGAGATCCAGGATTCTTACAACGCCGACACCAAAACATCCGAACTTCGGGTCCTCTCGCCGGTGTTCAACGCCGACGTTCTTGTTCTCGACGAGCTTGGGGCGTCAAAACCGACCGAGTGGGTCCGTGACACGATGACGCACATAATCAACACCCGATACAACGATCGCCGCCTAACGATCTTTACAACTAATTACCTCGACGAACGCCGCAATGACCGCGAGGAAACCCTGGAAGAACGCGTGGGCACCCGCCTTCGCTCCCGCCTTTTCGAGATGTGTAAGACGATCACAATAACGGGCGACGATTTCCGGCGAAATTTCGATCGACATATTGCAGGCAAGTCTTCCTGACTAGAAAATCCTCCAACTGTTGGGGCCGTGCGGATAGCCCACATCAAGATCGGAACTTCACCTGACTCCATTATAAGGGCCTCTCCCTCCAAAAAGCACTGCGAAAAAGCAGTCTCGGTCGCCCCATTATTCATAATGCTAAACATTGTTTAGAATTTTTCAACAAAACTCTTCCATTTTGTGCAAACTCGTGTATATAATGTCTTTGGCGATTACCTCACCCGCTCGTCCTACCACCCAATATGCTTTCATCAAATCAAGTCCTGAATCAGGGACGCTATCGAGTTATCAATCATTTCGGCAATAGCGAATCGGGCAGGCTGTACGAGGCCTATGATACGTTTAGCGAAACCCGGGTTGTTCTTCGCGAAACCGTCGGCCATTTGGGAAAGGTGGCAACGGCGGCTCAGATCGAGAACCTGAAGCTGACGTTTGCCGCTGATGCTAAACGGCTGACAGAGGCTGAACATCCTTCGCTATTGAAGGTCAGGGATTATTTCTCCGAGATTGATCGGCAGTATCTGGTCATGGAAGACTGTGAGGGCACGGATCTGGCCGAACTTGTCGGAAAAAGCGAGAAGAATCTCGCCCTATCGGATATTCTTCGGTGGGCGGACCAACTTCTGGACGGCCTTGGATATCTTCAGTCGAAATCTCCGGCAATAATTCATCAGAACGTCAATCCGCAAAACATTCGACTCACCGCCAATTTCACTATCAAACTCCTTGTGACCGGCTCGAATCATGCAAGTGAGCAGGAAAATTCGGAGTCGAGCGAGTCCGGCGACCAGCCATATCGCTCGCTGGAACAGTTATGGCGCGGTCTTGATTCGGCATCGCAACAGATGATCGCGAACAGCTTCGGTGAACGTTCGGAGGAAATTCTTCGGCAATCGCCAGACGCGCGAACAGATGTCTACTCTGCCGCCGCCACCATCTACTTCCTATTGACCCGAACGGTTCCCGCCGATGCTCTTAACCGCTACCTAGAGGTGCTAGACGGAAATGATGATCCGCTTCAAAAGCCGACGGATATAGACCCGTCGCTTCCACCAGAACTCTCCGATATCCTGATCAAAGCGATGGAGATGAAGCGGGAGTATCGTTATGAAAATGCAGCAGCCCTTCGCGCTGAACTCGCCAAGATCAAGATTCCCTTAAATAGCCGCCTTGCAGAAACCAAAAAGGCGGAGCCTCCGGTTGCGGATACTCGAAAAGAAGACGAGGCAAGGTTGAAGGAAGAGCGTCTCCGTGTTGAAAAAGAGCGAATGGAGCTCGAAGCTGAGGAGCGCCAGCTTGAAGAAGAACGCGCCAAGATCGAAAAGAGAAGGCTTGAGCTTAACGCTGAAAGGACGCGACAAGCGGAGGCGGCCGAGGCATCTCGGAAAGCCGCTGAGCTGAAAGCGGCTTCCGAGCAAAAGGCCGCAGCCGAAAAGAAGGCAGCAGAGCTAAAAGCGGCTTCCGAACAAAAGGCTGCAGCCGGGACGAAGGCGGCTGAGCAAAAAGCCCTTGCAGAAAAGAAAGCCGCGGAAAACAAAGCCGCGGCCGCGAAGGAGCAAGAGGCCCGGTTGAAACTCAAAGCCGAAACTCAGGAAAAGGCAAAGCTTGCGACTCCCGAGAAACACGAAGTCGAAAACCTTCAGGCTGAACTTGCAAAGGATGACCTTCTGGATCTTCCCGAGCACATTTCCGAGCCTGCAGCGTTGACCGAGACGGCAGGTGATGTATTCGCTCTGGACGTCGAATCGTCCGCATCCAGCTCTACCACTTCGTACGATACTTCGTTTGACCTCTACCCCGACAGTGATCACAAAAAGTCATTTCTAGCGCAGCCACTTGTTCTCGGAGCTGGAGCTGTTTTTGTACTGCTCTTGGTTGCGGGCATCTGGATGTTCTCTGGGAAGGCTCCGTCAACTGCGAGTCCAGCAGCAACCGTCCAGAGCGTTTCGAACTCTTCGGTACAAACCGAAGAGCCGGTGAACTTCACAACGTCTGAAGCTACGCCTGCGATAGAAACCCCGGCGGTTGAACAGTCG
>JBDTXM010000222.1:0-6261 GCA_040006215.1 Acidobacteriota bacterium
GTCTCGAATAATGCCATCGAAAAGCCTTATCGACGTAATCGCTCGAGAATGCGGCAGTCGACCAGTTGTGCCCGTCTGGAGATGCTTCGGCGTTCACAAAAAAGCGATCGAGTAAGCCGAATCTTTGAACGATAGCGTGAGCGTTCGGAGTGATACTTTGCGGCTCGCCGTTCGGCGATCGGGCGACGTCTGAGCCTCCGAAAATAGCTACAGAACCGTCACCGTCAGCCTTTCGGCCGTCACCGCTTGCGGTTACATCACCGAGCACCTGATCGTAAGTTCGGTTTTCGCGAATGATGTAAATTACGTGTTTAAAGGGCGATCGCCCGCCGGGAAAGATGTCACGTTTTTCCTGACCCAGAAGGCCGTTATTTCTCATCGCCTGCTGGGTGAAGGCGTACAGTTGCTTTTCGTCCGGCACATCGAGAACACTGATATTCCCCGAGACTATCGCCACGCTGTACATGCCCCGCTTGTTAGTGCTTCCCGGAAAAGTTTTGTTCGGCATGTTCGGATACAAGCCGGACTCCGTTATGGTCACAGACGAGTTTTCCATTCCAGTCCCTTTGCCGTTCGCAACAAAGAGGCGCGTGCCGACGCAGGCGACAGCCGATGCGTAGTTGCCGGTTGGGATGAATCCGAGGAGTTTTGAATGCTTCTTGATCGACGGGTTCGGTTCGAGCTTTACTATCGCGACCGCATTTGCGTGAGCGTTGGCGACGAACAAAGTATTTTCATCTCCACTTAGAGCGAGCCCTTCGGGACTGACGCCGTTCTTCGCGGCTTCGCTCAGGTGAATCCTGATCGTCTCAATGACCTTATCGTTCGCAGTATCGATCACCGAAACACTGTCGGCATCAGAATTTACAACGAACAGCCGTGTCTGGGTCTTGTTCAGAACCATCAAAGTCGGATGCCTTTCGACCTGAATGTGTGTCAAGCGATATTGATGTGCGTGATCCACGACCGCAACGGTTCCATCTCCCCATAGCGAAACATACGCTTTTGAGACCGAATTCCCTTTAGTCAAAAGCCTGACGTCATACGGATAAAGAAACTGCGACGAACCGGGACGCTGAAGAGCGATCCGCGTGATCTTTCGGCTGTCTCGGAGATCCGAGACGATCCCAAGATTGTCGCTAAGATCATTTGCGCAGTAAATAGAGTTGCTGTCAGGCGAAAGAGCTATACCCGTAGGATAGACTGGGGCAGTCTCGCTATTGTAATTGGGTGACGGAGCATTTTCGGCAAACGCGGAAACATCGATATATGGTGAATCGAATTTTTTATCAGGCTCGCTGCCCGGCAGCAATGGCCGCATCGCCGCCGGATCGAAATTCAGCATCCAGATCTTGTTTTCAAATCCGCCCGAAAGATATAGGCGATATTTGCCGTCCGACTGAGGTTTTAGATCGAAGACGAGTCCGAAATGGGCGCTCTGCGGCGATGGAAAGTAGATGTTTTGAATGACCTGCGGCTCGGGTTTGGCATTTAGGTCGATAACGGAGAGCGATTGGTTCGGTTTACTTTTGGATGTCAACTCGATCCCATAACCGCTGTTAACCCCAATAAGATATCGGCCCTTTCCGTCCGGCCCGCTGCTGTCCGGCGTTCGGACAAAATTCATCGTGAGCGGCGCGACCGCGGGAAGTCCCGTCGTGCTATCGATCAACAAACGGCCGGCGGGGGTGATAGGGAGGGTATCCGCGGCTTCGAGTTCGATCGCCGATGCGTCCGCCTTCAGGCTGTGCTCGCCGACAAAATAAGAAACCGCCAGCAGACACACGACAAATATTCCCGCAAAAGACAAGAAGCAGCGCGAAACGATCGATGGCATTAGGAATTCCTCCTCAAAAACGGCAGCCGTAGTGTCAGGTATAATAACCCAAAAGGACTTCGAAATCCCTCGCCGCCGCCCTTAAACCAATGATCGTCGAAAAGCAAGGCTTTATTCAGATCACAATTCGTGTAGTGCCACGGGCCGCGCGAAGCGAGATCGTCGGCGAGCACGATGGAATGTTAAAGGTGAGGATCGCTTCTCCGCCGGTTGACGGGGCCGCCAACGCGGAGGTCGTTAAGCTGCTCGCAAAAAAGTTTGGCGTTCCGAAAGGTGCCGTCGCTATCGTTTCCGGTCAAACCTCTAAGACCAAACAGATACGAATAGCCGGCGTAACGGCTGCAGCCGCCCGAAAGCTCCTTGGCGTCTAGCCGGCCGTTTTTGCCTCGCGTATTTTTTTCGCAGGACTAGAAAGATCACGGCCGCAAGTGTCGCGGCAAGTAACGCTTCCCCGCCAAACGCGATCGAAGCCTGCAGCGCTGCGAGGCTTTCCCGCTTGTCCAGCATAAGCCTCAGCCATGTGCAGTCGGCTAGGAAAAAAAGCCCGCACAGAACAAGTACAGTCGTATTTCTTTTCATTGCGGTCAATTAAATCCCTTCCGCCTAAAGCTGATATGAAATCCAGGTGAACAAATTGTGAAAACTTTGCGGGTTTGCCCAATCAAAAATTGCCGTGATATATTGCAACTTCGACAAAAAGGCAGGCACACGCTCTCTAGCAACGTGTGCCCTTGTAAAACCGGGAGCTCGAGCGACTGAGTATTCATTAAACTTTCCAGGAACATTACTAAATGTCAGGACACTCCAAGTGGCATACAATTAAGCACAAAAAAGGTGCTCTCGACGCCAAACGCGGCAAGATCTTTACCAAGCTGATCAAGGAGATCACCGTGGCGGCCCGCACCGGGGGAAGTGGCGACGTTGACTCGAACGCGCGGTTAAGAAAGGCGGTCAATGACGCCAAGGGGCTAAATATGCCCAACGATACTATCGACCGCGCAATCAAACGCGGAACCGGTCAACTTGAGGGTGTCGCATATGACGAGATCACCTACGAAGGCTACGGGCCAAACGGCGTCGCGATCCTGGTCGAAACGATGACCGACAACCGCAATCGAACGGTGGCCGAGATCCGTCACGTGTTCTCTAAGAACGGCGGCAACATGGGCGAGGCTGGCTCGGTCGCATGGATGTTTGATAAAAAGGGATATATCGTCATCGACAAAGCCGCAAAATCGGAGGACGAGCTATTCGAGATCGCTATCGAAGCAGGGGCTGACGACATGCAAGACGAAGGCGAAGTTTTCGAGATATTTACCACGCCCGATAATTTCGAAGCGGTCAGCGAAGCCATTAAAAAAGCCGGTATCGAACCCCAGGCCGCCGAAGTCTCAATGATCCCGCAAAACTACATCAAGCTGGAAGGGGGCGATGCCATTACGATGATGAAGCTATACGAGGCCCTCGACGACAACGACGACGTCCAAAAGGTCTACGCGAATTTTGATATCGACGAGAGCGAGATGGAGTAATTGGTGAATCGGACGGATTGATATTTCTTCATCGGATTAACGAACTAGAACTTCAAGTAGTCCGGTCAGTTTTTGCCTCGCTGGTTACCCGGCGGGGCTTTTTGTTATAACATTATCTTTTTATGGAACTAGCGGTTGAGAAGTATAAGGTGGCGAACGAGCCGTTTTATCTGCCTATCGGGCAGGAGGTGGAACTGTTTGAGGCTGCATACGCAGCGCGGCTGCCGGCGATGCTGAAAGGTCCGACGGGCTGCGGCAAGACGCGGTTTGTCGAATACATGGCACATCGCATGAACCGCCCGCTTATCACGGTCGCCTGCCACGAAGACCTATCGTCCACCGATCTTGTGGGCCGTTTTCTGCTCGAGGGTGAAGAGACCGTGTGGCACGATGGGCCGCTCACCACGGCAGTCCGCAATGGAGCGATCTGCTATCTCGACGAGGTTGTCGAAGCGAGAAAGGATACCGTCGTGATCATCCACCCGCTGACCGACGACCGCCGCCGCTTGCCCATCGAAAAACGCGGCACGGTGATCGAGGCGCCGCCGGAGTTCATGCTCGTCGTCTCATATAATCCCGGCTATCAGTCGATCCTGAAGGACCTCAAACAATCGACCCGCCAGCGTTTTATCGCCATGGAATTCGACTACCCGAATGCCGAAGCCGAAACTGAGATCGTCGCAAAAGAAGGTGGTATTGACGAGGAAATCGCCGCCGACCTGGTAAAGATCGGCCAAAAGGTGCGAAACCTCCGCGGCCACGGGCTCGAGGAGGGTGTCTCGACACGCCTTCTCATTTACGCCGCGCAAATGATCGCTCAAGGCATCTCACCCGTTGCCGCGGCCGAGGTCGCCATCTGCTCGCCTATAACCGACGATCGTGAGCTACAGCGAAGCATCCGCGAGATCGTGACGACGATAATTTAGTCGAAAATCGTTGTAAATACTCGCAAAAACCGCATGTCCTTACGTCAATTAACGACTTTGAGTAGAGAGCTGTAATTTCGTAAAAGGAGCAAAAAACGAATGGCCTTGCCCACCACGCCCGGGAAATCCTACGCTTTCATGGTAGGTCTCTTGAACCAATATTTTTCGATCATGGCGCCGACGCCAATGACGGCTTACACCATGCTGGCGATATTTTGGGAGGAGACGATGTTCAATAACATCGCCCAAGCCGAATCGGGTACCGGCGTCGGTTTTGGCCAGACCGAGCCATTTGAATTTTACCGGTTTGACGCCAAGGGCAGCCTGTCGGCTCTGGCCAAAAAGGGTAATTATTTGGTCGATGGTCTACCCCGCCGAAACGGCAAGGTCCTGCTCGGAATGCTCGATGACGGTCAGGCGGTTCAGGTCGCATGCGCGTTGGTTCGAGATCTTTTTGAACGCGGGATCAAGTCCAAGCAATCGATCATGAACGCTTATGGCGGTGTCGGATTTACGGGGCCGCAGCCAGCGCGTTTTGACGCTGCCGGCGGCCGCGAAAGCGTTATCTCCGGCATCCTGAATTGCGAAAAAGCCTTGATGGCCGCAACTACGGCGGACGAAGTTCTAAACGCTCTTAAGATCGCGAGACCGTTTAACCAGGACGACGTGTTTAAGAAGATACTTTTCCCTTAAAAAGACAGTAGCTCGCTTTCATTTACAATGCCCCGCAAGACAGATCGCCGCGAATTTCTAAAGCTATTTTCCGCGACAGCAGCGGGTGTCGCGATCGTTTCAACAGCATTCGGCCAAACTCGAAGGAAAACCTGCGTCATCATCGGGGCAGGTTTTTCTGGTCTTGCAGCAGCATTCAAATTAAAGAACGCGGGTTGGAACGTCACGGTTCTGGAGGCTAGAGATCGAATTGGGGGCCGGGTTTTTTCGCACAGATTCGCCGGAACGGATCTAATCTGCGAGCTCGGCGGAGAATGGGTCGGCGAGAGTCACGAGCGGCTCAAAGCGCTTTGTCACGATTTCAGCATCCCGCTTCAAAAACATCAGTTCGACGATTACCTGCTGCAGGACGGCAAGGTTTCGCAGCCCGGCCAATGGGGATTTTCGCCAGCCGCAAAACAGGGTTTCGACAAGCTGATCAAGTCATACGCGAAACTCTCTCAGTCGCAAAAGATCCAACTCGACAAATACGACTGGTGGAACCTACTTGAGCGAAGCGGCTTTTCGCAGGAAGATCTCCGGCTTCGCGACCTAATGGACAGTACGGATTTCGGCGAATCGATCCGCGAGGTGTCAGCGTTTTCTGCGCTGGCAGAATATGCCGAGTCGAGCCCGCACAATGAAATGGATTACAAGATGACCGGCGGCAATTCGCGTCTCGCCGAGGAGTTTGCAAAACGTATCGGAACTGAAAATATCCGACTCAGCTCGCTCGTCACCGAAATTAAACAAGCGCGCGGCATCGTCACCGTAAAAACGTCGACCGACACGTATCGCGCAGACGCCGTCATCTGCACAGCGCCTGTTGCTAACCTGCTCAAGATAAAATTCGATGCGCCGCTTCCGACCGCCACCATCGAGGCCGCCCGCAAACTCAACTACGCCCGCATCATTAAAAACAGCGTTCTCTACGACGAACGATTTTGGAAGGCCGAGAACTTCTCGATGGTCTCCGACACGACCGCCCACTACTATTTTCATAGCACGCAGAATCAAGCGGGAAAGCAAGGCATTCTTACCTCATACGCGATCGGTGAAAAGGCTGACGTTCTCGCGTCGCAATCCGACTCTCGCCGGATGCGTATCATCACTAACGACATCGCCGATCTCGACCCGCGTGCTCCGCAGCTTGCACGCGGCATCGTATCCTACGCCTGGCAGCGTGACGAATTTACCGAAGGTGCCTACGCCATCTATCGCCCCGGCCAATGGTTTGGCATTCGCCCGATCTTGC
>JBDTXM010000223.1:0-6178 GCA_040006215.1 Acidobacteriota bacterium
TCTGAGAAGATTCTGTGGAAAAAGAATGTTCATGCTCATGATCGCAGAAGTTTATAAAAAGAGGCTTCTGGTTGCAAGCTGGCGGCCGAGCAACCTTCTGGATCTGACCGGGATTCCTCGCGGGCTTAATTTGCTCTAATTTTCTATTTCCCGAGCAGTCGTTCTCCGGGCTTGAACCATTTTAGGAAAAGGCCGGTAACGTGGTGTTCGCGTTCCTGGGCTACCGCAGAGAGGATGGACGAGCCGAAAAAGCTTCCAAAGACGATAATATTAATACCGACTATCATTCCGCCAAAAAGGAAGCTTGCGAGCATCATGATCTTAAGCAGTACCCATAAAAACGTGCATCCGAACAGCGGAGCACCTGCCAATTTGTGAAAAAACGGTCCTTCGGAATCTTTTACAAAGGCGTAGCCGATACCCAGGGCCACAAGGGCGACGAAGATGTTGAACCAGCTCTGCGCCCAGATCACACCGGCCGTGTAAAAGACTCCCGGGATCAGACGCCAAAGAAAAAAAGCGGTCCCGTGCGCAGTGATAAATTCCCCGTTGAAAATATAGCCAAAGGTGGTCGTCGATCTGGCCATTGCATAACCGGAGACGTAGCCGAAATATACTCCCGCCAAATTCCACGGATCAACGCCTTCCAGGTTTTTTGCAAACGAGGCGTTGGCCTTACCGAGATAATCCAAGCTGTCTTTTGAAAACAATTCGATCACCCAATGGAACACTAAGCCGACCAACGCTATTCCGAGAACATCGCCGGCATAGTCAATTGCCATTTGCGCAAAGGATCGCTCTTTTACCGGCGGCTCCTTAGAGATATCGTCGTCGATCGGGCGCTCGTCTTTACCAGGTTCAGGGGTAGGGTCGGTCATATGGGCTTGGAAAAAATTCAAGGGAACAATAGCGCGTTCGAGGGAAAATTGGAAGCGGGCGCGTTCAACGGAAAATCGGGAGTGGTGTTAACATCCAGCTAGAGCTGGAGGCAATTGAGGGAGCTAATTGTATTGCCCGCTAAAGCGGGCTTTGATCTTTTTGGGGCGGCGACCCCGGGGGTCGGCATCGCTTCAACCGGCTGCTATCTGCTGCTGCTTTCGCAGCTTAAAAAAAGAACCCAGTCGCAGTTCCCGGTTCTGACAAGATCGAACATTCCTGTCCGTCAACTATTCCATGACTTTGCAGTCGGTGATGGCGAGGAACTCGCCGGTTTTTTCTTCGACGACGCCGAGGAAAGTGTATTGGCTGCCTGACTTAACGATTTTTAGCGATTCGAGGCCGTCCTTGGAAAAAAAGCATTGGACACCGAAGTCGATCTCGTCAGGGGTTTTAAACGCGATGGTTGGAGCGTAGGCGACGCGCGTATCGACCGTTCCGGTAACGGCAACGGTTCGCCCGGCGTATTTTGCGTTTGCGGCTCGCTTATCCTTTTTGAATTCGCCAGCCAGGTCAACGACGTTTACCCGCATTTCCGGTGCGGCGGCGCGCTTTGGTTTAAGGAGCTGCCGGCAACCCAGCACCGCAAAAATGATAAGGATCATGGGCAAGAGATGTTTCTTATTCATATCGTTTTTCGGGTCTCTGAAAAGCCGCGGTAGTTTTTAGTCCTGACAGTATACAGCCGATCGCGATCCGCGACAGGGTTTTGTAGGGAATTGTACAGAAAAGTTTGGAAAAGGAAGAGCTACGGACCTTAGCCGTTCGGGTTTTCCGACACGCGACGTACGGGTGCATACCCTTAAAACCTCGGTAGATCTCGGCCAGCGAAAAAACTATTGACAGGCACCCGAGCCATGTACAAAAATGTTTAAAGTCAAAAAATAATAGCCGCCCACATTCTTCAGGCCTCTTTTTTGGCGTTTTCCCGTCCCTGTAAACTGAACAACTTTATGACCCGCACCGGTGGCGGCGCAGTGCTCCCGCGTCTCCTGTCGTCTCCCAGTATGGGTCGTGAAAAAGACTCCAAGGAGGACACTTCCATGTTTCCCGCATTTAGTCCTGTTAAATCTGTTGCGCCTGCGGCACATAAACTTTCGCGATCGATCCATAAAGAAAACACATTTCAATTTCCCGCGTGCCGTAGATCGATCTTCCTGTTTCTATTGGTGATCGGCTGCGGCGTTTTTTCTGTCGACGCTCAAACATATGGTGGACAAGCCACGGCCGTAAAAGTTACGGTTGCGGTTCCGCTCGCACCGGTTGTGACGAATGCCGTTTCGGATACGGGCCCGTTGCCTGCCGCAGGCGGAACGGTAAATCTCGCGAGTGCCGGGGCGACGGTCGCCGGTGTCGTGACGGTCGGAACCTCGACAGTTTCGGCGTCGGGTGTCGCCGGCGACAGTCAGGCGACGGCCAGCGTTAACAATCTGAACATCAATCTATTGGGAAACACGATCTCGGCCGACGTGATCTCGGCGAATACGGATTGCGCGTGTCCCAACGCGACCTCAACCGGAACCTTTTCGATCACCAATCTGGTGATCAACGGAGCATCCGTAACCGTTGACGGGACGGCAAATCAAACGATCGCGTTGCCGGGCGCAGTAGGCAACGTGGTGCTCAACGAGCGGCTGATATTCCCGCGCTCGATAGCGGTCAATGCGATACACATTTTCGTCAGGGCAGCCGATCTGACAACCACAGACGTAATAATCGCGTCGGCCAGTTCTACCATCGATTGTGCCATCGTGCCGGCGCAGAATCTGTTCAGCGGACGCGGGACGGCCCTAAGATTGACGCAGGGCGTGACCTTTCCCGGAACTCTGCTGACAGCCGTGGTGTCGGATACCGGTGATCTTCCCACCTCCGGAGCTTCAATTGCAACGGCGACGAACAACGCGGGAGTGTCACCGATCGTCTCGTCGGGCACGGCGACGTCGTCAACGTCTGGAGGTGTCACACCGTCGACCATAAACTCGTCACAGTCGGCCTCACAGGTCCAAACGCTTAATGTCAATTTGCTTTCGAGCACGGTAGTGATCACGGCGGACGCGCTCACGTCGAACACGAATTGCGTACTTTCGGGTGGAGTGGTGACGTGCGGCGGAACTTCGGTTATCACAAATCTAAATGTACTGGTAAATGGACTCGCGTTCCCGATCGTCATTTCAGGAGCACCAAATCAAACCGTTGTGATACCGGTTCCATTGCTCGGTTCGATCACACTCGTGATCAATGAGCAAGAAAGCAGCGATGCTGCGAACATAACGGTAACGGCGCTGCATTTGACAACGAACTTGACGGGATTGACAGCAACCGATCTTAGGGTGGCGCGTTCGCATTCGGACATGGTCCGAGGAATCGGCCCCACCCCAGTGGATGCCGCTATCTCGGGACGTATCTCGGATGAGAACGGAATAGGAGTTCCGAACGCGTTCATCTCGGCGACAAATACTAATGGGATAGTCCGAAGCGGAAGGTCGAACGCGTTTGGAAATTACGCGATCTCCGGCTTAACGGTAGGCCGGGCATACGTGATATCCGTGACGCACAAGGGCTACACCTTTCCACCGCGAGTACTTACTTTGCTCGATGACACGATAGATTTTAACTTCGCTCCAACCGACAGTGGAAAGCAATAACTCCCTGTATCTTTTTTTCGTTAGGCTAAGAAGCGGTCATGCCGCTTCTTTTTTAATCGAACCAAGGAGGTCTGCGTCTTGGCCGGGTCGGTTGACGCGAGAAGTGAGAAGGAAATCGAAGTGAGGGAGATATGGGCGGCATAGCCGCCGGGAGGTCTGTCGATGCTATCGGAAAGCACAGCTTTCCCGCCCGGCGAGAGGTATTGCTATTCCATATAGACGCAGCGGAGCGGGCCGATCTTCGTGACCGCTTTCGTTTTTAGGTCCATTTTCTTACCTTGGACCCAGCCGACGCCGCCGCCTTGGCGCGTCCATTTCGCGGCTTCCGGGCAGGTCGAGATCGGGCCTTTTTTGTCGGTAGGCTCGTCATACATCAGAAACCGGGCGCCGACGAGGCTGGGTTCGCCCTGATAACCTAGCTTTGTAAGAGCCGTGCCCGAGTCGGTGTTGTAAATGTAAACGATGCGCGAATCTACTGACGTTCCCGAGTCGATAAAAAAATAGTCGGTCGATATTCCGTAAAAACTGTTGTTGTCAGAATCGTTTATGGTCGCGTACGGTTTTGCTTTGACCTCGCATGCTTCGGCTCCTCTGACCGTCCCCTCGCGGTGCCAAATACTTACATTCTCGCCTCCGTCCTCGCTCGCGCTCATCTTAACGATGTGCGTACCAAAGACAAGACAGCGTACGCTGTCGTTCTTCATCTGAAACGAAGGCGTTGCCGTGCCCTTCATCGGGGTAAACAGGTCGTCCTGCCCAAAAACGGCGCTAGCCGCAGCTAGCAAAATGACGCTCATAAATATGGACATTCTCATCGGATTTTCCCTCCACAACTATAAACGATGGCTCAAATAGAAATCATTTGAACACAAATCCGAAAAAGTGTCAGCAACAACATCGGCGCCGAATGACTTACGGCTGCCTGGGTTGAACTGCGTGCAGGAAGGCTGCTTCTTCATTTTAAGGAAGTATTTTCATGGGAATGTCTAATCATTCCAGGAGAGAAAAAAATGAAGTTAGCAAAAAATGATCGCGCTCTGACCTCACAGGAAAAGGCGACCGCATTCTCGGTATTTCTTGACACCATGAATTACGATTTTGTCCGCATAAGTGACGGACTGGGAGGAGGCGACCGGCCATTCACGTTTCCCGGAGCTCCATTGTCCGCCGGTGGAATTGTTTCTAAGATCGCGGGCTTCGGCGGGGGGATCGGAGCGGTTCTCGACCTGATCATCTATATAAATTTTGGGACCGCCGGCTACATTAACGGTCTGAGTGATGCCAAAACATTTATTCACGAAATGACCCACGCATGGCAGTACATGCACGGGATCCATGTCGCTGCAGACTCGATCTCAAATCAAATCGCATACGGCGATGAAGCCTACGCCTACGACAAACCTGCAGGCCTGGCCTGGGACCTATACAACGTAGAACAGCAGGCAGAGATCGTAGCTGACTGGTTTGACGCGGCCCATAGCGCCGGCGCAACTCCCGCCAAGAATATCGCCCACCCAAATTACAAATATATTCGAGATAACATAAGGGCAAACAAGCCGCGATGATCAAGTAAAAGATCACGCAGGAAAATTAGTAACGGGAAACCCCATCTTTTCCCGCGCAGCATTAGACGGGCGCTTTGGCCACTCTCTTTAACTGAAAAAGAGATTTTTTGGGCAATACCTGCTGCTGGCATGTCAGTTGCCCCGTTGTGAGGGTAGGAACGATAGGTGTACGCTATTGGTACGTAAGTATTTTTGTGCGGAGGGTTGATCGGGGTTTTTAGTGGTCTCGATCGGCGGGAGAATAGAGATGAAAAATCATAAAATATTGTTGGTTTTGGGGTTGATGCTGGGGGCGTTTTCGATCGCTCACGCTCAGGGCGAGCAGACGATCACGGGAAATATTATCAGCTACGGCACGCGGGGATATTCTGGATTGCGGACGGGGAATTTTACACTGAGGGTAAAATCCTGGACGACGGAAGCGCAGGCACAGAGGTTTCTCGGGCTGCTTCAGGAATCGGGACAGGACAAGGTGCTCGACGAGATCAGGCACGAAGACGTGGGGAGCTTTTCGGTCAACAACAACCTCAGCCGGACGGTCAACGTGGCACGACGCACGACCGTGGACGGAAAGATCTTTATCCGTGTGGTGTTTGAACGCTGGGAGCAATTTGCGGAGATCCGCGGCGGTTACAGGTCGCTCGATTATCCGTTCGGTTACGTCGAATTGACGATCGATCCCGCAACAGGAAAAGGTACTGGCCAATATTTCGCCGCGGCAAAGATACGCTGGAAGACCGACAAAAAGAACGGCTACCACGTAGAGATCGAGGACTACGCGACGTTCCCGGCGAAGTTGAGCAACATCAAGATAGAGAACAGAAACTAAGGCTACTGGCTGAACTGTTTCTTTAGGCTTTCGGTATACGGCGCGCGGGCGACGCCTTTTTCGGTGATTATGGCGGTGACGAGGTCGTGGGGCGTTACGTCGAAGGCGTAGTTGCTGACCAGGGCATCGTCGGGGGCGAGTTGGATGTCTTTCATGTGGGTAACCTCGCGGATGTCGCGTTCTTCGATCGGGATCTGGTCGCC
>JBDTXM010000224.1:0-6076 GCA_040006215.1 Acidobacteriota bacterium
GGCTTATATATTCACCGACATCCGCAACACGCTCCGAAACGTAACCTGTGATAGGCGCGAGCACGGCCGTGTCGTTAACGCCTTTCTGCGCCGAACTGACCTGAGCCTGAGCCGCTCCGACAGCTGCCTGAGAAGCCTTAACTGCCGACTGGGCAGTCTGGACCTGAGCCGTCGCTGTTCGGATCGCGGCGAACCTCTGGTTGGCACCGTTCAAGGCGGTCTGATATGCCGAACGGGCCTGGTCACGCTGCGTCTTTCGCTGATCGAACTGCGAGCGAGAAATGTCGCCAGTCT
Organism: Acidobacteriota bacterium; assembly: GCA_040006215.1. Taxonomy (GTDB): domain Bacteria; phylum Acidobacteriota; class Blastocatellia; order Pyrinomonadales; family Pyrinomonadaceae; genus OLB17. The sequence continues at coordinate 295 of JBDTXM010000224.1, forward strand.
CGAGAAGTTTTGCGGCACGCGTATATTCGGTTTCTGCAAGATCGAGCGTCGCCTTGGCATTTCGAACCTCAGCAACCTGGGCGATCGAGAATTTCTCGTTCTCGCCGAGCCCAAGCTGGGCCTGCGCCTGGCGAACGTTCGCCTGTGCCTGCTCGACCTGCGCCTGAGTCTGCGCGACGGCTGCCTGTGCCTGCTGCAATTGCGACTGATTCTGTTCGAGACGAATACGAGCATCGCGGTCGTCAAGCCGTACCAAAACATCGCCCTTTTGCACGTAGCTGCCTACATCGAAGTTAACCTGCGCGATCTTTCCGGCAACGGTCGGTGCAACGTCGGTCTGAGCATCGCTCGCGAGATTGCCGGTCGCCTCGAAATAAGTCGGGATCGGTTTAACGATCGCCTGAGCGGTCGTTACATCAACCGTCGTCGGCTGAGTGTTCGCGTTCGCGCTGTTGGTCGAACCATCACTCCGGCGGCAAGCTCCGCCAACGCCGACGGCAGACAACAGTAAGAGAGTGAAAATGATCGCTTTACGATTTCTCATTGAATTAAAATATCCGCTTAAGCACGCGGGGAAAATAGATTAAGTGTGTTTTTCAATACCTCGAAGAAATATCTCGGCAAAATTTTTCGCCGCCTGTTCGTTCGTAATATTCAAAAGCGTCCGCCCCTTGTCCCATAAAATATTGTTAAGCGAATGATGTATCATCATCCCTAGAAAGGCCCTGACGGCTACCTGCGGTTCGACTTCGCGCATCGCCCCTTCTTTCTGCCTCTTTTCTATATATGAACCTATAAACTCGTATATCCGTGTTACAAACTCTTTAAAGAACCGGTCAGCCAGATCGTGCTCCTCAAGCGCTGAAAAGAAGAGAAGCCGCATAAAGCCGACATCAGCGTGGTGCTTGTTCATGGCACGTAAAGCCAGATTATAAAACACGCCGTAGTCATCACGGTCATCCATCGCCTTCTGTAGTTCTTCGTTGCCCGTCCAGGGAAACTGCATTTCGCCGTGACAGGCTTTGGCGTCTAGAATTGCTCCGTAGAGCTCGTCCTTGGTCGCGAAATGCTTAAAAACCATCGCTTCCGAGACGCCTGATGAACGTGCGATCTCCTTTGTGGTAGTACCACGAAATCCATGCTTCGAAAAAAGCTCAACTGCCGTCTTTAAGATCTGCTCTCGCCTGGCATCACCAGACATTCGACCGGGCGGGCCGCAATTTATTAGATCTTTGATCAATTCGCTCTCCTTTGAGTCAATAAGTAAGTGCTTACTAACTACGATTCATGCTAGATTCGCATTTCAGGTTTGGAGGTGTCAAGCGGGTTCGATCCAAAAAACGGCGCGCCATGATACTTTGGTGGGCTTAATTTTTTATACGAGCCGCGGCCGAGGAAAAGTTCCATCCAAATGCGGGGGAATATCAGAAACTTTCAGGTGCAGAATTCGTTACAACTAAATATGGATGCCGCCGCATCGGAGAAAGTCGTCAAGCGAACAAAACCCGGCGGGTCCGAGTTTAGGCGAAGGAGAAAAGATATGTCGGAATACGAAGCTGAAGTAAAAAAAGCGGAACGGGAGCTGGAGCAAAGCCTTGTTCCTTTAAATCACGAGGACCAGTTAGGTTCGTCTAAGGAAGACGAATTTTTGGGAGAATTAAAGATGCAGGCTCAGGAATACGGACAGAAATTGCAGGATGCAGCGGTCAAGGCCAAGGATTTCGCCGGCGAGAAATTTGTTCAGGCCGGCGATAAATTCAAGGAGATCTCGAACAAAGATCCCAAAGAACTTGTCGAGGATGCAAAGGAGTTTGCCCGGCAAAAGCCTGGCCAGACGATCCTGATCTCGGCAGCAGTAGGCCTGGTTCTGGGGCTGTTGCTTCGCGGACGTAAGTAAGGTTTCGACATGATAAATGCAAAAAGGCGGCTCGAATTCGAGCCGCCTTTTTTCAAATGAACACCTGAAATATCAGTTCTGGGCGTGGATCAAACGCCGGATCTGGTCGCCGAATAGAACATCGATCTTCTGCGGTTCGATCACGGCCGTTACTTCGCCCTGGCCGAAGACAGAATGAAGCATTGCCTGGCCCTTGCGGTATTTTCGCGTGCGGTCGTAGGGCGAGGCTGTTTTGTTCTTGCCCATCGAAACTGCGGTCTTTACGCCGCGCGTAAACGTGCTCACGGTCGAGCATGTATTGCAAGTGGCCTTTGAGATCTTACCTTGTTTGGTGACTGTCTCGATGGTATGCGCCTGATCGACATCACATGCCGAGCAGAGCATTTCCAACTGGTCACCTACTGCATATTTCTCTTGTTTCATAATTCTCGCTTTCCTCTACTTATCTCGAACGCCGGGGGCGGAACGAGCGAAAACTCTTTCGGGCGCCGGCCGGGGCTTTTGCTACCGCGAGTGCGCCCGTACTTATATGGCCGCCGAATTCCGGATGCAAAACACGTTCGACTTTCTGGCCCGTAAGCCTTTCTATCGCCCGCATCGAGTGTTCCTCAGCAATCGTGAATAGGGTGATAGAACGCCCGATATTCCCGGCTCTGCCTGTACGGCCGATACGATGAACGTAGTCTTCCGGTGCTTCGGGTATGTCATAGTTTATCACATGTGAAACAGAATCGATATCGATGCCGCGCGCCGCGACGTCCGTCGCCACTAAGATGTTGGTTTTACCGGACTTAAAGGCACGAAGTGCAGACTCACGCTGCGATTGCGAGCGGTCGCCGTGGATGCGGTTCGACTTGTGCTCGCGTTTTTCGAGGATGTGCGCCAGACGGTCTGCTCCGCGTTTTGTGCGGGTAAAAACAAGCACGCGTTCGAACGATTCTTTTTCGAGAAGGTCGAGGAGCAGGCCCATTTTCGAGGCCTGGGCCACGGGATAAGCGAATTGCTCAATGTTTACTCCCGCTTTTCCTCGCTCGTTTACCTCGATCATTGCGGGGTCGCGGAGCATTGAATGGGCGATGTGCTCGATCTCAGGCGACATTGTCGCCGAGAAAAACAGTGTCTGCCGCTTTACGGGCAAAGCCTTTTGGATTCGTTTGATCGGAGGCAGAAAGCCCATATCGAGCATTCTATCGGCTTCGTCCAGAACAAGAGTGGTCAGCTTAGTAAAGTTGACCATGCCCTGATCCATGAAATCGATCAGACGGCCGGGCGTTGCGATAATGATATCCGCGCCGCGTTTAAGGGCCTGTATTTGCTTGTTATAACCGGCTCCTCCGATGATCGCCGTACACGAAACGCCCTTGGGGGCGAGATCGCGGCAGGCTGCCTCGGTCTGGTTAGCAAGTTCTCGTGTCGGTGCAAGGACAAGCACGCTGGTTCCGCGCCGATTCTTATCAGCTGTGAGTTTTTGGATGATCGGCAGCAGGAAAGCGGCCGTTTTGCCTGAACCGGTCTCGGCACAGGCGATCATGTCTTTTCCCTGTAAAACAACGGGGATAGCCTTATTTTGAATAGGTGTAGGCTCAACAAAACCCAATTGCTTGCATCTGTCCGTCAAAAACGGCAGCAAGCCTAAGTCATTAAAATTCATTTATATTTTCGATCTTTTTCGACCGAGGAAAGTGTCCTGGACCGGCGCATTAAGGATGCGGTCCTTGCGGTAAAAAGCCTTTGTTAGTAAGGCGGATTCGCAAATTACAGCTCTATTTAGCTGTATTACACAGTTCTTCAGGATTTTCTAAGAAGTTATCTGACGGTGGGTGTCGATCGTGAACGGTAGCAGCGAAAGACCAACGCGAGAAAGGTTTGAAATCGATCAAACCGCTTCTGACAGTTATTAACGGCCATCTCTCGAGTATCCAAAACGCTGTTCACAATGAAGGCGTGTTTACCGTCGACAAAAAGAGAGATGGATTATCAAATTGTGAGATTACACCAATTACAGAAAATTAGCAAGCTAATTCCGTAACCTACTAATCAGGAACCTCAGACACCGAACGAACGACCGCTGCGAACCTGTCCCGCAAGGCTGCCAAGGTCGCCGCGTGAACATCCTCCGCCGCTATCACGCTGCCGTAGCCATCGGCCAGGTCTCGTGTCGTACACGCATCGCCGACCACGGTCGTGGTAACCCCGCGTTCGAGCGCGGCCCTGACAGTGGCATCCACGGCCATGTGAGTCATATAGCCAATAACAACAAGGCTTGTACGGCCTGTTTTTCTGATCTCGTCGTCGAGTGTCGAGTTGAAAAACGAATTTGCCATTGTTTTCGCGATCACGACCTCGGAGTCGAGCGGGCCGAGCACATCGATCACTTCTACAAATTTCGATCCTGCTTCGAATAGCGCGGAACCTGCCTTGTTCTCGTGTGTTACGTGAATCACTGGCGAGCCGAGGTCTCTCGCACGCCCTAGAAGCTTGGCGGCTTCCCTCAATGCAGCATCGAAGCCGACGAGCGGCACTTTCCCTTCGGAATATTCCTTTTGGGCGTCGATAATGACAAGAACGCTTTCGGACAAGCGGCCGGGTTCAAACCTCAAGCCCGCAAATTCAAGCAGTGTTTTCGGCTGATCTGTTTGTGTTCCTCCAGCGGATCTCATAAATGGCTAAGCGCGACAGGGCGTAAATCTTTCGCTTAATAGATCGACGAAGCACGAGCCATGACCAGTGTTTGCGGCGTCCTGCCCAGAACATGCATGATTCCCGGCCCGACCAGCTCGTGAAACATTCGGTCCATTTCCGCCGGCGTATACGGCATATTCTGATCGAGCCACCATTTAAGGAACGCGAAGATCTGGATCCCGAGATAGTGGGCACAGACGGCAGGCGGCACTGACAACGTCTTACCCGAAGCGGCAAGCTCGGCAAATTTCGGCTCGAGGTGTTCGGCAAGGTAGCTGGTGCCGACCGCAAATAGTCGGTCGTTCTTTCCTGAACGGGCCAGCCCGCGGTAAAGCGCATGCGCTTCCTTTAGATGTTCCATCAGCCCCCGCATTGGAGTAAATCCGGATTCGCCCGCCTTTTCAAGAACGATATTGGCAACCAGGCGTTCGAGAAACCCCTTCCATTGGCCGACGAGCACGTCTTCCTTATCGCGAAAGTGGGTATAGAAGGTCGAACGGCCGACATTGGCGTGGTCGATAATGTCCTGCACAGTGATCGAATCGTAATGCTTTTCCTGGATCAGCTCGATCAAAGCAGACCGCAGCGACCTAACGGTCCGGTCAACCCTGCGGTCGGTCTTCTCTTGGGTTTTATGCATCGACCTACATTCTGAACATAATCGATGGCAATGTCCAGTTCTGAATATTGAATGTCACGATGTCTATTGACGAGAGATTGACCGGTACCTACACTCGGGCTTGCGATTTTATATAAAGGAGAACTCACTCATGTTAAGAAAAACTTTCGTTATAGTTTTTGTTGCCGCCATTGCCGCGGCTTTTGCCCTTGGTGCTGTAGGTAAAACCGATCCGGTTTCGGGCGATTGGCACGTCGTTTTTTCCATCGCCGGCCAAACCGCCGAGGGAACCATGAAGCTCAAACTCGACGGCGACAAGATCACCGGAACCGTCGAAACGGCCCACACCGGCCCGGGCACGTTGAGCAACGGCAAATGGGCCGACGGCAAAATGAGCTTTACCGCCGATTTCCCCAAACACGAATCCATCGACATCACGGGCGCCCCCAAAGACGGCAAACTCTCCGGAGATTTCAAAACGGAAGGCATGGGTGGAACGTGGTTGGGCACCAAAGAATGATCGTGACCGCCCAACTATTTGTGACTCTCGATCCACTCTCTCGCTACATCTTTCGGGGCGCGTT
>JBDTXM010000225.1:0-6051 GCA_040006215.1 Acidobacteriota bacterium
CGAGGTTCTTCCAGTTCGGGAGCGAGAAAATCATCCTTGCGAAGCAGGCTTTTGACCTTTTCGACGTCTTTGTCGAGCAGCGCACGCGTGTATCCTTCGCCTGGTTTTAATTGGATCTCAGGAAGGATCTTGGCGGCATGGTAGCCGTCGATGTTGATCTTAAATTCCTGTATTTTTGCCTGAACATTCGGGTTTACGACAAAGGTGACGTTGACGCGATTGGCGCCGACCGAGGGCTGCGTCTTGAACTTTACTTCGGCATTGTAATAGCCGAGGTCCCGCAGATACTCGAGGATAAGGTTGGCATTGTCCTGCAGCGTCTGGTCATTGATCGAAGCTCCGGAGTTCAACAAGCTCAATTTGAAGAGGAGGTCCTGTTCTTTTACAGTCGTGCCTTCCTGGTTGCCGATCTCTACGCTTACTTTATCCGCTTCCGTCTGAAACTTCACCAGATACTGGACGATAACTCCTTCAGCACCGTCCTCCTTTGCCTTAACGATGACCGACACAATGCGGCCAGTATGGTGAAGAGCGTCTATAGATTCGCGTATCTTGACCGCCGAATACGAGTTGCCCACGGCATCTGCCGCGATCGCCCGGAATTGCTCGGTCTCCGGCGAGGTTCCCGTCGAACCGTCGATCGATAGCTCAACCGAGTTAACGCGTCGATTCTCAAAGTCGCTTTGAGCAACCACGGCTGGAGCCGCTAGAAATTGGCAGAGGCAAACAATACCGAGAATAATTGGCAGGCGCGCAGCGACTGCTGTGCGGATTAAGATCCGTCGTAAAAATCTCCCGGTTTGTTTTCGTAGTTTGTCCGAATGCATGCCTGGCAATAAATTCAGCTCTCTAAAGAGTCATGGGCTGTTTGCCCGATCTAAAATCTACGTCTAAAGCGTATTTCAAAACTAAAATTGTCGCGGTTTCGCGTCACGTTGCTTAGTGACCTTTGTTCATACTGAGCAACAAGCGAAAGCTTATTCGACACGCGATACTCAAACGCAAGCACCTGATTCTGGTCCTGCGAAAGATTTGTCGAATACGTGATCCTGAGGTTGTTGTTGATCTGACGGCCCACGGTCAATCGTGCCGATGGATTAAGCCGCTCGCCCGACAGGATAGGATCGATCTCAAAAACGTTTAGTCCGAAAAGCTTATCGGTTGCCTTTCGCGCCGGGTTATTGATGATCGCGTCGGCCAAAACCTCGGCAGCCGTGTTGATGCCGGTTTGTGCAAGGGTCGGAATCCCGCCCTCGTTATTTGATAGGCTTCCGGTAGTAATTAGCGAAACGACATCAGCCTGCGGCAGAGCGGGACTCGAACGAACGACCGCTGACATCTGGTCGGTCTCGTTCAGTGGACCGGCAAGATTGACAAATATCTGATAGCCCGCGATCTCGGTTTCGGCCTGCAGGTTTATTATCGGCTCGATCGATGTTTCCGGCGGAAATTCGAGTACGGCGCGCTGGACGACGTACCGGTCCTTGCGGAAAAAAATAGTTCCGCTGTCGGCGGTGATCCGGCCCGCGACCTGCGGATTGTCCGAGTCGCCGGTAACGCGAAGTGAGACCGATGCGGTGAGGTCGGCAATATTATTTCGCACGACCAACGCGTTCCTTCCGTCTACTGTCAGGTCGAATTTGATCGGCGCGATATTTCCGCCGCCTGCCGATGAGAGCGACCTGTCTCGACGAACGCCGACCACGTTGGACAGATCGATGTCCTTTGTATAGAGGCTGCGGCGAGCGACAAGGCGGCCTGTAACCGCGATGTTAAGCGGGCGCGTAGCGTCAAACGTGCCATCGTTTGCATTGAACCTGCGGCCCGCTACCTCGATGTCAGCGTCGCCGGTCGTAATAAAATTGCTCGGCAGCGGGACGGTCACGCTGTTGCCGTTGAGGTCGACACGAAATTCCTGCAGACTCAATCCATTCAGCAATGCTCCGCCGCTTGCCACAAATTTTCCGCCCCCCAAATATCCTGTCGCCCTTTCGATCTGCGCCTGATTGGACGTGAAAATGATGTTCGTCTTAATTCGGTCAAACGTTATGCGATCCGAACCGATAAAGGTCGATACCGACCCGTTGTCGACATTGGCGGTCCCTGATAGGACCGAAGTTTTGCTCGGTCCTATGAGATGCACCGAAACATCGGCAAAGCCAGCGAAAAAGGTATCTTTCGAGGTGAGATTGAGAAGATTGAGATTGATGCGGCCATCGATCGAAAAATTGTTGGTTCCGTTTTCGCCCAGGGCGATAGTTCCGTTCACGGTCATGTTAGAACCGCCGCCTGAGAATTTGGCTCCGTTGATAGCGATCTCGCTCGGGCTGAATTTGAGCGACAATGGTTCGGTGGCAGTGAGGGGTGTGCCCTGAAAACGTAGACCGAGTTGCGTAAGGTCGGCTGAGCCCGAGATATTTGACGTCGCATAGGCTCGCGTTCCGTCAGCCGCGAGCGTCGACAGATTTCCGCCGATCACTACATGACCTGACGCTGTACCACCGATCGGCTGTCCGCGAAGCTGCGGAAAAAACGCAAAATACGGTTCAAGCGGACTCTGATCAAAATTAGTCTCAGCGTGAAACGCCAAATTTTCATCACCGAAATTCACCGACGCATTGATCACCTGCGGATGCCCCTGAACGTCAGCCGTAAGGTCGGCTACGAGCTGCTGATTCGCGGTAACACCCTTAAATGAGACGTTGCCAAAAACGTTGTCGTTTATCGTTACGTCGTTCGCCGTGCCGCTAAAATTGACGTTGTAGGAGGCCGACCTGTTCGTCTCGCCCGTGGCTCTCGCCGTGAAATTGGCGATGCCGGTGATCGCGGGAACATTCGGATTTTGCGTGATCGAATTTCTTAGTCCTGCAAGTTGGACGTTCTTGCCTTCGAGATCGAAATTGAACGCGGTCGTCGACCGGTCATAGGTTCCTTTTGCTATCGCGTATCCATCCGTTGAACGTATCTCGAGATTCTCGAGCGTAATAAGAGTTCCCCGGAATGTGGCCTTGGCGGCAAATGCGTCGAACGATTGACCCGAGACCGAACCGGCGGCGGACGACAGATCGATCGAACCGACCGCTTTGTTCGGTAGGCCCGATATCTTAACTGTACCGGAGGTCTGAGCTGTGAAATCGCGCACGCCAGCCGGAAGATAATCGGCGATCGGAAGGGCGGCGATCAGATTCGCTGCGTTGATGTTCGTAAGCGTAGCGCCGACCGTGACGTTATCTGCTTCGCCGTTCGGTATGGCAATATCGAAAGCTGCGTTACCGCCGTCGCTCTCGGTCAGCTTGCCGTTTTTGATATTTATTCCGTCAGGTGATACGTAAACGCCGGCCGTCAGATTGCCAAGCTCCTTTCCCCGCATCGAGATCGAATCGAGTGAGGCATTGCCGTCGATGACCGGGTCGGTCACGTTGCCTGTGATCTTGCCGTTAAACTTAAGGTTGCCTGCGAGAGCGACTTGGTTCGAGTCGAGCTGTTGCTCGAGTTCGGGCGACAGACCTAAGACTCGTATCAACCGATCTACCTCGCTCGCGTCCGTTGAATTCAAAGCGACCCTCAGATCTGAATTTGAATCTTTGAGATCGAACCGGCCCGTGGTGGACAACTCGCTCTTGGTCGAGTTGAGTTTCGCCTGGTTTATCGAAAAAAGGCCGTTCGTTCCTGTAAGCTCGACTCGCCCGTTCACGGGAACCAGGCCGCTCGCGGCTGTTCCCGCATTTGCCGCAATTTCCGCGCTGACCGTTCCCGAAGCGTCTCGAAAGTTGGTCCCGTCAAATGTCAGGTCAACCTTGCCGGTCGTTTCGCCGTTTAAGGGCAGAATTCTGCCTCCTTGTAACGCAAGCAGCTTGCCGATATCCAAATTCGAAAAATTTGCCGTGATCTGCGATCGCGACCGATCGTTCATGGCGATCAAAGCAGTGCCGTCTGCTCGTCCATTCATCACTTCGGCCGTCAGATTATTTAGCGCAAGCCGATCGTTATTTATATCGACATCGGCGTGGGCTGCACCCAGATTTACTTGGCCGACCATTCCGCCTCCGATGCTCATATCGGCGCTTGCTCGATAGCGGCCCGATGGCTCAAGCATGAAAACGGGTCTTGCGAACTTTACCGCCTGGAGTGTTCCGCCATCCGCGACGCCGCTGGCCTTTGTGATCTGCACGTCGCCTGCATCGATGTCGTCAGACGTTCCCGATATCATCCCGCGGCGTATGGTCAAGCGAACACCCGCGACGTTAAGACTGCCGAGCACGGCCGAACCTGCATCGATCTTGGCGACGCGCGTCTTGTCGGAATATATGACCGTCTCCGCCGAATCGTCCTTTAGCGTGACCTCAGGAGCATCGATGCCGCTGATCACGACGCCGTTCGCATTCACGCTTCGCGCGCGAAGATTGTTTGCGAGAATATTTGTCGATGCCGGCAGATCGGTGAATAAAAAATTGGCCGCCGCTACATCCGTAAGCTTTACGGTCTTTATCTGTGCCGAAGCCGATGTTAAGTCTTTTGCCTCAACATCAGTGCGACCTTTCGAGTGCGTGACTTGCACCGTACTGCCCGCCACACTCTTCAACACCACACCTTTTGTCGAGAACGAGTCCGTCCGAGCATTCGGCGCCGTAATTTTAAATGCATCGCCCTTCGGAGAAAATTCGAGATTGTGAGCCGTTAGATTCTGAAACTCCGTGTCGCCGATCTTGAATCGCTTGGCGCGCCCGTTTCCTGCACTTAATGCGAGATGCTTGTCCTCATACTCGGCAACGGCGTCAGACAGGAACAATCCTCCGAGCGTCATCGAAGGCGACTTTGCGGCGATGGCGTCGAGTTCGCCGACCCAGCGAAAATCCGTTCCCGTTCCACGAACGTGGCCGATCAGTTTCGGGAATTCGATACGAAAATCTTCAAAGGTTAGAAGCTGCGCGACAGCGGTTCCATTAGCGTCATAGGAAGAGTTCGTTCCCTGAACAGTGCCTTCGACATTCACGCCCTTCAAATAGACTCCTGCCGCGGTGAGCGAATCGGTATCCGCTTTTCCGTCGATCTTGTATGTTTCGCCCTCACCGGAAACCGTGCCGCGGAAATTACCCACCCCGCGGATCGCTGTACCGGGCGAAAAGATATTCGAAGCCTGCGTGAGATCAACGTTCGATTCGACATTGAGCGAATACTTCGGCGATGCCCAATCGCTCACTGTGCCGTTCAAGTCCGATTCGCCCATCGGTGTCGTAATGTGCAGGTCAGTGATCTCCGCCCCGTTGCGGTCGGCAATTCCCTTCGCATTCACGCTGATCTTTTCGAGACGATGGCCATCGTAATTAAAGTCGGACTCCGCCGAATTGAGCGAGATCTTGTATCGCTTTTGGGCATCGGGAACGCTTAAGTCTTCAGGTTCCAGAAAGAAGGCAACGTATCGAGCATTCGCGTCGATCTTTCGGCTGAGGTCGCCGACATGTATAACGCTGTCTTTAAGGGAAAAATTGACGGATTCGTAAAGGAAGTTGATGCGCCCGCCCTGGCCTTCGACAAAATGTAAGTTTGAAAAATTTGACTTGCCGTTCTCGTCGAACCTGACCCAAACCTCAGCTCCATTGACGTCCGTCGAATCGAGGCTGATATCACGGCTGAGCTGCCATGCGTAAAGATCTTTGATCGAAAGCCCGAGATGAGCGTCGCGAACGAAAAAGAGCTTTTCGCCCGTGATCTTGTCGGTAAAGGTCGCGTTCTTGAGTTCGACTTCGAGAGGGTTGGCTGTGACGCGAAATACATCCGCGTCGAAGTTCATACCGATATCGGAAAATTTGCTTACAAGCTGAGCTTTGATGTATCCGTCAAAAACACCGGCTCGATAGCTGACGAAGACGACCAGCACCAAAACGAGTGCTAGAAACGCGATACTTGCCGCGACAATGCTCAGATTGCGGAGCGATAACAGACTGCGTCGTGGAGGCCTGACGCGGCCCGCGGTCATGTTTTCCAATGATTCTATCGTCCCTTCCCCTTGTTCGACTTCATTTTCAGGCATATATTTCCTCGGTTGGAGAG
>JBDTXM010000226.1:0-6031 GCA_040006215.1 Acidobacteriota bacterium
TGATCTTGAACAAGTTCGGTTCGCGAAGATTCGAGCCCATCTCCACCTGAGCGACGATCGCGGCCGTATCAGACATTATTAGGTGAATCGTCTCGACGACACCGCTTGCAGCCAGAAGCTGAAGCGTGCGATGCGCGTAGATGGTTCCGGAGGCTCCGGTAATGGCGACGGTCAATTCCATATCACGTATTGAGAGTGTATCGACTGCCGCCAGCTTAATAAAGTGAGCTTTTTTGAATCCCGCTGATACTTTTTGTCGAGGCTAAACGCATTACAGGTTGAGAACGAGCGAGGGCGGAAACAAACGGTACTGATCGGGATATAACACGGCGAACAGGCCGCAAATTCTTAAAGGAGGCGAAAATAATGAGAGTTTTGTATCGGATCTACTATCGGATCATGATGACACTGATCAAAAGCGAGCGGGCGATGAATTGCTCCCTCGAGCTTTGCCACCTATATCGATACGTCGGCCTGTTCGTCTGACTCATATTCCTTTTTAATTCTTCTCCAAGGGGCGGTGAGTAATCACGCCCCTTTTTTATTCGGCAACATATTATTGTAGATTCGTAATTGAAGAAGGAATTTCCGGCTTAGCCGCGGAGCCGTAAAAGATATTTTTCGCTGCACCATGGTGACTTTGGGGAAATTATTTGACGGAATGAATAGCACCGATATCGAAAAGATCCTCAGGCTGCACGCCGACGGCGAATTGACACGCGAGCAAGCGGCCGAGCGGATCAAAAATCTTTCGTTCGAAGACATCGGCTACGCCCGTGTCGACCATGCGAGGGCGTCTCGGCAGGGCTTTCCCGAGGTCATTTTTGGTCAGGGAAAAACTCGCGAGCAGGTGATCGGTATATTTGAAAAGCTGGCCGCACGCTCGCCGAACGTCATGATCACCCGAACGACCGCAGAGGTCTTCGGCGATATCCGAAACATCGCGACCGACGCCGAATGGCATGAATCCGCGAAGCTGATCCGGATTTTTCGGGATAAGACAGAACTGGGGTCGGGCGAGATCGCAATTGTTACCGCGGGCACGAGCGACATCCCCGTCGCCGAAGAAGCCGCATTGACTGCTGAGACGATGGGCAATCGCGTTAAGCGCATCTGGGACGCCGGCGTCGCGGGTATTCACCGCATCCTCGCCGAACGCGAATCCCTGCAGGATGCCCGCGTCGTCATCGTTGCCGCGGGTATGGAAGGGGCTTTGCCATCTGTCGTCGGCGGCCTCGTCCGTGTCCCCGTCATCGCCGTCCCGACCAGCGTCGGCTACGGCGCATCATTCGGCGGCATCGCGGCCCTCCTCGGCATGTTAAACTCCTGCTCCTCAAACGTCACCGTTGTAAACATCGACAACGGCTTCGGAGCAGGCTTTGTAGCCAGCCTCATCAACCGAAAGCGGACCTAGTTCCAAGGACCCCAATGCCGAGAATTTGCGGAATCGACCTAGATAAGAACGAAGCCCGTATTGTTTTCTTAGACGGGCACAGCGACAATTTTGAAATAGTGGCGAGCGACGTTACGCGGCTCGGGCTGGCCGATCCAAAAAACCAGAGTGAGGTGCGTCTTTTTCAGACTGCTATTCAGAGTTTTCTAGACGACCATGACATCGAAGTCGTCGGTATCCGTGAGCGTCTTTCAAAAGGGCGGATGAAGGGCGGGACGATAACGTTCAAGCTTGAGGGCCTGATCCAGATCTGCCGCCAAGAGGTCATCCTGATCTCACCCGCGACTATTCGCAAAGCCCTCTCAAAAGCCAATATCGAATTCAGCGAACTGCCCATAGCCAAATACCAACACGAAGCCTACGGAGCCGCCTACAGCCTCCTCGGACGATCACAGTCCAAGTCGAAAATAACTTGACCATTCCCTAACCAGCCCGACCTCGCGGTTCGCGCACGAAAAAGACCGGTTTTTGTGATGCAAATCACGTTCAAGAGCCCTATTTATATATATATTGGTCGGGTTACGCATAGCGTTGTTATGACAAGTATCAGATTTATCCCGGATCTTGAACGAGGTAGTCCCGCGGCCATCAGCGGGACCCATCTGGAAGTGAATGAGTTGTTTGACGGTCCATTTCGAACGATCATTGAAGTGCGTCTGCGCGACTCAGCGGTCCTAAAAAAGCATAAGGCGGACGTGCCTATTACGATTCTCTGTCTAGCCGGCAGTGGCAAATTCCTCGCCGGTCGCGATCTGGAAGATTCGCAGGACCTCGTCGCGGGAACGCTTATCACGCTCGACGCAGGTGTTCAGCACGAAGCGAGGGCCGAATCGGAGCTGCATCCGATAGTCACAAAATTTAAGGGAAATTAGGGATCGTACTCCCGTAGGAGCTTATTGAATGAAGAGGCTTTGGATAATTCTAGGGGTCGTGTTCGTGTTGTCTTTTTCTGTTTTGGGCTGGATCGGCACGGAGATCTTTCGACAGGCCCCACCGATCCCCAGAGAGGTCGTATCCGCAGATGGTTCCGTTTTGATCGAACCTGAACAAATCTCAAACGGCCAGAACGTTTGGCAGGCGATGGGCGGAATGCAGGTCGGGTCGATCTGGGGCCACGGCTCATATGTAGCGCCTGATTGGACCGCCGACTACCTCCATCGTGAATCGATATTTATTCTAAACACCTGGTCAGCGGGAGAATTTGGGAAGAGTTACGACGCATTGGGAAGTGAACAGCAAGCCGCCTTGAAGCAGCGTTTGCAGGACCTGATGCGAAAGAACACCTACGACGAAGCGACAGGCCGCATCACGGTTGACCCGATACGAGCGAAGGCATTTGAGGACAATCTAAAGCATTACTCTGATGTGTTCACGAACGGCAACAAAGATTACGCGATACAGCGCGACGCTCAATCGGACCCGGTAAAGCTGCGCCAATTGACGTCCTTCTTTTTCTGGACAGCATGGGCATCAGCGGCGAATCGGCCAGACAACACTATTTCTTACACAAGCAATTTCCCTTCAGAGCCGCTGGTTGGCAACGTGCCTACGAGTTCGGCGGTCGTCTGGACCGGGGTCAGCGTGATCATGCTGATCGCGAGCATCGGGGCAATGGTTTGGTTCTACGCCGGCTGGCGAAAGGAGGCTACGGGCAGCGATACTCCTGAATCAGATCCGCTGATCGGCGAAACACTGACTCCATCGCAAAAGGCAACGGTCAAATACTTCTTTGTCGTCTCGCTTCTATTCCTGCTGCAGATAGTCATGGGAGTGATCACCGCGCATTACGGGGTCGAGGGCGGAGGCCTCTACGGGATTCCACTCGCTGACTATTTGCCGTACGTAGTTACCCGGACATGGCACACGCAACTCGGTATCTTCTGGATCGCGACCGCATGGCTCGCGGCGGGATTGTTTATTGCCCCTTATATTTGTGGTTTTGAACCAAAGAAGCAAAAGCTCGGCGTCGATGTTTTGTTTGGTGCTCTACTGATAGTTGTGCTCGGCTCGATGGGTGGCCAATGGATGAGCGTGATGCACAAGCTTGGAACGGGTGACCTTTGGTTCTGGTTCGGACATCAAGGTTATGAATATGTCGACCTCGGCCGGGTTTGGCAGGCGGCCCTGTTTATAGGACTTTTGCTATGGTTATTCCTGATCGCGAGGTCGGCTATTCCGGCCCTCAAAAGAGGTAACAGCAACCGATCGCTTGTTTCACTTTATCTAGCAACAACGGCGGGCATCGCACTGTTTTACGCTCCCGGACTTTTTTGGGGAATGCGCACGAACCTCACGGTCGTTGAATACTGGCGCTGGTGGGTCGTTCATCTCTGGGTAGAAGGATTTTTCGAAGTTTTCGCGACAGTGGTTATCGCGTTCCTATTCGCAAGGCTAAAGGTGATCCAGGCGGAGCACGCCGCACAGGCTTCGCTGCTATCGGGTGCGATCTATTTGAGCGGAGGCATTATCGGAACTCTGCATCATCTCTATTTCGCCGGTACGCCCACAGTGGCCCTCGCGTTCGGTTCGGTGTTCAGCGCGCTGGAGATTGTTCCGCTGGTCTTTGTGGGAGTCGAAGCTTTCGAAAACATTCGTCACTCAAAGGCGAAGCCATGGCTCGAGCAATATAAGTGGGTCGTATATTTCTTTGTCGCGGTTGCTTTCTGGAACCTGGTCGGAGCGGGCGTCTTCGGGTTTATGATCAATCCGCCTATCGCTCTCTACTACATGCAGGGCTTGAACACGACGGCGGTACATGCTCATGGGGCCCTCTATGGCGTTTACGGCACGCTGGGACTAGCTCTATTGCTATTTTGCATGCGGGCAATTGAGCCCGAGCGAAAGTGGAACACCAAGTTGCTTGGGTTCGCGTTCTGGGCGATCAATATCGGGATGCTGCTCGAAATTTTCCTCAGCCTGCTGCCTATCGGGTTGATGCAGACGTATCAATCGGTTTCCGTAGGTTACTGGTCGGCACGCAGCCCTGAATTCATGCAGACTAGCGTCATGCAGTCGCTGCGATGGATGCGGATGTTCGGCGATACGATCTTCGCCGTCGGTGCAATTGCCTTCGTCTGGTTCGCGTTAGGTTTAATGATCAAGAGAACGGCGAAAGAATCCACTCCTGTCGGCGACTTGGTCGAAGTCTAAAGGGCGATCACAAACACATTAGGCTGCGTAAACCGGAATCGGGCTTTATCCAGGTAAGACAGTTTAAGGATTGAGAAGTACGAGCAGGCGGTCGGCCCAATCGGATCGCGAATTTCGGAGGATCTCGTATTGGACCTGAGCGAGGTCGCGATTGCCAAGTTTGAGGTAAGCACGGCCGAGGTTGTAGCGGGCTTTATCAAAATCGGCGTTGTATGCGACGGCGTTATTGAAAGCCTCGATACTTGCGTCCGTTTTGCCCGATTCGAAATAGCTCTCGCCAAGAGAGTTGAATGTTTTGGCGTCGGGCTTGTAGATCTTTAACTGTTCGAAAGCGGCGGCGGCATCCGCGAATCGCTTCGTCTGAAAGTAAGCGAGACCGAGTTTCTCGATCGCATTTTG
This sequence comes from Acidobacteriota bacterium, assembly GCA_040006215.1. Lineage (GTDB taxonomy): Bacteria > Acidobacteriota > Blastocatellia > Pyrinomonadales > Pyrinomonadaceae > OLB17. Next base: position 5,003 of record JBDTXM010000226.1, read on the forward strand.
ATGATCGGGTTTGATCGCGATCGTCCGTTTGTAGGCGAGTATTTCTTCATCGGTGCGGCCGAGCTTGTTAAGCGTGAGACCGTAGGCGTATTCCGTATCGGGGTTGGTGTCCTCGAGCTTGAGCGCCTGACGGTAGGCGTCTGCCGCCTCTTTGAATTGGCCAAGCGCAAAACTCGACGCTCCAATGTTGACAAAGGTGTCCGCCCAATCTGGACGAAGCTTTGCAGCGTTGCGCGATGCCCGCAAAGCATCAGTGTGGCGGCCGAGCGTACCGTAACAAAAACCAGCCTGATACCATGCCTCTGCATAATTCGGATCGGCTTCGGCAGCTCGCTCGAAGTACGGAAGAGCACGCGCGAAATCGTCGCGTGAAAGCTGTGCGAGGCCGAGCGAATAAAAGCGTTCGGCCGCCGAGCGTTTGTTTTTTTGGGTTTCGGCAGTAAGCGTGGAAACCGTCTGGAGCTCCCCGATCTTTAACTGTGCGATACGCTCGGACGGCACGGCGAAGTTAAGGCTCTGGCCCTCGGACGCCTGCAGCGTCGCGACGCCGATGACCTGGCCGAACATATTCACCACGGGCGACCCGGACGACCCGGGCGAGATAGGAGCGGTGATCTGAATGATCTTGCCATAGCCGGGAATAACGCGAACGGCGGACACGATGCCGTTCGAAACGCTGCCTTCGAGCCCGTAAGGATTGCCGATCACTACTATCGATTCGCCCTCCTGTGGAACCGTACCCACGATCTGCAGCGGCATCGCCGGCGGCTTGGGTGCGTCTATTTTCAAAAGTGCGAGATCGCCTTCGCCGTCAACCGCAAGCACGCCGCGGACCGGAAACTTTCGCCCGTCAACGAGATGAACCTCAACGAGGCTGGAGCGTTCTATCACATGGCGGTTGGTGATTATACGATCGGCCGCGACAAAAAATCCGCTCCCGCGTGACAGAGTATTGCCTTTCGCGTCAAAGGTCTCGATGGCGACGGCGGATGGTTTTATACGTTTGACGAGTTCGGGAAGAAAGTCCTG
>JBDTXM010000227.1:0-5997 GCA_040006215.1 Acidobacteriota bacterium
CGCTTCACGAACTCGTGCCGGTAGCGATGTCGGTCAAGAACGAATTGACGAGTCAATATCCGATGGGCGATCTCGAAAAGGTCGGCATGCTTAAGATGGATTTCCTCGGCCTGACGACGCTCACCGTCATCGAGGATTGCCTGAGATCGATGCGTGAACGAGGCATCGAGATCAATTGGGGCACGATCCCGCTAAACGACGAAAAGACGATGAAGCTTTTCGGCGATGGCCGCACGGACGCCGTCTTTCAGTTCGAATCTTCCGGCATGCAGGAGATATGCCGTCAGCTCAAACCAAAAGAACTCGAAGATCTTTCCGCCCTCAACGCACTCTATCGTCCCGGCCCGATCGATGGTGGCATGATCCCCGACTTCATCGCTCGTCATCGCGGCGAAAAGGCCGTCCGCTATCTCGTCCCGCAGATGAAGGACATTCTGAGCAACACCTTTGGCGTGCTGGTCTATCAGGAGCAGATCATGCAGCTCGCGCAAAAGTTGGCCGGTTACAGTCTTGGCGAAGCCGACATGATGCGCCGCGCGATGGGCAAGAAGAAGCGCGAGGAGATGGCCAAGCACGAGAAGAAATTCATCGACGGTGCGATGTCCAACGGCATCAAGCAGGCGCACGCCGAAGAGATCTTTAAGCTTATGGCGCAGTTTGCCGATTACGGCTTTAACCGCAGCCACAGCATCGCTTACGCGTATCTTGCGTTTCAGACCGCTTACTTAAAGGCCCACTATCCATCTTACTTTTTCTCCGCCGTTCTCTCTCACGAATCGGACGACAGCGCAAAAGTTTACAAGTATTCGAGCGAGTTGCGGTCCGTCGGCCTGCAGCTTCTACCGCCGGACGTCAACCAGAGCGGCGAAGGATTTACCCCGCTTGACGACGCGGTCCGCTTTGGCCTCGGCGCGATCAAGGGTATCGGTTCGTCGACGATAAATGCGATCGAGCGGGCTCGCGAGTCAGGCCCGTTCACATCCGTGACCGATATGATGTCGCGGCTCGAGCAAAATTCGATAAACCGCCGCGGTCTCGAAAGCCTGATCTGCGCGGGGGCTTTTGACTCGCTGAACGCGGGCGGAGTTTCGGTAGATCAATGGCGGGCAAATTTATTCGCCGGCGTCGATCAGATCCTACAGCGAGGGGCTCGTGCATGGGATGACAAGGTCCGCGGTCAAAGCGATCTTTTTGGAATGGGCGGAACGAACAATGGCTCCGCCGCCGACGATCTGCCGGTCGTTGAGGCTTGGTCGCAGACAGAAATTTCGCGTCAGGAAAAGGCCGCGCTCGGATTTTATCTCTCCGTCCATCCGCTCGATGATCACGCCCAGGCTCTGGCCGATCTCCGGATCGGCAGCGTCGAGGATGCGGCGGCGGGCATCTCGGGTGATATGATCACCTTTGCGGGAATTGTTTCGACCGTGCAGGTGCGCTTCAGCAAAAAAGGAAACCGCTTCTGCACCTTCCGGCTCGACGACCGTTCCGGTGGGATCAAATGCGTAGCCTGGGGCGAAGCGTTCGGCAAATACGCCGACTCACTTAAGGATGACGAGCTTCTCATCGTCTCCGGCAAGCTCGAAGCCAGCGAGGGCCAGGAAGCAACGCTCATCATGAACGATGCCAAGCGGCTCGACGACGCAATTCCCTCACGGGCCCGCGCGATGTCGATCTATCTGCCGGACGCCGCGGTCGATGAAAAGTATTTTGACGAACTGGCCGATATTTTGAACAAAGATCAGGGCGGCTGCGATGTTTACATAAATTTGTCGGTAAACAATGTCGATCTCAAGATCCTGTCGCTTCCCCTAAAGGTCCAGGGCTCGCGGCGGCTAGAAAAGAAGCTCGGCGAAAAAGGCTGCCGGGTAGAATGGACTTGAACGTTAGGTGATTGGCTGCCAGATCTGCCTACCGCCTACCGCCTACCGCCTACTATTATGGAGACTACCGCTTTTGATCGCGTACAGATCGCCCGCAATCCGGACCGTCCGTATTCGCTGGACCTCTTCGACGGACTATTCACCGATTTTATCGAGCTCCACGGTGACCGGCGCTATCGTGACGACCCTGCTCTTATTTGCGGGTTTGCCAAGCTCGATGGCACCGAGATGCTCGTTATCGGTCAGCAAAAAGGCCGCGATATTAACGAACGCCGTCACCGCAATTTCGCCATGCCTAAACCCGAAGGCTATCGCAAGGCGCTTCGCATGATGCAGATGGCCGAAAAATTTCGGCGTCCGATAATCTCTGTCATTGACACGCCTGGTGCCTATCCCGGCATCGACGCCGAGGAGCGCGGTCAGGCCGAGGCGATCGCCTACAACCTCCGCGTCATGGCCGGCCTTAAGGTACCGATCATCGTTCTCGTTCTGGGCGAAGGCGGTTCGGGCGGCGCACTTGCGATCGGCATCGGCGACCGGGTGTTGATGATGGAAAATTCGATCTACTCCGTGATCTCGCCCGAAGGCTGCGCCGCGATCCTATGGAAGGATGCCGCTCAGGCCGACAAGGCCGCCGCCGCTATGCGCGTCACCGCCGACGAGCTACTACAATTTGGACTGATCGACGAGATCATCTCCGAACCCGAACCCTGGAATATCGCCGGCAGCGAGAACTCGCCTGCCGCAAAAAATTTCGAAAAGATAAGATCTAAGTTAAAGTCCGTATTGGTAAAACACCTAAAAGAACTCACCAAACTAAACGAAACCGACCTCCTCGAAGCCCGCTATCAGCGCTTCCGAAAAATGGGCCAGTGGGTTTAGCCCGACCACATCAGCATACTGGCTGATACCTATCGTTTTTACGATAGGTAAAGCGACGTTCGTCGCCATTGTTCGTTCACGGATCGCTTTCTGAAGCCCTGATTCTACGGGGGTTCCGTGATTCGGCGTGTTCGGTTGAGATCGGGTAAGTTGAGAGTTCTCAATGCTTTAAGCTGGCCCCTGGAAAATCGTGCAAAACTGGAAAGTTAAGCATATCGAGAAAGTTAGGCATATCTGGAAAGTGCCTATAACCTGATCTGAAAAAAGTGTGTATCCTCGTTTTCGGTCGGAGGATGGTGGCCGAAATTATGAGAAGACGAAACACACATTTTTTGAAGCGTTATCAGGATTGTTTTGAGTTATATAAGAAGTACGGGGGTCGCAATCTCGTGCAGATCGAGCGTGAGATGCGAGAGCTCGGGCACTCGGGTTTCTCACGCCGTATCTTTTACAGCCGCGTCGAACACGGTCGATACAAGCCGGGCTGGGTGCAGCGATACGACTGGAAGAAACGGATCGTGCCCGAAAACCAGCAGTCGCTTCCCGACATGTCGGCCAGTGTGTCGACGCGTCTGAATGCGACGGCTCGCTTCGGAACCCAAAAGCCGGACGAGCCGAACGACCCGTCGGCCCATGATCCTCTATCGAGCCCTGAGTTCCAGAAGTGGCTCAAACGCGTTTCGCCCGGCATGAGGTGGGATTGGAAACACCAGCGGTACATCTACGAGCATCTCCAGCGTGTGACGGACGGCGAGTGCAAACGCCTGATGATCTTTCTGCCGCCGCGTCACGGCAAGAGCGAGCTGGTCACGGTCCGTTATGCAGCATGGAGGATGGCAAAAGACCCGACGATGAACGTCATTCTCGGCAGCTACAACCAGCGTCTCGCCAATCGATTCTCGCGAAAGATACGCCGCGTCCTCTGCGAGTCTCACTATCTCGAAGCTCAGGAAAAGAAGAAGACCGAGGATCCGCCTGGGGGCTATCTTCGGCAACAAGTGAACAAACCCAGGACCGATCCATGAATGTTCAAAGATATGGTTCGTCGAGCGGATCCAGTTCTTCCAATTCTGATCCAAACACGAATCCATTCTCGCAGATGCTCCAGTTCAACTCGCGTCCGTCGAACTCGATCGACGAATGGGAAACTGGAAAAGGCGGCGGTCTTCGTGCGGTCGGGGTCGGTTCGGGTGTGACGGGTTTTGGAGCCTCGCTGATAATCGTCGACGATCCGGTCAAGTGGAGGGCCGAGGCCGAGAGTGAGACGTATCGCGACAATATCTACGACTGGTTTACCGACGACCTGTACACGCGCCTCGAACCGAGGGGTGCGATCATCCTCATCCAGACCCGCTGGCACGAAGACGATCTCGCCGGCCGTCTCCTCAAAGAAATGCGAGAAGGCGGCGAACAATGGGACGTAATTGATCTTCCGGCAATTGCCGAAGAACGCGTCTGCACTTACGAGCCGGTCGCGGCCGGTGAGGAGCCTGTCGTGAAACCGGACCCGCTCAATCGTGCGATCGGCGAGGCTCTCTGTCCCGAACGCTTCGATATCGCCGATCTTGAGAAACTTAAGAGGAAACTCGGCATCTATTCATTCTCGGCGCTCTACCAGCAAAGCCCGACTCCTGCGGACGGAGGAATATTCAAAAGAAAATGGTTCTCGCGCACTGTTTCTTACGTTCCGCCCGATGTTCGCCTAGTCCGCACTTATGACCTCGCCGTCTCTACCAAGACGACCGCCGACTACACTGTCAGCGTCCTCGGCGGATTCGACAAACTCGGCAATCTCTACATCGTCGATGTCTATCGGAACAGGATCGAATATCCCGAACAGCGTCGATATCTCGTCAATCGTCTGAAAGACGAACGGAATGTCGAGCACGCCGTCGAACTCGCTCTCCACGGTCAGGCTCTGATCCAGGATCTGAGACGCGAACCCGGCGTCCGTGCCACCGCTCTCCGCGGTGTGCAGGTCTCGACCGACAAGATCACCCGTGCTCTCGCCTGGGCCAACCTCGCCGAAGAGGGCAAGCTTATCCTCGTCCAGGGATCATGGCACCACGACTTTCTTGAAGAGGTCTGTCGCTTCCCCAACGCACCGCACGATGATCAGGTCGACGCCGTCTCTCTCCTCCTCGCAACAGCCACCAAACGCCGCTATAGACACGCAGGATTCTGAGACGTTGAATGCAGAATTTCACGGGCCGTGCGAAAAATCCCCTAGGAAGCGTGAAGTAATTCGCACTGTGAGTAGCCGGCATCCATTGTCAGCCATAACTTGCTCATGATTTCACCTACATTGTGCCGCCGACGGCGGTTCGTAAATTGCATTAAAAGCACACGGAGGAAGTTAAAAATGAACCATCTGCAAAGTAAAACGATCGGCGAGATCGCGATCGAAACTCCCGCCTCTACACGGATCTTTGAAGAATATAAGATCGACTATTGCTGTCACGGGAACACTGAATTCAACGAGGCCTGCGAACTCGCCGGGGTTTCTCCCGTTGAGATCAGCGAAAAGATCGCCGAGGTTATCCGCGCCGGTGACACGTATTCGACGACGACCTCGTGTCTTAAGGAGCTTATCGAATACATCCTGGACAAGCACCATTTATACACGCACCAGGAGATCGCCATGCTGCCGGCACTTATGAAAAAGGTGGCGAACCGCCACGGCGACAGCCATCCTGAACTGTTTAAAATGGAGAAACTTTTCGCGGCCCTTTGCAAAGATCTGACCTCGCATATGTATAAAGAAGAGCGAGTCCTCTTCCCCTACATCGTCGAGCTCGAAGCCCATGTCATGGACGAGTCCCCTCTAACCGAGCCGCATTTCGGCACCGTCAATAATCCAATGCGAATGCTCAAAATGGAGCACGAAGACGCCGGTGCGATCCTCGAAAAATTGCGGTCGATGTCGAAAGACTACGAGCTTCCCGAAGGTGCCTGCACCAGCTTTCGCACACTTTATTCGCGGCTGGAAGAGTTTGAACGCGATCTCCATCAGCACATCCATCTCGAGAACAATATCCTCTTTCCGACTGCGATCGAGATCGAGAAAAAGATGTTTCTGGATATCCTTGGGCTTGTTTGAATTTTGAGACGCAAAAACGCCCGAATGTAAGAATTTGATCTTTACATCCGGGCGTTCGTATTTTGTCCTCGAATTAGAACGGAATATCGTCATCCGCCGATGCCGGAGCGGGTGTCGGCGACGAAGCGGATGCGG
>JBDTXM010000228.1:0-5972 GCA_040006215.1 Acidobacteriota bacterium
CCGGTTCGAAGTTCGAAACGCCCTTGACGATCGTCTCGTAGATCTTCGAACGGCCGGCCACGTCGTCGGATTTGCATGTCAGCAATTCTTGCAGGATGTGCGCCGCACCATATGCCTCGAGTGCCCAAACTTCCATTTCGCCGAAACGCTGTCCGCCGAACTGAGCTTTACCACCGAGCGGCTGCTGCGTGATCAGGCTGTACGGTCCGATCGATCGTGCATGGATCTTGTCATCGACAAGGTGTGACAGCTTGAGCATATATATGTAACCAACGGTCACCTTCTGCTCGAACTGATCGCCAGTAAGCCCATCGTACAGACGGGTCTTACCCGACGGCCCGACCGATGGCGGCAGCTTGAGGCGGTCGTATTCCGCGTTCGCCTTTCCGATGTAGCTCTTGATCTCTTCTTCACTTGCACCGTCGAAAACCGGCGTCGCGAAGTGCAGCCCCAGAACCCGGGCTGCCCAACCGAGATGCGTTTCCAGGATCTGTCCCACGTTCATACGCGAGGGAACGCCCAGCGGATTGAGCACGATCTCGACCGGAGTTCCATCCGGCAAATACGGCATGTCCTCTTCCGGCAGGATGCGTGCAATGACGCCTTTGTTACCGTGACGCCCGGCCATCTTGTCACCGACCGAAAGCTTTCGCTTCATGGCGACAAAAACCTTAACCATCTTGATCACGCCGGGGGGAAGTTCGTCGCCCTGCTTGAGCTTGGTTATCTTCTCGTCGTAGATATCGCTCAGAATATTGATCTGGCGTTCCGTCCTCTGCTCGTACTCCTTTGTCTCCGACGTTACGTCGATCGAACCCGACGCGACATCGATATTCTTGTAAAGCTTGGCCGGGATCTCCTTCAGAATGCCACGCTCGAGTGTGACGTTCTTCTTGATCAGAACCTCTTTTCCGTCCATCAGGTCGCTACGCAGCTTGCGACCGTCGAACAACTCGTAAATACGCTCGTCACGCTGTTCCTGAAGGATGCGGATCTCATCCTCAAGATCGCGGCGAAGGTCTTCTTCTTCCATCGCTTCGATGTCGAGGCTCCGCTCATCCTTGTCTTGGCCCTTACGGGTAAAGACCTGGACGTCGACGACCGTTCCATCGATTCCCGGAGGGCATGTCAGACTCGCGTCCTTAACGTCGCCCGCCTTTTCACCAAAGATCGCACGGAGGAGCTTCTCTTCAGCAGTGAGCTGAGTCTCACCCTTCGGCGTAACTTTACCGACGAGAATTGAGCCAGGCTTTACCTGAGCACCGATCCGGATGATGCCCGATTCGTCCAGGTCCCGAAGCATGACTTCGCCGATATTCGGAATATCACGCGTGATCTCCTCAGGTCCGAGCTTGGTGTCGCGAGCCTCGATCTCCAACTCCTCGATGTGGATCGACGTGTAATAGTCTTCCTTGACGAGTTTTTCGGAAACCAGAATCGCGTCCTCAAAGTTGTACCCGCGCCACGGCATAAATGCCACGAGCACGTTACGTCCCAACGCGAGTTCGCCTCTATCCGTGCAGGGCCCGTCAGCGATAACCTGTCCTTTCTTTACCCGTTCGCCAACCTGTGCGATCGGACGCTGGTTAATACAGGTGTTCTGATTTGACCGTTTGAATTTGACCAACGAATAGATGTCCGCGGTCACTTCGCGTGAGATAGTTCCGTCAACCTGATGATCGGCTTTGACGATGATACGTTCGGAATCGACGTAATCGACGATACCGTCACGCTTGGCGATAACGACGGCTCCCGAATCGCGGGCCGCGATCTTTTCCATGCCAGTCCCGACATAGGGCGACTCGGCACGAAGAAGCGGCACTGACTGACGCTGCATGTTAGAGCCCATTAGAGCTCGGTTAGCATCGTCATTTTCAAGGAACGGGATCAGCGAGGCCGCCACCGAAACGAGCTGTTTCGGCGAAACGTCCATATACTGAATATCCGCCTTGTCGGCAGTAATAAACTCACCCTTTTTTCGAGCGGCGTTCCGCTCTTTTACGATATGACCCTTTGGATCAAGCTCAATATTGGCCTGCCCGATGACATATCTGTCTTCTTCCCACGCCGTTTGATAGAACGGGAACGGTTCGAACTCCGCCTCTTTTTGGTCAGCCTTTTTGGCCTTGCGGTTCGCCGATTCGACATCCTCCAGAGGCACGTGATCCTTCGGCTTGAACTTCGTGTCGCCGCCGTTTTGAATTTTAACGTATTCAATAACCCGGCCGTCCTCGACCTTACGATACGGCGATTCGATAAAGCCGAATTCGTTGATCCGAGCAAAGCACGATAGCGACGAGATTAGACCAATGTTCGGGCCTTCAGGCGTCTCGATCGGACAGATGCGGCCATAGTGGGTGGGGTGAACGTCGCGGACCTCAAATCCGGCACGTTCCCGCGAAAGACCGCCCGGCCCTAAAGCCGACAAACGGCGTTTGTGCGTAATTTCCGAAAGCGGATTGGTCTGGTCCATGAACTGCGAAAGCTGCGACGAACCAAAGAATTCGCGAACGGCCGCCGTAACCGGCTTGGCATTAACGAGGTCACGCGGCATCGTCGTGAACATGTCCTGCTGGATGGACATTTTCTCCTTGATCGCACGTTCCATTCTCTCGAGGCCGATGCGGAACTGATTTTCGAGCAGTTCGCCAACGGCGCGAACGCGTCGATTGCCAAGATGGTCGATATCGTCCTGCATGTAATGCTCGCTGTCCCTCTTCATTCTCAAGAGATAATTGACAACCTGAACGAAATCGCCCGCGTCGAGAAGAGAGTCGTCCAAACGGTCCCGCTCTGGACGGCCCATCTTAATATTGAACTTAAGACGTCCCACACGCGACAGATCAAACCTCCGGGCATCGAAAAACATGCCTTCGAGCAGACGATACGCCGTTGGGACTGTCGGCGGGTCGCCGGGACGCATTTTGCGATAGATCTCGAGAAGAGCGTCAACCGGTTTGGTGATCGCGTCCTTTTTCAGGGTCTGCGAAACTACCTCACCGATAACATCGCGTTTCGGGAAAAACACCTCAAAATTCGCCACGCCCTCTTCGACCAACTGCTGAAGTTTTGCAGCCGTGAGCTCGGTATTGGCCTCGAGGATCACTTCGCCGGTCTCGTTGTTAACCACATCATCGACCGCAAAGGCGGCCTCGAAATCGTTAACCGAAACCTCGACCCGCTCGCTCTTCATTCTGCGAAGCTCCGAGATCGCTGATTTCGTGATCTTTTTGCCCTTCCGAACGACATCTTCCTTCTTGTCCTTGATGTCCTCTTCGGAATGCATGCCGGAGAGATTGGTCTCACCCTCTTTCTTGATCGAAATAAAGAGCTTTCCTTTATCTACGGAAACTTCGTCCGTAACATAGAACAGCCGCAAGATATTCCCATCACCGTACTCGGCGTTTTTTACGACTTCTTCCAAAATATTGTCCGAGACCGTTTTCATGTCGATCTGCGGGTTAAGCCAGAGGCCTAAGGCACGAAGGAAGATCGTTGCGAGGATCTTTCGTTTACCCAGACGTGCGTGGAGAATGCCTTTCTGGTCGTATTCAAATTCTACCCACGAACCGCGATACGGAATGATCTTTGCGAGAAATTCGTCGCGTTCGCCTCTAAAGAAAACCCCGGGACTGCGGTGGAGCTGCGACACGATAACGCGCTCTGTACCGTTGATGATGAACGTTCCGTTGTCGGTCATCAGCGGGATCTCGCCGAAGAAGACATCTTCTTCTTTTATGTCGCGCACCGTTGACGCTCCGGTTTCGGCATCCTTGTCGAATACGGTCAGCCGGATCTTTACTTTTAGAGGAACGCTGTACGACATTCCGCGTTCCTGGCACTCCTGCTGATCGTGTTTATGCTTTAATCCGACAGGCTCGCCGCAATTCGGGCAGAGTTTTGGCCGAACCGCATTGAACGTGCCGCAATGGTTACAAAGGACCTCGGCCGGATTGAACGGATCGACCTTGATCTTGGAGCCGCAGTTTTTACAGTTTGCCCGAAGATGCTCCAACCCCTCGAGATTGCCGCACTTGCACTGCCAGTTGCCGATCTGATATTCAACAAATTCGAGCGTAGCTGTCTCGCGAAAATCCGAGACCGGAAAGATCGATCTAAAGACCGACTGCAGGCCGACCGGCTGACGTTCCTCGGGAATGAGATCCATCTGGAGAAATCGGTTGTACGATTCCCGCTGAACTTCGATCAAATTCGGGATCTGTGCGGACGTATAGATCTTTGAAAAATCGACACGCTCGGGCGACTGACTGGTTCGTCGTCCAAGGCCTGTAGTATTGCTCTGGAGCGGATTATTGATCATAGTATTAAAACCATTTCAGGCAAGAAAATAGTGGTTGATTTAAATGCCTATTGTTGATAGGATGCTCTTGCAAAAAGCTCCCTAAAAATTTTCAAATAGAGACGGCAAATGCGGTCGAGGGCAAAGTCTGCCCAGACCGCTTTTCAGCAGTTTAGTAACTGTTATTCTGACTTTTCGAGAGTCCCGAAAGAGACACCAACTCTCCAATTCTCGCGAAACCGATCGCCCTAAACCAAAAGGAAGCCTACATTTACGTGTAAGATTCTCATAGACCGACGCCAAAGGCCCGATCGCGTTGCATAACGCTAGATTCCCAGTATAACAAAAAAATCCAGGGAATCAAGTTGTGGAACGCAGATTGCTTCATGCTGGCCATTCGGCCCGCAAAGCAACCTGCGTCTCCAACAACCGGACGTTATTTGATCTCGACCGTAGCACCCGCGTCAGTAAGCTTGGTCTTGATCTCTTCGGCCTCGCCTTTTGAAATGCCTTCCTTTAAAGCCTTCGGCGCTCCGTCGACCAGGTCCTTGGCTTCTTTCAAGCCTAGACCGGCGACGACTTCGCGAACGACCTTGATAACGGAGATCTTGTTTCCGCCGGCGGCCGTCAGGATAACATCAAACGTATCCTTCTCTTCCGCGGCAGCGCCTGCCCCGTCTCCTGCTCCAGCCGCGGCGACCATCACAGGTGCCGAAGCAGCCGCGGCAGAAACGCCGAACACTTCTTCAAGTTCCTTGACCAATTCCGACGCTTCCAACAGCGTAATACCTTTTAAATACTCGACTACATCATCTTTTGTAATTGCCATGATCTTATATATCTCCTCTAAATGGGGTTCTGGTTTTGAAAGGATAAAGGCGAAAGGATGAAGGAGAAATCTCCTCGATCGCTTAGCTCTTACCTTTCGGTCTATTAGCGAACTGAGTCAGGCAACCGGATCTCGGGCTTTCGCCTTTATCCTTATCCCTTTCTCCGTTCGAGCTGTCAGCCGCTAGAACCCACGGGACATCTGGAATTGGGTGCATCTCCTCCTCCGTTTGTCCGAGCCGCGAAAGTGACCTGACAAATCACCCCCGCTCGTTTTCCTTGAGTACGGCCTTCTCGTTTTGACAAACTCTAGTCTGTCTCGTCTATCAACAAACCAAAGTTTGCTGCACAAAAAACCTTAATTATTCCGCGGCGGGCTCGTCTTCCGACGTCGGAGCCTCTTCCGAGGGGGCTGCGGCTTCCTCCGCTGGAGCCTCGGCTGCCGTCTCCTCCGCCGGAGCTTCCGCAACCGGAGTAGCGTCCGCTTCGACAGCTGGTGCCAATTCTTCAACGGCTGCCGCGGGCTCTTCCGTCTTCGTTTCTTCGGCGGCTGGTGCTTCTTCAGCTTCAGTTTTAGCTTCTATCGGAGGAGCACCGACCGGAGCTTTGTCTCCGATCTGCTTGATCACCACCGCGAGGTTACGCGGTACGGCGTTAATGACCGTCACCAGGCGTTGGGCCTGAGCATTGATGACGTAAAGCAGCTTCGAAATAAGCTCTTCCTTTGAAGGAAGGTTCGCGATGGTCGTTAACTGCTGCAGATCGACCAGCTTACCGTCAACCACACCGGTTTTAAAGGTATAGATGTCGGCGTTGTCCTTCATGAACTTCGAGATCGCCTTGG
>JBDTXM010000229.1:0-5953 GCA_040006215.1 Acidobacteriota bacterium
GCCGAACAACTCGAAGAAGCCTTTGATGCTTTGGATGAAAAGCCGAACTAGCTTTAAGGTAATGCCCAAGATAAAAAAGCCCCGCGGCCAAAACCGCAGGGCTCATTTTTTAGGAAAATGGGAAAATTAGAAACTGATCTTCCCCGAAAGCTGCATTCTCCTCGAAGCATTATTTATCGAACCGTTGATCCGTCCGAATAGTGAATTACCGACAACCGCCGTCGGAGCAGCAAAGTCCGGCGTGTTCGTCACGTTCCTGATATCCAGCCTCAGATCAAAATGCACCTTCTCGGTGATTCCCCACTTCTTCGAGACCGATGCGTCGGTCTGAAAATAGGCTGGTTCGAGGAAGAAGTTACGGCCAGTGTTGCCTATACTCCCAGGATCCGGAGTGGAGAAGAGTGCCCTAGCGGCCGAGTCGAACCAGAAGTTCCGTCCGCTTTCAACAATTAGCCTGCCTGTGTCTCGGGTGCATCCACTGCAGTTAGCGGTCGACTGCACCACACTACTGACTGTGTTTGCCCCTGAATAAACTGTGAATGGTCTTCCGCTCATCCATATCACCGTTCCGGCTAACTGCCACCCGCCGATGAGGTAATTGACGACCTTATTCTCCGGGTGTATCCACTTTTCCTTTCCGAATGGAAGTTCGTAGACGTACGTCCCCTGAAACACATGACGCCGATCGAAATCTGACCATGCATAATTTAGATGCCGGTCTCTGAGATCAAAAGGTGTACTCGACGCGGATTGGGACGATCCAGTTGACACCGTGCTAAGAGACGGATCCCATGAGCGGTTATCTTTTGACAGGGAATATGTGTAACCCAACTGGAAACCTAACCCGCTCTTAATTCGCCTCTTAAAAATAAGCTGCAATCCGTTGTAAAGTGAATAGTCGCTGCTATCAAACACGTTTAGGCCGCCAGTAAACTGGGAATACGGCTGGAGCAAAGAGCTGAATCCGTAGAGGTCCAGAAGCCGCTGGCCAAGCTGACCATTCGTGCATATACCCGCCGTCACGTCGGCCGCGACACAGGTTTTTTGCGAAACTACCAGTGCGGCCGACGCCACGCCGCCCGTCGCATTGCCCGCAGAAAGGGCAGTCGAATTCAATGTCCGGAACCGAGCGGTCCCGCCGTTGTTAGTCGCATTTCCGCTCATGATCAGATTGATCAGAGGACTGTTGTACGCCGCGTTGGCACGGATCTGATTGAATTCCTGGAGAAAGGTTCCGCCTACACCAGGAACCGAGGCGAATATGTTCGCCTGATTCACGTTATAGCCACCTAATAAATGAACGCCATGTTTGCCAATGTAATTGACCTCAACGACATTTCCATCTCCGATCTCACGCTGGAAACTGGCAGACCATTCGTGGATCTGAGGATATTGAAGATCGGGATCAATGACGCTGATTGAACCTGTTCCAAACTTCGGTGGCTGTTGAAGGGATGCCGGTGTTTGGGTAGGCACGAGCGAAGCAATGACGGGACCTACATTTCGCAGGAGGCCGCCACCAGCACCAAATCCCGAATTCGTCACCCCCACATTATTACCCGGAGTGCTTTGAAAGATCGATGAACCAAAAAGAAACGTTGCAAACCTGTCAGATGCCATTCGATAATTAGCTCGAATCGAAGTTTTTCCCGACTTGAACGGATCCCAGGCGAAACCGATGGAGGGAAGGATCTTACTAAAGTCATTTTTGAATAGGTCACCGGGCACCCACTTTAGGGTATTTGACGGCGCTGCCCCCAATTTCACCGGCTGATTGGGTACAAGAATTGTTCTGTCGGCTATGCTCGGCTTGTATTTCGGTTCCCAGCGGACACCAAGGTCTAACACTAAATTCCTCCGAACACGCCAATTATCTTGCACATAATAGTCAGTCTCGACGTAATTGGCCTCGTTCAGCCATCGAGACCCAACCGGAGCAAAAGAAGAAGGGTTATTCGGATCAAGTACAAATGCCTGAGATACCGAACCGACTAGTCCGAGTTCATCAGCGATCATATTAATCAGACGGGTACGGTCGGTGCTATTGATACTTGTAGAACCGGCTACCGGAATATTGTAAGGAGCCGAGCTCGATACATTGGCGCCGCTAAAAGTTACGGTCGGTTCTATGGCCGCACCGGCAACGTTCGATCTGTCGTCCCTGTGTTGATTGAAACGAAAATTGATTCCCGTTTTCAACGTGTGATCAGCATGAACGATGGTCAGATTGTCAATGAATTGAAGCGTTCGTACGCCTCGAGCGTTGTAAGAGAAGTTCGTGTTAGGCGTCGCGGGGTTAAGGAACACGAATGGAAGGCTCGCATCAGGGTGGGGGGTTAGAAAATTGAAGAAATACTTACTCCAACCGAAAATCGCCTCATTCGAAATCGTCGATGTCGGAGCCCAACGCCAATTGACGGCGAGATTCCTCGGCGACCTAAAAGTGTCGACAAAGTTCGGGGAATTCGGAAAGATCGGCCGCCCACCATTACCGGAATCGCCGAAGCTATTCTGGTCACCCTGAGCCCATCGAATGTACATTGAATTCTTATCATTGATTCTGAAGTCGAGTTTGGTCGAAAAATCGTATTGCCTCTCGTGCTGCGGCGACGCAAAATCGAACAGCGCTGTGTTCAGACCGTCACCACCTGAAAAATCATTTGGCAGCGGCATCGCATTTATCAGAGCCTGTAGCGAAGGGTCTATCGACACTGGTGCTTGCGTTGCCACATTGTAGCTTGAGATACATTTCACGCCGGCCGGCTGCGGACAATTAGCGAAAATAGGATTGCCAGCAGCATCGACCGCAGCGTTTGACGTACCCACTCCTCCGTTTTGCCCCCCCAAAACATACCTGAAAAGTCCGGCTCGCGCGGCCTGGGTATAGACAGTTCTCTGAACCAACGCTGTATCGTATGCTCGCAAGAGCTGAAGGTTGACGAAAAAGAAGGCCCTATCCTTTAAAAGCTTGAAAGGAGTGCCTTCACCCAATCCAAGGTTAGGAAGCGGACCGCCGAAGCTTCCGCCGAATATATGCTGAACGAATTGGTCCTTAGGAATCGCGGTTTGAATCGTATTCGGATAATTTACCGCGTTAAGTTCCGGAGTCTGATAGTACTCAAAGAGGTTTCCATGGAACTGATTCGTACCCGATCGGGTGACAAGAGTTACCGCAGCGCCGCTGCTACGGCCTAGTTCCGCCGTGAAGTTACTCGTTACGATCTGAAATTCCTGTACCGAATCTGGATTCGGGCGAAGCGGCGTAAAGTTCGATCCGCCGGCGGTTGACTCGTTTATGTCAATGCCGTCCAGCGTGAAATTAAAGGCTCGGTCGCGTGAGCCGTTGACGTTGACAGCTCCTCCGGTATTGCCGCCAAAGACGACACCCGGCTGAAAATTGAGTAAGTCGAGAGGGTTGCGTCCGCGTAGCCCCACGATCGGCAGACTCTCCAGAGTTCTCTGTTCAACGGTGCTGCCAATATTTCCAGAAGTGCTGGTCTGCACCTGTTCGGCTGATCCGTTTACGGTCACGGTGGCCGAAACATCACCGGCTTCGAGCGTCACGTTTACCGTGGCCGGCTGATTAATG
This sequence comes from Acidobacteriota bacterium, assembly GCA_040006215.1. GTDB lineage: Bacteria > Acidobacteriota > Blastocatellia > Pyrinomonadales > Pyrinomonadaceae > OLB17. The sequence continues at coordinate 3,590 of JBDTXM010000229.1, forward strand.
TTTGCGGTGTTCCCCTTTGAGACGAATTTCTTGAAACCTGGCTTTTCGACCGTGACCTGATATTTACCGATCTGGATAAGATCGAACGTATAGGCCCCACTATCGCTAGTTTGTGCGGTGATCGAAATGTTCGTTCCTTCGTTTGTTAATGTGACGGTTGCTCCCGCGATGGCGGCGCCTGAGGCGTCGGTGACCACACCGGTTACGCGAGAGGTTGTACCTTGAGCGTGCGCAATTCCGCTCATGAGGATCGCGATCAAAGAGATCGAGAACGCGATCAAAAACGACTTTTTAACCATTTATCCCTCCAAGAAGTTAAGTGTGTTTTTGATAATGCTTCCTAATGGAAGCTCGTCAATCGACAACGATTTGTGATGTAAGATACCACAGCTCGCTACGAAAGTGTTACTAAAAGCATGAAATTCTAGAAGATTATTTTTGGTACGCGATCACTAGGCCGTGTGCACCAACCGCGCAACCGTATTTTTTGTCCATGTACAGGCCGTAAAGGTCGTTCACGGTACCGCTCGCCTGTTTGACCCAGGTCTGGCCGCGGTCCGCAGACCTTAGGATCGAACCTTTATGACCCACGATCCAGCCATTTTTGTCGTCGGCGAAATCGACCCGTTTGAACGTCTCGGTGAACGGCACGTTGACCTTTTGCCAGTTGCCGCCGCCGTCGGTTGTTTTTAAGATAGTTCCGCCGCCGCCAACCGCGAACCCTTCGTTATCGTCGCGGAAATTGACGTTGAACAAAGCTCGCATTACACCTGATACCTGTTCGCGCCAGGTCAGGCCTCCGTCCGTGGTCGACAGGATCAATCCTTTATCACCGACTATCCACGCCCGCGAGTTGCCATTCACATCCAGATGAAACAGCTCTTTCTTAGTCGGGACGATTATGCGCGTCCACGTCTCGCCGCCATCTTCGCTCCGCATGACTAGCGAATCGACTACATCATCACCGTCGTTCGTTTTCTTAAGCAGTGACCCAATAACGAGACCATGCTTTTTGTCCGAAAAACGAATGCAAATGAATTCCGGGGTCAGGTTTTTGAATTCCCCCTGATTGAAAAGCTTTGTTTCCTGCCAAGTTTGGCCCGCGTCCTTCGTCAGATACATCTTACGTCCGGCGACGAGATAGCCATTCTTATCGTTGCGAAAGTAGATCTCGTTGATCGTTTCCGTCGTTCCGAGCGGATACTTGTCCCAAGTTTTGCCGCCATTCACCGTCGAAGCCAGATAGCCGTCATCGCCAGCCACCCAGCCGCGGTCCGGCGACGTGAAATACACCGCAACTAGGTCGACGGGAGCCTTTGAGTTGTTTACTACCCAGCCCCCCTGGCCGAACAATAACAACACTGAGAGGAGATTGAAGCAGATAAAAACTGAGATTCGAAACGATAAAAGCACGCGGTGTCTCCTTCTAAATGACCAGATGACCTTTGACTAATAAAATATCTTTTATCCCGTCAAAAGTCACCCGGCACCCCAGTTCTCATTTTCCTACTTGTTTATTCGATAGACCTTCCCATTCCAAACGACGACTACCTGTTCGCCGACGGAAAAGAACTGAGCAAGTCCTTTTTCCTTTGTAACCAGATCGAAATACGCCTCGGAAGCAAAGGCCAGCCTTACCTCGACGAGTTTCGACGCTTCGTTAAACTCAGAATCGGTCCAAACGCCGTTTTGGAGATAGAAGGTTTTAATACCCGCTTTCTTTACGTAGCCCGACTTTGCGACCTCCTCGTCCGCGCCGTCGAAAGTCACCTTATCTCGCATCTTCTTGGCTTCCTTGGCCACGGAGACCGCAGCGGCACCGCTGTCGGCCCGCATCGATTCCGCTGCCATCGGAGCCTTCATTCGCGCATCCATGCTATTAGCGATCTGACGCGTGCTGCTGCCGTCGGTGGCAAGATACGAAGTGTATGGCGTGACGATCCCGTATCGGGTTCCCAGATCAACGATCTCGTCACGTAGCTCTTTATTCTCCCCATTGCTGCGAATCTGCTCGACCAGCCATCCGACACGGCGGCTCGCCCACAGACGCGGAAGAAAATCATTGTTCTCGGCACGCATCGGAAAATCGAGGTTTGAATAATTAAAGGTCCGCGTTTCCTTGCCCGTCTTGCCTTTCAAACGGAAAACGAGATTGTCGAGATCACCCTGATTTTTATAACGGCCAATGATCGTCAACTGCGAGCCTTTGAAAATATCGGGCAGTTCACGCGGATACATCATATCCGTCTGCAGGCCGCCGAAATCCATGTCGAGATCGGTAAGGACCGGCGAGTTTACTTTGGTGAAAAAGTTCGAAACTTTTACTTCAAGATCTTCCTTGGGTTCGATGTAATCGGCAACGCC